>NZ_JBEXNO010000067.1:0-25168 GCF_040611175.1 Streptomyces sp. NPDC003036 | reverse complement strand
CTTGCGGTCGACGTGCAGCTGGTCGTACGTCTGCATGTCCATGAAGACGAAGTGCTCGCCGTCCATGTACGAGAACTGCATGTCGCGGCCGGTGACCGCAACGATGCCGCGCGGGGCGGGCGGGAGTCGATTACCGCGGAGGTAATGCGGGCCCCGGCCCGGCGAGGGGCTTTGGTCAGTGGCGTCGGCCGCCGCGCAGCTCCAGCCGGTCGCCCGGGAACCGCGCGCGGAAGCCGCGGTCGTGGGAGACCGCGACCACCGCTCCCGGGTACGTCGCGAGCGCCGACTCCAGGTCCTCGATCAGGTCGAGCGCGATGTGGTTGGTCGGCTCGTCGAGGACGAGGAGGTCCGCGGGCCGGGTCACCAGCCGCGCGATCTGGAGCCGTCGCTGCTGACCCGCGGACAGGGCCGCGACCGGTACGTGGAGGTCCTCCTCGCGGAACAGGCCCAGCGCCAGCAGCTCGTCGGCGGAGTCCTCCGGGAGCCCGGGCCGCCCCGCCGCGAAGGCGGCGAGCAGCGGGAGGCGCGTGGAGCGGGCGGGCAGTTCCTGCGCCAGGTAGCCGATGCGCGCGGGGCGGCGTACCGCGCCCTCGTCCGGTTCCAGGTCGCCCGCGAGGACGCGCAGCAGCGTCGTCTTGCCGGCCCCGTTCTCGCCGGTGACCAGCAGACGCTGCCCGGGGGCGATCGCCAGCCGGTCCTTCAGGCGCAGCCGCTCGCCGACCGTGACGCCGTCGAGTTCGGCGAGCGGCCCCCCGGCGGAGGGCCCGCCGCCCGCCGCCGTCAGCGCCGCCGTGAACCGCAGCGGTTCGGGTGGCGCAGGCACCGGGTTGCGCCGCAGGTGGGCGAGGCGCTCCCGGACCGCCCGCACCTGCCCGCCGAGCTTCGCCTCGTGCAAGCGGCGGTGTTTGCCGAAGCCCTGCCGCGGGTCCCTGCCGGTGGTGGCGAGGCGCTTTCCGGCGGCCGCGAGCAGCTCCTCGGTACGGGCCACGTCCTGGAGCCACCGCGCGTACTCCTGCTCCGCGCGGCGCCGGGCGGCGGCCTTCGCGGCGCGGTAGCCGGTCCAGCCGTCGCCGTACCGGTGCACCGTGCGCGCGTCCCGGTCCACCTCGAGGATCGCGGTGGCGACGCGCTCCAGGAAGCCGCGGTCGTGGGTGACCGCGACGACGGTGCCGCGGTGCGCGCGCAGGTGCTCCTCGAGCCAGCGCACGGCCGCCGCGTCGAGGTGGTTCGTCGGCTCGTCGAGGAGCAGCAGCTCGGCCCCGGCGGCCAGGACGCAGGCGAGCGCGAGCCGTGACTGCTCGCCGCCGGACAGCGAGCCGAGCACCCGGTCGCGGGTGATCCCGGCGAGCCCGAGCCCGTGCAGGGCGGCGTCGACGCGGGCGTCCGCCTCGTACCCGCCGCGTTCCTGGTACGCGGTCAGCAGCTCGCCGTACGCGGCGAGTTCGTCCTCCGACGCCTCGCCGAGGCGCTCCTCGGCCGCGCGCAGCCGGCGCTCCATGTCGCGCAGGTCGGCGAGGGCGAGGTCGACGGCGTCCTGGACGGTGCGGTCCGGGTCGAGGTCGATGGTCTGGGCGAGGTGGGCGGCGCCGCCGGGAAAGCCGACGGTGATCTCCCCGGCGTCCGGTGCCTCGGCCGCGGCCAGCAGCCGCAGCAGGGTGGTCTTTCCCGAGCCGTTCTCGCCGATGACGGCGGCCCTCTCGCCGGGACGGACGGTGAAGGAGACCTGGTCGAGGACGGTGCGGGTGCCGTACGACTTGGTGACGTCCTTGGCGGCCAGCTGCGCGACGGCAGCGGGTGCGGGCGTGGCGATATGGGCGCGTGCGCGCATGGTGATCTTCCCGTGGGGGTGCGGAGGGTCTACGGGCGGCGGAAGCGGCGCGACGGTGCTGTCGGTGGCGTCGGCCGTGCCCGACTCACAGGAAGAAGAAGAGAGCCATGCCTCCACCATAACAAGACGATTCGTCTCGTCTCAACTTGTTTCTCTCAGGAGTGCGCGGGATCGCGCCATGCGCGCGGGCGCCCGTCGACGCCCTTTCGGTACGCCGCCCTCCGGTGCGGATCGCTGACGCGCGCCCCGCGCTCCCAGGGCCCCGCCTCGCCGTCCCGGCGCGACCGGGCCCTGTGCGCCATCGGCTCAGCCCGCGATCAACTCGCCGATGCGCCGCCGCGTCCAGTGGCCCGCCACGCCCGGGCAGGAGGCGAGGTAGGCGGTGACGGTGTCCGCGTCCCAGGCGCCCGTCGCGAGGAGGCCGGCGGCGATGTGGCGGAGGTAGTCGGCGGAGGGCGCGTTCCAGGGGATGTCGCGCATGCGCCACGGGGCCGTGAAGGTGAGGAGCGGGTGGCCGTCGAGCGTCCCCGCGCAGACGAGAGTCTCATAGCGGCCGTCGCCGAGGGCCGCCCTGCCGTCCCGCAGGACCCGCGTCAGGTCGAGGTCGGCGTCCGGGCCCGGCTCGCGGTACATCTCCTGGGCGGCGATGTCCGAGAACTGCTGGGCCGTCACCAGGTGCGCGCGGGCCAGGACGCGGCCCTCGGCCCCGGGGTCGTAGAAGGCCCGCCCGCCGGTCCACACGGGTGACTCGGTGGCGAAGTACAGGGCGCCCGTCAGCTCCACGGGGACGGAGGCGGCCGGGAGGCGGCGGTCGCGGCAGCCGGGGTAGAGCCGGTTCGCGTCCGGCGGGGCGCCGCCCAGGATGTAGTGGGCCAGCCGGTCGACGTGCGTGTTGGAGCCGTAGGACGTGTACCAGACCTGCATCGTCATCCGGTGACGGTAAGCGTGGTAGCGGCGTGGCGCGTGAAGTTCTGCTGTTGGCCCGCTTAAGAAAAGCTCGATGGACGCGCGGGCCCGCTGTGGGCAGATTGGTGCGCGTTCACGATCTCCACCCGTACCCCGCCCGTACCCCCACCCGGGAGCTGCGCCGATGAAGGCACTTGTCAAGCAGAAGGCCGAGCCGGGCCTCTGGCTCATGGACGTGCCGGAGCCCGAGACCGGGCCCGGCGACGTACTGATCCGGGTGCTCCGTACCGGCATCTGCGGTACGGACCTGCACATCCGGGCCTGGGACGGCTGGGCGCGGCAGGCGGTGAACACGCCGCTGGTGCTGGGGCACGAGTTCGTCGGCGAGGTCGCGGCCGTCGGCGCCGACGTGGCGGACATCGCGGTCGGCGACCTGGTCAGCGGCGAGGGGCACCTGGTGTGCGGCAAGTGCCGCAACTGCCTGGCGGGGCGCCGGCACCTGTGCCGGGCCACCATCGGGCTGGGCGTCGGGCGGGACGGGGCGTTCGCCGAGTACGTCGCGCTGCCGGCGTCGAACGTGTGGGTGCACCGCGCGAAGGTGGACCTGGACGTGGCGGCGATCTTCGACCCGTTCGGGAACGCCGTGCACACGGCGCTGTCGTTCCCGCTCGTCGGGGAGGACGTGCTGATCACGGGCGCCGGCCCGATCGGCGTGATGGCGGCGGCCGTCGCCCGGCACGCGGGGGCGCGCAACGTGGTGATCACCGATGTGAGCGAGCCCCGGCTGGAGCTCGCCCGCAAGGTCGGCGCCACGCTCGCGGTCAACGTCGCCGAGACGACCATCGGCGAGGCGCAGCGGCAGCTCGGGCTGCGCGAGGGCTTCGACATCGGCCTGGAGATGTCCGGGCGGCCCGAGGCCATGCGGGACATGGTCGCGAACATGACGCACGGTGGCCGGATCGCGATGCTCGGCCTGCCCGCCGAGGAGTTCGCCGTCGACTGGTCGAAGATCGTCACCTCGATGATCACGGTCAAGGGCATCTACGGCCGGGAGATGTTCGAGACCTGGTACGCCATGACCGTCCTGCTCGAGGGCGGGCTCGACCTCAGCCCCGTGATCACCGGCAGCTACTCCTACCAGGACTTCGACGCGGCCTTCGACGAGGCCGCCACCGCCCGCAGCGGCAAGATCATCCTCGACTGGACCGTCTGACCCTTCCCCCTAGGAGATCCCCTTCATGTACGCGTCCGTCCGCGACGAGCTGCGCGCCACCCTCGACGAGATCCGCGACGCCGGTCTCTTCAAGCCGGAGCGCGTCATCGCCACCCCGCAGAGCGCCACCGTCTCCGTGGCCTCCGGTGAGGTCCTGAACTTCTGCGCCAACAACTACCTGGGCCTCGCCGACCACCCCGAGGTCGTCGCCGCCGCCAAGGAGGCGCTGGACCGCTGGGGCTACGGCATGGCGTCCGTGCGCTTCATCTGCGGGACGCAGGACGTCCACAAGGAGCTGGAGCGGCGGCTGTCGGCGTTCCTGGGGCAGGAGGACACGATCCTGTACTCCTCCTGCTTCGACGCCAACGGCGGCGTCTTCGAGACGCTCCTCGGCCCGGAGGACGCGGTGATCTCCGACGCCCTCAACCACGCCTCGATCATCGACGGCATCCGGCTGTCCAAGGCCCGCCGCCACCGGTACGCCAACCGCGACATGGCCGACCTGGAGCAGCAGCTCAAGGACGCCCAGGACGCGCGCCGCCGGCTCATCGTCACCGACGGCGTCTTCTCGATGGACGGCTACGTGGCACCGCTGCGGGAGATCTGCGACCTCGCCGACCGGTACGACGCGATGGTCATGGTCGACGACTCGCACGCGGTCGGGTTCGTCGGCCCCGAGGGGCGCGGCACGCCCGAGCTGCACGGCGTGATGGACCGCGTCGACATCATCACCGGCACGCTCGGCAAGGCGCTGGGCGGCGCGTCCGGCGGTTACGTCGCGGCGCGCGCGGAGATCGTCGCGCTGCTGCGCCAGCGCTCGCGCCCGTACCTCTTCTCCAACTCCCTCGCGCCGGTCATCGCCGCCGCGTCGCTGAAGGTCCTCGACCTGCTGGAGTCCGCCGGGGACCTGCGGGAGCGGCTGGACGCCAACACCAAGCTGTTCCGTACGCGCATGGCGGAGGAGGGCTTCGAGATCCTGCCCGGCGACCACCCGATCGCCCCCGTGATGATCGGGGACGCGGCCGAGGCGGCGCGCATGGCGGAGCTGCTGCTGGAGCGGGGCGTGTACGTGATCGGCTTCTCGTACCCCGTGGTGCCGATGGGGCAGGCCCGCATCCGGGTGCAGCTGTCGGCGGCGCACTCGGCGCAGGACGTGGAGCGGGCGGTGGCCGCGTTCACCGACGCACGCGCGACAATGGCGGGGTGATCGACCCCCGGCGGCTGCGCATCCTGCGGGCCGCGGCGGACCACCGTACGGTGACCGCCGCGGCCGCGGCGCTGTACCTGACCCCGTCCGCCGTCTCGCAGCAGCTCGCCGCGCTGGAACAGGAGACCGGGCACACACTGCTCACCCGGAGCGGCAAGGGCGTGCGGCTCACGGCGGCCGGCGAGATCCTGCTGGAGCACGCCAACGAGGTGCTCGCGCAGCTGGAGCGGGCGGAGGCCGAGCTCGCGGCGTACGCGGGCGGCACGGCCGGCGAGGTGACGGTGGCCGCGTTCGCGACCGGGATCGCCGAGGTGCTGGCCCCCGCGATCGCGCGGCTGGCCGAGACGC
This sequence comes from Streptomyces sp. NPDC003036, assembly GCF_040611175.1. Lineage (NCBI taxonomy): Bacteria > Bacillati > Actinomycetota > Actinomycetes > Kitasatosporales > Streptomycetaceae > Streptomyces > Streptomyces sp. NPDC003036. Next base: position 19,666 of record NZ_JBEXNO010000067.1, on the reverse strand, counting down.
ACCCCGGTATCCGGGTGCGGGTGCGGGACGCGGAGGGCGACGAGTCGCTGCCGCTGGTCCTGGACGGCGAGGCCGACGTGGCGCTCGCGGTGGAGTACCGGGGCGCGCCGCGCGAGGGCGACCGGCGCCTCGCGCGGGTGGCGCTGTACGCGGAGCCGTTCGACGCGGTCCTGCACGCCGGTCACCCGCTGGCGCAGGGGCCCGAGGTGGCGCTCGCCGCGCTGGCGGACGCCGACTGGATCGGCCCGTACCCGGGCAACCCGTGCCACGACATGGTGCTCCTCGCCTGCGAGCTGGCGGGCTTCGACCCGCGGCTGGTGCACTCCTCGGACGACTTCCGCGCGGTGGTGGCCCTCGCGGGCGCGGGCGCGGGCGTGGCCCTGGTGCCGCGTTCGGCGCTGCGGGGCATGGAGCTCAAGGACGTGGTGGTCCGCCCGGTGGCGGGCCCGGCGGCGTTCCGCCGGGTCTTCGCGGCGGTGCGGCGGGGGGCGGAGGGCCATCCGCTGATCCGGCCGGTGCTGGGTGCGCTGGCGGACGCGGCGGACGGGCTGTCGGCGGCGGACGTCTGACCGGGTGATGACACGCGTGGCCCGTTCCCGGCCGTACGCGCTGTACGCGTTGTACGCCGGGAACGGGCCACCCCCCGTCTCGCTACCGGCCGGGGCCGAAGCCGTGGATCAGCCGGCCCACGCCTCCACGCGGGTGTTCTTCGAGCCCTCCAGGACGAGCTTCACCGTCTCGCCGCGCTTGTAGGCGACGGTCGCGTAGTGCTTCTTGCCGTTGCAGCGGTGCTTCTTCGTGGTCGACTTGCCGGTGTCCAGGATCAGCACCTTCAGCTTGGCGTTGCCGCCGCCCCAGCAGGTGAAGACGCCGCGCGCCATGCTGGAGCCGCCCGGCAGCTTGTAGCCCTGCGAGACCCACTTCTTGTTGTGGCTCTTGAGGTAGTCCCCGCTGATGTTGGCGTTCCACAGGTTCTTCCAGCCCGCCTTGGTGACGACGGGGCCCGGGGCCGCCTGCGCCGCGGCGGTCGCGGTGGCCGGGGCGGGGGCCGCGGGCGTCGCGGCGGTGGCCGGGGCGGCGCCCATGGCCAGGCCGCCGCCGAGCATCACGGTCGCCGTGGTCAGGGCGAGGTTCCTGCGCAGGTTCATGGTCGTGCTTCCCTCCGTTGGTGTGCCGGGGGCGGTGCCGCCCGGCGCTTGCGGCAACGACTTTTCCGCGTCATTTCGGGCCGGGCCAGAGCCGGCCGGAAGGATGGGGCGGCGTGGGACGTCCCATGCCGCGACCTGCTGGGACGCGCTGTCCCACGCGGCGTTGGCGGGACGCCGTCACTGTCCGGATCACGCCCAGGGACGCGGGGGACGGGAACTCTCGCCCTTCCCCGGATGTCACCGCGTGGTGGAGAAGGGGGAACAGCACATGGCTCGATGGAAGGAACTGCCGCCCGGGCTCGGTGAGCGCGAGCGCCAACTGCTCGTGCAGCTGCGCCGCTTGAAGGACCACAGCGGGCTGAGCCTCGCCGCGCTCGCGGGCCGCACCAGTTACAGCCGCTCCTCCTGGGAGCGTTACCTCAACGGGAAGAAGCCCGTGCCGCGCCAGGCCGTGGAGGAGCTGGCCCGGGTGTGCGCGGCCGACCCGACACGGCTGCTCGTACTGCACGAGGTGGCGCTCGGCGACCGGTCGGGGCGGTCTCCCGACGGCACCGACGCGCCGGACACCAGGGGCACGGCGGGCGCCCCCGCCGCGGTGGACCAGCCGGGCGGGGCGGAGGACCGGAGCACGCCGGAGGGCGGCGGTCCGGACGCGCGGAACGCCGGCGTGCCCGAGGCGCAGGCCGACCGCGCGGCCGCCGACGGGGAGGCGGCCGGAACGGAGGCGGCCGGAACGGAGGCCGTCGACCCGGAGGGCGGGGGCCCCGGCCGGTCCGGGCGGGCGGCGCGCGTGGTGCCGCTGGGGCGCGGGCTCCTCGTCGTCTCGCTCGTCGCCGCCGCCGCGTTCGTCGCCGGTCTGCTGACCGCCGACGCGTGGCCGGACGCCCGGCCCGCCATGGAGGGCGCGTCCGCGTCGGCGTCCGGATACCGCCGGGGGCAGACGTACGACTGCGAGATTCGGCGCGAGAAGGGCGAGCTCCGGGCCGGGCACAGCACCACGCGCGAGATGCTCCTGGACATCAACAGCACGGGCTTCGACGTGGTGGAGACCCAGTGCCTGCTGCGGGAGCACGGCGTCGACCCGCAGGCGACGGACGGCCTGTACGACGAACGGACCAAGGAGGCCGTCAAGCGGTTCCAGAAGGAACGCGGGCTCGTCGCCGACGGCATCGTGGGGCCCGACACCTGGAGGGAGCTGCGGCGGTGAGCGCGGGCACCGGGATCGCCGCCGAATGCAGCCGGCTCGCCGCCGCGCTGCGCGAGATGCGCGAGGCCACCGGGCTGAGCCTGGCCGCGCTCGCCGCCCGTACGCCGTACAGCAAGTCCTCCTGGGAGCGGTACCTCAACGGCAAGACGCCCGTGCCGCGCCCGGCCGTGGAGGCGCTGTGCGCGATGGCTGGGGGGCCGCCCGGGCGGCTGCTGGCGCTGTGGGAGCTGGCCGACGCCGCCTGGAGCGGCCGGGCCGCGCCACCCGAGCCGGCGGAGCGTGCCGAGCCGGCCGGCCGCGAACCGGCCCCGGGCCGGGGCGGGCCGGCAGTGACCCGGGCCGCCGCCCGGGAGGCGCGGCCCCGCCCGTCGCCCCGGCGCCCGCGGTGGTGGACCGCCGTGGCGACGGGCGTCGTGGCGACCGCCGCCGTGCTCGGCCTCGGCCTCGGCCTCGGCGGCCCAGGTGCCCTGACACTGCCGCGCGGTGGCGACGGCAGCCCGGCGCCGGACCCGAGCCCCGTCGAGTCCGGGATCCGCAACCCCGGCTGTGCGGGGGCCTCCTGCGAGGGCCGGGACCCGAAGGACATGGGGTGCGGCGGCACCGGGATGGTGTCCACCGTCGCAGCCCGTACCGCCGCGGACGGACAGCGCGTGGAGCTGCGGCGCGGCGAGGACTGCCGTGCGGTGTGGGTGCGCGCCACCGGCCTCAGGGCGGGCGACCGTGTGGAGCTGACCATGCCGGGCGGCCGGACCCAGCGGATCGTCGCGACCGGCCCCCGGGCCACCGAGGGGTACCTCGCCACCCCGATGGCGGCGGCCGACGCCCCCGGGACGGCCGGCGCGCGCGTCTGCCTGCTGCCCGCGCGCGGTGACCGGGAGTGCTTCGGCTGAGGCACGGCGCGCCGTGCGCCGCGGCACGATCAGTGGCGCGCGGCGCGCTCCTCGCTGACGGAGTCGGACCCGGCGGACCGGGCTGACCGGGCGGACATCCACGCGTACACCAGCACGCCCGCGAAGAGGAACAGCACGCCCTGGTAGACGGCCGCGTAACCCGAGCCGGCGACCAGCCACATAGAGAAGCCGAAGGCGAGGGCGGCGAGGAGCGCGTCGCGGACGAGGCGGCCGCGGTGGACGCGGTCGGTCTGTCCGGAGGCGAGGAAGTAGATCTGCGCGGCCGTGGACAGCAGGTACGGGACGGTCGCGGTGAAGGTGGTGACGAGGACGAGGATCTCGAAGACGCCGCCCGAGCCGGCCGTGTAGTTGTACACGGTCAGCAGCGAGGCGAGGACGACGGTGACGAGGACGCCGACGGTCGGCACGCCGCGCTTCTTGCGGGCGAAGGCCTTCGGGAAGAGCCCGTCCCGGGCGGCGGCGTACGGCGTCTGGGCGCTGAGCAGCGTCCAGCCGTTGAGGGCACCGACCATCGAGACGAGCGCCATGCACGCCACCGCGGTGCCGCCCCAGGACCCGCCGAACATCGCGTTGACGGCGTCGGAGAAGGGGGCGCTGGAGGTGACGAGCTCGTCGTGGGCGACGGTGCCGAAGACGGAGAGGGTGCCGAGGAGGTAGATCGCGGCGGCGCCGAGCGTGCCGAGGATGGTGGCGCGGCCGACGTTGCGCTCGGGGTCGCGGACCTCGCCGGCGCTGACGGCGGCCGACTCGACGCCGAGGTAGCTGAAGAGCAGGATCGCGGCGGAGGCGGAGATCGCGCCGAGGGCGCCGGAGTCGCTGCCCTGGAAGGGGCCGAGGTTTCCGGAGTCGAAGAAGAAGAGCCCGCCGACGGCGACGAGCAGCAGTGGTACGAACTTCAGCACGGTGGCGACGAGCTGGACGGCGCCGACGTACCGCGTGCCGGCCAGGTTGGCGAGGGCGGGCAGCCACTGGAGGCAGAGGGCCGCCGCGATCGTCGCGGCCGTGGAGTGGCGGACGGGTATGAGCACGTCGAGGTAGCCGACGGCGGCGACGGCGAGCGCCGCGTTGGAGACCCAGGTGGTGATCCAGTACGACCAGGCGGCGAGGAAGCCGGCGAAGTCGCCGAAGGCCTCGCGGGCGTAGACGTAGGGGCCGCCGGTGCGGGGGTGGCGCTGGGCGAGGCGGCCGAAGACGAGCGCGAGGGCGATCGCTCCGACGGTGAGGACGGCGAAGGCGACCAGGCTGATGGTGCCGTAGGGGGCGACGGACGCGGGGAGGAGGAAGATCCCGCCGCCGATGATGTTGCCCATGACCAGCGCGGTCGCGATGGGGAGGCCGAACCGCCGGGCGTGCTTGTTCTCGCGCGTGTTCTCACGCGTGTTCTCGCGCGTGTTCTCACGCGTGTTCTCGCGCGTGTTCTCGCGCGTGTTCTCGCGCGTGTTCTCGCGCGTGTTCTCGCGCGTGTTCTCGCGCGTGCCCGGCTGGTGGTCGTGATGCCGCTGGGGCGGGGTGGGGGTGAGGGCCGTGGTCATGGGGGGTGCGGTGCGCCTTTCTCCGTATAAACCTTCGATATGTTCGAGGACGGAGGACGTCGCTCCAAATCACCCGTTTTTGTCCGGCGCGAGACCCTCAGAAACCGGAAAAGCTTCTTCCGCTTGCGGCCTCGGCGGCGATTCCTGCACGACCCGTACGGTCTCCCCGAACCTCTGGCACTCGCGCAGCCAGCGCCGCAGCACATGGTGCACCTGCTCCGCGCCCACCGGTTCGCCGCCGTCCTCCACCGGCGTGGACAGGGTCGGCGGGGACAACAGGAAAGGACGTGACTGCTCGCCGCCGAGCCCGCCGTGGGAGCCGATCTGCTCCTCGAAGGCGTGCACCTCCCCCGTCGACGGCTCGTACATCGAGTTGACCATGATGTCCGCGACGTGCGGGAACGAGTCCGTGCGCCGCACGGCGTCGGCCGCGCCGGGGCCGAAGACCGCGAGCGGGCCGGCGTCGTCGTCGGTGAGGTCGTCGAGCGGCGTCTCCTCGCCGTCCGGGCCGATCACCACCGAGCCGTGCTCCTCGCTGCGCACCAGCAGGAACCCGATGCCGGGGTGGCGGGCCAGGGTCTGCAGCAGAGCGGGGTGGCGCCGGTCGATCTCCTCACGCGACAGGCGGTACGGCCGGTCCGGGAAGGAGATGAGCCCGAGGTTCCCGGAGGCGAGCACCACCGGGTCCGAGCCGCGCTGCGGACGCACCTCGGCCGGCTCCTCCACCGGGCGGTGCAGGGCGCTTCGCAGCGCGCCCCGCGCCTCCGCGCCGGTCTGCGTGCGCCGGGCGCGGCGCGGGACGGGCAGCCCGCAGGCGACGCGGACCAGGTCCTTCAGCGTCAGCCCGTACCTGCTCCGGAAGGTCTCGCCGGGGCTCTGGCCGTGGTCGGAGAGGAGCACGATCCGGTACGGGCGCGGCGCGTGCTGCGCGACCTCGGCGATGAGCGCGATCGCCCGGTCGAGCCGCTGGAGCACCTTGGCGGCGTCGCGGCTGTACGGCCCCGAGTGGTGGGCGACCTCGTCGTAGGCGACGAGGTCGGCGTAGACGGCGGGGCGGCCGGCGAGCACGTCGCCCATGACGGCCGCGACGACGACGTCCCGTTCGACGACGGTGGCGAACGCGCGGATGAAGGGGTAGAGCCCGCCGCGCCGGACCCGGGGGGTCTCCCGGCGGATGCGGGCCCGGGTGGACTGGCCGATCTCGCGCGCCACCTCGGCGACGAAGGAAAGGGCGGTGCGGACGGCGTTGGCCGGGTCGCTGAAGTACGCGAAGTAGCCCGCGCGGGAGCGGTTTCCGCGGCCGCGGCGCGCGGCGACGGAGAGGACCAGGGCGAGTTGGCCGGCGCCACCGCTGAAGAGGTTGCCGCGGCTCGCGCCGCCCGGGGCCAGCAGGCCGGGGTCGCCGGTGCGCGCGACGGCGCGGCGCTGGAGTTCGGCGGCGCTGGCGGGCCGGTTGCTCACCATCAGCTGGCCGGTGTCCTTCTCGTACCAGCGGAAGGCGGGGACGTCGTGGTTGGAGCCGTGCAGCAGGGCTAGTTGGCTGGACCCCGTCTGACTGGACCAGTCGGTGCGCCACGGGGTGAGCCGGTGGCCGGCGCCCGGGCCGTGGAGCCAGGAGGTCACGGTCGGCATCAGACCGTCCTCGGCCGCGCGGAGCAGTACGTCGTGGCCGACGCCGTCCAGTTGCAGGAAGACCACGCCCGGCGTGGAGGCGCCGGCGCCGCGCGCGGAGCGGGGGCGGCGCCGGTCGGTGAGCCGGTACAGCCTGCGGCGGTAGGCGTCGTCGTCGCGTACGGCGACGGCGGTGGAGGTGGCGGAGGCGACGGCCGACATCACGGCGGCGACCACGACGGCGTTCTCGGGGTCGGCCTCGCCGCGGCCGTCGGGGATCAGCCGGAGCGCGAGGAGCAGCAGGGAGCCGTTGAGGAAGAAGACGAGCAGCCCGAGGACGAAGGCCGGTACGAGCAGCAGGGCGCGTACGACGAGGGGCCACACGAGCGCGCTCAGCAGGCCGAAGACCCCGGCGCCCCAGGCGGCGGTGACGGCGGTCCTGGTGATGGTGTCGCCGTCGTCGGACTGGAGCCGGAAGTCGGGGAGCAGCGCGGCGAGCGCCAGCATGGTGAGGCTGGACACCGCCCAGACCGTGACGACCCGCACGCCGGCGCCGCCGGCCCTCCGCCATCGCCTCTCCGCCACGCCGCCAGCCTTTCCGCCGAGCCTGGATCCAGCGTGGCACACGGAAGGTGGACGCCGTCCGGCGAGGGAGGTCAGCGGCCGTCGTAACCGGCGGTCGGCATGGACAGCCTGCGGTGCACGTGGGCCTTCATCGCCGCGTCGTACGCCGGCTCGTCGAGCCCGGCCGTCTCCAGGCGTACGCCCCGGCGCTCGCACTCGGCGGAGAAGGCCCGCGCCGAGGTGACCGCCCGCTCCAGCACCCGCTCGTTGGGGGCGACGAACAGGTCCACGGCGCCCGCCTCGATGTCCGCCCACAGCATCCGGTGGTCGGGGCGCAGCCCGTAGAGCAGCAGCTGCCGGCTGACGACATAGCCCTTGTCGGCAGCCCATCGCTCACACATCGCGTGCTGGCTGCGCGTATCCACCAGGAACGGGTCGTGCTCGAGCTCCTCGAGCGGCGTCAGACTGGCGATCGCCGCCACGCGTACGTCGTCCATGGGCCGACCCTACTCCGATCTCCTCCGCGTGAGGAGGCGCGGACTTACGCTCTAGGGAGTGTTCCCCGGCGACGAGGAGGAGGTGGCGGGCCGGTGGAGGTCACCTGGTGGGGTCATGCCACCTGCACGGTCGAGGACTCCGGGGTGCGGGTGCTCACCGACCCGCTGTTCGCGCGCCGGCTCGCCCATCTGCGCCGCCGGCGGGGCGCGTTGCCGCCGCGCGAGGCCGCGCGCGCCGACGCGGTGGTGGTCTCGCACCTGCACGCCGACCATCTGCACCTGCCGTCGCTGGCCCGGCTCGCGCCGGGCACCTCGCTGATCGTGCCGCGCGGCGCGACCCGCTCCGTGCCGGGGCTGCGCAGGCTCGACGGGCTGCGGATCACCGAGGTCGGGCCCGGCGACGAGGTGGCGGTGGGGCACGTGGTCGTTCGGGCGGTGCCGGCGCTGCACGACGGGCGGCGGCTGCCGGTGGGGCCGCGCCGCTCCCCCGCGCTCGGGTACGTGGTGAGCGGCGAGGCGCGCACGTACTTCGCCGGGGACACCGGGCTGTTCGACGGGATGGCGGACGCGGTGGGCGAGGTGGAGGTGGCGCTGCTGCCGGTCGGCGGCTGGGGGCCCTTCCTGGGCCACGGGCACCTGGACGCGCGGCGGGCCGCGCAGGCGCTCGCCGCGCTGCGGCCGCGCGCGGCGGTGCCGGTGCACTACGGCACGTACTGGCCGATCGGTCTGGACGGGGTCCGTCCGCACGAATTCCACGCGCCGGGCGACGAGTTCGTGCGGCAGGCGGCGCGGCTCGCGCCGGGGGTGAGGGTGCACCGGCTGGGGCACGGCGAGCGCGTCCGGCCCGAGGTGCGGCCGTGATCGCCGGGCTGGGGGCCGGGCTCGGGGCCGGGCTGCCGCCGGAGCCGACGCAGCAGGCGGTCGGCTATCCGACGCTGTTCCTGCTGGTGGCGCTGGGGGCGCTGGTTCCGGTGGTGCCGACGGGGGCGCTCGTCAGTTCGGCGACGGTGGTGGCGATCCACCAGACGGCGCCGTTCTCGCTGGCGGCGGTCTTCGCGCTGGCCGCCGGCGCGGCGTTCGCCGGGGACGTGGCGCTGTACTGGCTGGGCCAGCGGGGCGTGCGCTCCAAGAACGGCTCGCGCCTGCTGGGGGCGCTGCGCGACCGGGCGGCGCCGGACCGGCTCGACCAGGCCAGGGCCAAGCTGCGGACGCACGGGGTGTCGGTGCTGGTGCTGTCCCGGCTGCTGCCGGCGGGCCGGATCCCGGTGATGCTGGCGTGCCTGCTCTCCGGGATGCGGCTGGCCGGTTTCGTGCGCGGCGACATCCCGGCGTGCCTGGCGTGGGCGGCGACGTACCAGCTGATCGGCGTGCTGGGTGGCTCGCTGTTCGCCCGCCCCTGGCAGGGCGTGGCGGCCGCGGTGGCCCTGGCGCTGCTGATCAGCGCGGTGCCCGGGCTCTGGCGGCGGCTACGGCGCCAGCATCCGTGAACCGCCGACCGGGAGGTCCCAGAGGCGGTCGCGGGGCAGGCCGGCGGCGGCCCAGGCGGCGTGCAGGCGGGTCAGGGGCTCCAGGACCGGCTCGGAGGAGAGGACGAACGTGGCCCAGTGCATGGGAACCATCACGTCGGCCCCGAGGTCCTGGAAGGCCTGGACCGCCTCCTCCGGGTCGGTGTGGACGTCACGGAGCCACCAGCGCGGGGCGTAGGCGCCGATGGGGAGGAGCGCCAGGTCGATACCGGGGTGGCGGCGGCCGATCTCCGTGAACCAGTGGCCGTAGCCGGTGTCACCGGCGAAGTACACGCGCCGGCCGGCGGAGTCGGTCAGCACCCAGCCGCCCCACAGGGAGCGGCAGGTGTCGGTGAGGGTGCGCTTGGACCAGTGGTGGGACGGTACGAAGTCGAACCGGACTCCGCCGAGTTCGGCGGCCTCCCACCAGTCGAGCTCGGTGACGCGGGTGAAGCGGCGGCGGCGGAACCAGCGGCCGAGCCCCGCGGGGACGAAGACGGGCGTGTCGGGCGGCAGGCGCTTGAGGGTGGGGGCGTCGAGGTGGTCGTAGTGGTTGTGGCTGATGACGACCGCGTCGACGGGCGGCAGGTCCTCCCAGCGCACGCCGACGGGGGTGATGCGGGCGGGGGTGCCGAGGATGCGGCGGGACCAGACGGGGTCGGTGAGCACGGTGAGCCCGCCGATGCGGAGGACCCAGCTGGCGTGGCCGGCCCAGCTGACGGCGACGGTGCCGGCGTCGACGGCCGGCAGCGGCTCCGGGGCGTACGGCAGGCGGGGGATGTCGCGCAGCCCGTCGGGGCCGGGGCGGACGGCGCCTTCCCTGGCCAGTCGGGCCATGGCCCGTACGCCCGGGAGGGGCGCGGTGAGCCGGTCGGCGAAGGATCTGGGCCAGGAGCGCACCTCGCCGAGGGGGCGGAGGGCACCGCCCGCCACGGGGCCCGTACGGCCCGCCGGGGCCACCCGTACCGCCGGAGCCGCCGGGGTTGCCGGGGCCGCCGGGGTTGCCGGGGCCGCTGGGGCCGTCCGTACGGTGGCGGTCGTGGGGGACGTGGGTGACGTCTGTTCCGTCATCTGCGCGCTCCGTTCACCGTGGTCCTTGAAGATCGTGGAAAGCGGCTGTGAGCGTGTCCAACGCTCGTGCGACATGCGGCAGTTCCAGGGGCCGCTCCGCCGCGAGGGCCTCCATGCGCTCCTGCGCCGTGGCCCCGAGGAGCGCCCCGGTCGACAGCCGTACGCGCAGGGCGCCCAGCTCGTCGCCGAACCGGTGGCCGCCGGGTGCGGGCGCGCCCAGCCGGGCGGTGAGGTAGTCCTCCAGCTCCATCGAGTCGTTGACGCCCCGCTCGGCGAGGCGGCCGCGCAGCGGCCCGAGGTCGGCGTAGAGGTGCCGCCCGGCCCGCGGCGGCAGGGCGAGCGCTCCGGCGGTCAGCACGGCGTGGTGCGCGGCGGCGGCCACGCGCGCGTGGAGCGCGGTCGCGGCGGCCGCCCGGGCGGTGACCGCCTCCGGCTCGCCGAGCGCGTGGGCGGCGGCCGCCGCGACGGGTCCGGCCACATGGGCGCCGAGTGCGGCGAGCAGGTCCAGGACGCGGGCGCGGCGGGCGGCGCCGGCCGGGGTGGGCGGGAAGCGGGCGATCGCGGCGGGCCAGGCCGGCGGGGTCAGGGCGCCGGCGAGGTCGCAGAGGACGGTGACGTCCGCGGGGCACATCTCGGCGGGGCTGACGAGCACGGTGTCGTGCGGCCGGTGCAGCGTGTCGCGCCAGGTCTCGTCGCTGACGATGTGCAGGCCCTCGCCGACCGCCGCCTCGCACGTCTCGCGCACCAGCTCGGGCGGCGGGACGGTGGCGGTGGGGTCGTCGGCCGCGCACAGCAGCAGCAGCGCCGGGTGGCCGCCTTCGGCGCGTACCCGCCGCACGGTCTCCAGGAGGGCGTACGGATCGGGCACGCCGCCGCATTCGGCGGGCGTGGGCACGTAGTACGCGGGTCTGCCGAGGAGCCGGGCCTGCGGCGCCCATCCGGCGGGGCAGGGCCGGGGCAGCAGGACGTCGCCGCCGTGCGCGGCGATGAGCGCGGCGAGCAGCGGCTGCGCCCCGGGGGCGGCGGCCAGGTCCTCGGGGTGGCAGCGCAGGCCGCGCCGCCACCAGTAGCCGCAGGCCGCGTCGCGCAGGACGGGGCCGCCGCCGGGCGGTTCGGCCTCGGTGCGGTCGGCGGCGGCCGAGAAGACGGCGACCAGCTCGGCGACGGTCGGCAGGCCGGACTCGGGCGCCCCGGGCGCGTACCGCACGGGCCCCCGCCCCTCGGCGGGCGAGGGGGCCTCGGGGCTGTCCGGTGCCGGTTGCCGCATGCCTCGTCTCCGCCCTGGCGTCGGTGCCGTCGTAGGTGCCGCTGTGGTCGGTGTGTGCGGGGACCCTGCCCGTCCCCGGAGCCCGCTATCCGTCCCCAAAGCCCTTTATACGGAGGTTCCCGGCAAGTCGCCGCTCCGGGCGGTGGCGGTCTTCACCGGGGCCAGCCGGGCCAGTTCCTTCTCCAGACCGCGGCCCCGGGTGCGTACGACACCGGCGGCGACGTCCGCGAGCTTGCGGTTGGTGAGCTGCGAGACGCGGCGCAGCACGGAGTGGGCCTCGGCGGCGTCGCAGCCGAGGACGTGCATCACGATGCCGCCGGCCTGGTCGATGACGGGGCGTGAGCGCAGTGCGGTGGAGAGCTGGCCGACCTCGGTGAGCGCGGCGCGGTAGCGGCGGTCGCGGGCGAGGCCCGCGGTGATCTCCTCGCCGAGGATGGCGGCGGGTCCGTGCGCGGCGTCCGCCAGGGAGCCGGCCCGGAAGCCGTAGAGGTTCAGGGTGATGTCGATGCCCGCCCGGTGGAAGGGGAGGGTGACGCTGGCCCGGACGCCGGAGCCGAGGGCCATAGCCCGGTAGTCGGGCCAGCGGTCGTCCGTGAGGAGGTCCTCGGCGTCGACGGGTTCGCCGGTGTCGAGCGCCGTCTGGATGGGTCCGTCGCCGGAGTCGAGCTGGACGGCAACGAGAGCCGCCAGGTCCGGATGGGTGGCGGCGGTGCGGCGCTCGGACTCGCCGTCGCCGAGGGTGGCGACGGCCCCGCAGCACGCCGGGACCGACCGTACGCACTGCTCGGTGAGTTTCTGCAGTCTGCGGACGGTGGAGGCCGGTTCCGGGCCTTCGTACTCGTGCTCGGGAAGCATCGCGGATCTCCCTTCCTCCGTGCGGCTGCCCCGCGCCCGCCGCGCGAAACGGGACCACCTCCCGGCCCGCCGTACGGCCACGGCGGTTACGGTGCTGCTATGACGGAGACCGACGCGTTCGGCGATGACCTCGCGGATTTCGTGCGTCGGGTCGGTGAGCTCCGCACCGCGCGGGCGCTTCCGGCCGACGAGCAGCAGGGCGTGCTGGACGCCGCCCTCTTCGAACTCCAGCATGCGGCAGAGTCGCTCTGGCCGCGCTACGAACGGCTGGTGGCGCGGGCCCCGGACGGCACGCCGGCCGACCGGCACGAGCGGCAGCTGCTGAAGACGCTGTTCCAGCGGCTGCCGCTACCGGTGGTGCTCGTCGACCGCGACACGGTCGTACGGCGCATGAACTTCGCCGCGACCGGCGTGACAGGGGTGCGGGCCGGTTACGCCACCGGCCGGCCGCTCGCCGGGCTGCTGGTCTCGGCGGACCGTGCCCCCTTCCGTACGCAGGCGGCGGCCGCCGCGCGCGGGGAGGGCGGCCGCAGTATGAGCGTGCGGCTCCAGCAGCGGCCGCACGAGCCGGTGCGGGCCACACTCGTGTCGCTGCCGCTGCCGGGCGAGCCGCAGCCGGCGGTGGTCGTGGTGCTCCAGCCGGGTGTGTCCGGCACGGCCTCCCCGGTGGGGGCGGGCGCGGGCGCCGCGGGGCGGCGGCTGATGCCGCCGGACCTCGCGGTGACGACACAGCGGGCCGAGATGCTGGACCTGGTCGACGCGATGGCGAGCGCCCTGCTGGGCAGCCCGCCGGGGGAGGCGGACGCGGCCGTGGAGGCGGCGGGGCGGGTGCTGCACGGGCGGTTCGCCGACTGGGTGGTGATCGACACCGCCGACTCCGACTCGGAGGGGGGCGGCGGCCGGCGGCCGCCGCTGCGCCGCGCCGTCGTGCTCGGCCCGCCGGCCCCGGACGATGTCGCGGGCGACGGCGGGCCGCTGCTGAAGGCGGTGGCGGAGCAGGATCCCGCGGACTGCCCCCTGGTGGTGGAGGCGGCCCGCGGCGGGGGCCCGGCGCTCCGGGTGCGGCCCGAGGACGTCCTCGCTTTCGGCGAGGACGCCTCGGGCGCCGCGGTCCTGGCGCGGGCGGGGGTGAGCTCGCTGCTGTGCCTGCCGCTGTCCGACGGCCGTGCGGGCGCGGGCGGCGCGGCGGGCGTGCTGACGCTGTTCCGTACGGGGGCGCGGCGCGCGTTCTCGATGGCCGAGGCGCAGGCGGCGGACGTGATGTCCCGCCACGTGGCGCTGGCTATGCGGCGACGTCCCGCATGATGTCCTCCCGCAGCCGGGTGCAGCAGCGGCTGATCAGCCGGGACACGTGCATCTGGGAGATGCCGAGGTCCTCGGCGATCCTGCTCTGGGTCATGTCGCGGAAGAACCGCATGTAGAGGATCTTCTGCTCGCGCTCGGGCAGCGTGCGCAGCCGCGGCTTGACCGACTCGCGGTCGACGACGACGTCGAGGGCCGGGTCGGGGCCGCCGAGCGCGTCCACGAGGGTGTAGCCGTCCTCCGTGCCGGGCAGCTCGGCGTCCAGGGACAGCGCGGTGAAGCTGTCCAGGGCCTCCAGCCCGGCCATGGCCTCCTCCTCGGTCATGCCGGCCTTCTCGGCGATCTCCGCCACGGTGGGGGCGCGGCCCCCCACCGAGTGCGAGAGCTCCTGATAGGCGGCGCGGACGCGGCCGCGCAGGTCCTGCACGCGGCGGGGCACGTGGAGCGTCCACATGTGGTCGCGGAAGTGGCGCTTGATCTCGCCGGTGATGGTCGGCACGGCGAAGCTCTCGAAGGCGGCGCCACGCGAGGGGTCGTACCGGTCGACGGCCTTGACCAGGCCGAGGGCGGCGACCTGCTTGAGGTCCTCCAGTGACTCGCCGCGGTTGCGGAAGCGGCCGGCCAGCCGGTCCGCCATGGGCAACCAGGCGCGCACGATGTCCTGCCGGACGGCTTCCCTCTCCTCTCCCTCCGGCAGCGAGGCCAGGCGCTGGAACGCCTCGGCGGTGTCGGGGGCGTCGTCGTGCGGATGCTTCGTGTGGGCGAGGGTAGGCATGATGCTTTTCAGCTCCCTGTACGGTGCTGACGGTTGGTGTCACCCCGAGGAAGAGCTCCCCTTTCCGGGCACGCGGACACGCCCGGAGCGGTAGGCCGCTCCCACGGACGTGCCTCCGGTCCGAAGCACGAGATGCGCATGCCCGGGGTCTGCCCGAGCAAACGCGTCGTTGCACTGATTCCACTGTCCTCGCGTTTCCGCGGATCGGCACCCGGTACCCGGGGCTGTGCTGCCTGAACGGCGGCGATGGCTACCCAGCGGTTCGGTCCGCTTCGGTTCGGGAGGTACGCAGATGAGCAAGGACGTCGCCGACCAGATTCTGGCGCGGCTGCGCGACTGGGGCGTCGAGTGCGTGTTCGGCTATCCGGGTGACGGGATCAACGGACTGATCGCCGCCTGGGGGCGCGCGGAGGACCAGCCGCGGTTCATCCAGGCGCGGCACGAGGAGATGGCCGCGTTCCAGGCGGTCGGCTACGCGAAGTTCGGGCACCGCCTCGGGGTGTGCGTGGCGACCTCCGGACCGGGCGCGATCCACCTGCTCAACGGGCTGTACGACGCCAAGCTGGACCACGTCCCGGTGGTGGCGATCGTGGGGCAGACGCACCGCAGCGCGATGGGCGGCTCGTACCAGCAGGAGGTCGACCTGCACACGCTCTTCAAGGACGTCGCGTCGGACTTCCTCGCCGAGGTCAACGTCCCGGAGCAGATCCCCAACGTGCTGGACCGCGCCATCCGGACGGCGTACGGCCGCCGCTGCCCCACCGTGATCATCGTGCCCGGCGACGTACAGGAGCTGCCGTACAAGCCGCCCGCGCACGAGTTCAAGATGGTGCCGTCCAGCCTCGACCGCAGCGCCTGGACCGCGGTGCCCGCCGACGAGGCGGTGGAGCGGGCGGCCGAGGTCCTCAACTCCGGGGAGAAGCCCGCGATCCTCATCGGCCAGGGCGCCGCGTCGGCCCGCGCCGAGGTGCAGCAGGTCGCCGAGCTGCTGGGCGCGGGCATCGCCAAGGCGCTGCTCGGCAAGGACGCCCTGTCGGACGAACTCCCCTACGTCACCGGGTCGATCGGCCTCCTCGGCACCCGGCCCTCCTGGGAGCTGATGCAGGAGTGCGACACCCTGCTGACGATCGGCTCGTCCTTCCCGTACAGCCAGTTCCTGCCGGAGTACGGGCAGGCCCGTGCGGTGCAGATCGACATCGACCCGCACATGGCGGGGATGCGCTACCCCTACGAGGTGAACCTCATCGGCGACGCGGGCGCCACCCTGCGCCGGCTGATGCCGCTGCTGCGGCGCCGCAAGAAGCGGGCCTGGCAGGAGCAGGTGGAGAAGTCCGTACGCCGCTGGGAGGAGGTCATGGAGCGGCGCGCCGCCCTGAGCGCCGACCCGGTGAACCCCGAGTACGTGGCGCGCGCCCTGTCCCCGCTGCTGCCCGACCGTTCGCTGCTGACCTCGGACTCCGGCTCGGTCGCCAACTGGTACGCGCGGCACATCAGGATGCGCGGCGACATGCGCGGCTCGCTGTCGGGGACGCTCGCCACGATGGGGTGCGGGGTGCCGTACGCGATCGGCGCGAAGTTCGCGCACCCGGACCGGCCGGTGGTGGCGCTGGTCGGGGACGGCGCGATGCAGATGAACGGGCTGGCCGAGCTGATCACCGCCGCGAAGTACCGCCACCGTTGGGAGGACCCGCGGCTGGTCGTCGGCGTCTGGAACAACCGGGACCTCAACCAGGTCACGTGGGAGCTGCGGGCGATGGGCGACGCACCGTCGTTCCTGCCCTCGCAGGAGCTGCCGGACGTGCCGTACGCCGCGTTCGCCGAGTCCATCGGCCTGACGGGCATCCGGGTGGAGAAGCCGGACGAGGTGGTGAGCGCCTGGGAGGAGGCGCTGGCGGCGAACGGCCCGGCCGTCGTCGAGTTCGTCACCGACCCGTCCGTACCGCCGATCCCGCCGCACGCGACCTGGCAGCAGATGGAGTCCACCGCGGCGGCGCTGCTGAAGGGGGACGCGGAGCGGGGCGCGGTGGTGAAGCGGGGGCTGAAGGCGAAGGTGCAGGAGTTCCTGCCGGGTGGGAAGTCCTGACGGCAGGTCCTGACCGGGCACGACGGTCTTCGGGCGCGGACGTGGTCCGCGCCCGAAGACCTGTCACCCCATATTCACCCCGTGGCCGCTCGGCCGTCCGGTCGGGTACCCGCGCCGCCGGGACCAAACCCCGGGTTTGCGACCGCCCCGCCGGGTACCCGCCGGGCGTCCGAAGAGGCACATCGTTCAGACCGTGGAGGGTGCCATGGAGCGAGGGAGCGGCGGGCTCAGCCGTCGACGCGACGACGAGATGAAACACCAGCTCCAGGGGCTGTTGAGGTCGGGGCACCCCACGAGGACCGAGGAGTGGCACGACCCGGAGCCGGTGGCGGAGGACGATCCCGACGTCCCGTCGAGCAGGGTCACCTCCGACCGGTTCGAGGCGCTGCGTCTGGAACTCGGCCGGTATCTCGCGCGCACGCCCTTCCCGGCCCACCGTGGCGACCTCCTCCGGGTGCTGCGCGAACGGCACGCCCCCGACCGCCTGGTGGAGCTCGTGTCCGAGCTGCCCGGTGACCCGACGTACCACAGCGTCCAGGACGTGGCGGTGGCCGTGGAGCGTACGTGACCGAGGGGCATGGGGGTGCGTCCGCACGGGTACTCCGGGCGGCGGCACACGCGAAGGGCTCAGGCAGGGAAGGCGGACAGGCACATGGCACAGCGGGCGCGGCTCGTGAGGGACGTCATGACGCCGGGCGTGGCGGCCGTACGGCCGGACGCCTCGCTCGTCGAGGCGGCGCAGCTCATGCGGGCCCAGGACATCGGTGACGTGCTGGTGGCGGAGGGGGACCGCGTCGTCGGCATGGTCACGGACCGCGACATCGCGGTCCGCGCGGTGGCCGACGGCGCCGACCCGCTCACCGTCAGCGCCCAGTCCGTGTGCACCCCCGACCCGGTGTGCGTCACCCCCGACGACGACGCGGCGGAGGCCGTGGAGCTGATGCGGCGGCACGCCGTCCGGCGGCTGCCGGTCGTGGAGGACGGGCGGCCGCTCGGCATGGTCGGCATCGGCGACCTGGCGGTGGCACGGGACCCGGGGTCCGCCCTCGCCGACATCAGCCGGGCCGAGCCGAACGCGTGAAACGAGCCGAGTTCGTGAAAGAGGAGAGGAAAGGAGCGGAGAATCGTGCGCGTAGCGTTTCTCGTGGCGCCGGAGGGCGTCGAGCAGGTGGAACTGACCGACCCGTGGCAGGCGGTGGCCGACGCCGGTGACACGCCCGTGCTGGTGTCGACCGAGCCGGGCAAGATCCAGGCGTTCAACCACCTGGACAAGGCGGACACGTTCCCGGTCGACGAGACCGTCGCCGACGCGTCGGCCGACGACTTCGGCGCGCTCGTCCTGCCCGGCGGCGTCGCCAACCCGGACTTCCTGCGGATGGACGAGCGGGCGGTCGCCTTCGTCCGCGCGTTCTTCGACGCCGGGAAGCCGGTCGCGGCGATCTGCCACGGTCCGTGGACCCTGGTGGAGGCCGACGTCCTCCGCGGCCGGACCCTAACGTCCTGGCCGAGCCTGAAGACCGACATCCGCAACGCGGGCGGCGAGTGGGTGGACGAGCAGGTCAAGGTCTGCGAGGCGACGCCCAGCACCCTCGTCACCAGCCGGAAGCCGGACGACCTCAAGGCGTTCCGCGAGGCGTTCACCGAGGTGTTCGCCAAGGTTTCGCGGGGCTGACGCCCACGCCCCGGCCGGCTCCTCGTCCCGCGCGGCGGACGAGGAGCCCCTTATTCGGAATGATGCGGATTCGGAGGATCCGGATCCGTTCCATGGAGGTGAGTCCCCATGGCGAACAGCCTGCTCGCACGGCACGCCGAGTCTCTGGAGGTCTTCGGCGCGCGCGTGCACGCGGTCCGCGACGACCAGTGGGACGCCCCGACGCCCTGCACCGAGTGGACGGTGCGCGACCTCGTCAACCACCTCACCGGCGAACAGCTGTGGGTGGTGCCGCTGGTCCGGGACGGGCTGACGATGGAGGACGTCGGCGACCGCTTCGACGGCGACGTCCTCGGCGACGACCCCGTCGGGGTGTGGGACCGGGCGGCCGCCGAGGCCGTCGAGGCGTTCCGGGAGGAGGGCGCCCTCGGACGCACCGTCCACCTGTCGTACGGCGAGACGCCGGCCGAGGACTACTGCCGCCAGATGGTGGACGACGCCGTCATCCACGCCTGGGACCTGTCCCGGGCGATCGGCGCGGACGAGCAGCTGCCCAAGGCGCTCGTCGACTTCGCCACGCGGGACATCGCCCCGCAGGCCGCCGGGCTGTCCAAGAGCGGTCTGTTCGCCCCGCCGGTGAAGACGCCGCCGGGCGCCGACCCGCAGACGAAACTGCTGGCCATGGTGGGCCGCAAGGCCTGAGGGCCGGCCGCCCGGGTACCCGATCACGACGCATGTTCCGGCCTCTGGGAGGGAGCCATGCAACTCTCGTTTCTGACCGCCCTCTTCGACCGCCCCGGGCCGTGGGCCAGTGTCTATCTCGACACCTCACGGGTGGACGAGTCCACCAAGGAGCGGCGCGCGCTCCAGGCCAAGGAGGTCTGCCACGAGCTCCGGTCCCAGGGGTGCGATCCGGAGACCGAGCGGGCCGTGTACGAGGCGCTGACGGACGACCCGCGCCCGCCGGGCGAGGCCGGGCGCGCGGTGTTCGCCGCGCACGGCGAGGTCGTCCTCGACCCGCCGCTGGGCGTACGGCCCCCGTGGCCGTCCGAGGTCACCTGGTCGGCGCTGCCGCACCTGGGCCCGCTGCTGGACCTGGCGACGCAGGAACCGGTCTGCCTCGTCGCCTACATCGACCGCGCCGGCGCGGACCTGGAGCTGCGCACCCCCCTCGGCGGCCGTCCGGCCGGCCATGTGGAGGGCCGCTCTTGGCCGTTGCGCCGCCACGGGACCGCGGACTGGTCCGAGCGGCACTTCCAGCTCAAGGTCGAGAACACCTGGGAGGAGAACGCCGCCGAGATCACCGAGGCCCTCACCGCCTGCCAGCGCGAGACCGGCGCCGACCTGATCGTGCTGGCCGGTGACCCGCGCGAGCGGCGCTCCGTGCACGAGCGGCTGGCCTCCGACCTCCGGGCACTCACCGTGGAGAGCGCCCACGGCGGGCGGGCGGCCGGGGCGAGCAAGCGGCTGCTGGACGAGGACGTGGAAGCCGCCCGCCAGGAGCACCTGCGGCGCCTGGCCGCGCAGGAGCTGGACCGCTTCCGGGCCGCCCGCTCCACCGGCGGGGGGGGGGCCCCCGGCGGGGGGGGCGCCGGCCCCCCACCGGCTTTCACGCCTTCTTCGGCGCGGACAGCGCCGCCGCCATCTCCGCCAGCCGCTCGTACGACGCCGTGCCCGTCACCACCGT
>NZ_JBEXNO010000066.1:0-25714 GCF_040611175.1 Streptomyces sp. NPDC003036 | reverse complement strand
TACGAGCGGCTGGCGGAGATGGCGGCGGCGCTGACCGCGCCGAAGAAGGCGTGAACGCGTGTGGGCCCCGAGCGCACCGCGCTCGGGGCCCACACGCCGGACCGGATCGGACGGACCGGATCAGACGGTCTTGACGACCTCGTCGTAGGCGAGGCGCGGGCTGCGCGGGAACCACGCGTCGTCGCCCGGCTTGCCGATGTTGACGACCATGAGCGGGGTGTGGTCGGCGTCCAGGAACTCCTTCTGGACGCCCGCGAAGTCGAAGCCCGTCATCGGGCCGGCGGCCAGGCCCGCGGCGCGGACGCCGACGATGAAGTAGGCGGCCTGGAGGGCGGCGTTCAGGGCGGCGGACTGCTCGCGGACCGGGCGCTCGGCGAAGAACATGTCCTTGGCCTGCGGGAAGTGCGGCAGCAGCTGCGGGAGCTCCTCGTGGAACTCGTTGTCGGCGGCGAGGATCGCGACCAGCGGGGCGGCGGCGGTCTTGGCCTGGTTGCCCTCGGCCATGTGCTTCACCAGGCGCTCGCGGGCCTCGGCGGAGCGGACCAGGACGACGCGCAGCGGGGTCTGGTTGAAGGCGGTGGGGCCGTACTTCACCAGGTCGTAGATCGCCTGCACCTGCTCCTCGGTCACCGGCTCGTCGGTGAAGGTGTTGGCCGTCCGGGCCTCGCGGAAGAGGAGGTCCTGGGCGGCGGCGTCGAGAACGAGGGACATGCTGGTGCCTTTCGTGATGCGGGTATCAGGCGATGGCACGACAGTACGCCGGAGATGTATTAACTTTCAACTAAATCCGGCTTCGAGTGATCCATGTCACCGGGGCCGGCTGCCCGCGCCCGTCCTCAGCGGTCGGTCCTCAGCGGTCGGTCCTCAACAGTCGGTCCTCAGCGGTCGTCGCGCTCCGGGCGCTGCTGCTCCGCCAGCGCGGCGTCGAGACGGGCGCGGGCGCCCTCCAGCCAGTGGCGGCACACCTTGGCCAGCTCCTCGCCCCGCTCCCACAGCGCCAGCGACTCCTCGAGCGTCGTGCCGCCCGCCTCCAGGCGGCGTACGACCTCGATCAGCTCGTCGCGCGCCTGCTCGTAACCGATCGCCGCCTCGGTCGCGCCCGCGCCGGGGTCCGCGCCCGGGTTCGTGCCGGGGGCCGTGCCGGTGTCCGTGTCCGTCGTGTTGGCTGCCATGCGCACCACCCTAAGCGCCGGGTACGACACCGTCGGCGGTCACGCGCACGGCGAACTCGCCCTCCGCCACCCGCGCCCGCAGCTCCTCCTCCGGCGCGACCTCCTCCGGCGAGCGCACCACCGCGCCGTCCGCGCGCTGGAGCACGGCGTACCCCCGCTCCATGGTCGCCGCCGGCGAGAGCGCCACCACGCGCGCGCGGGTGTGCGACAGCTCCGAGTCGGCCCGGTCCAGCAGGTGCCCCAGCACCCGGCGGCTGCGCGCGACCAGGGCGTCGACCTCCGCCTCCCGCTCGTCCACCATCCGCTGGGGGTGCTCCATCACCGGCCGGTGCAGCGCGTGCGCCAGGCCCCGCTCCTCGCGGTCGATGAGGCCCCGCACCGTCCGCAGGGCGCGGTCCCGCAGCGCGCGCACGCGCTCCAGCTCCTCGCCGACGTCCGGCACGACCTTCTTGGCGGCGTCCGTCGGCGTGGACGCCCGCAGGTCCGCGACCAGGTCCAGCAGGGGCGAGTCCGGCTCGTGCCCGATCGCCGACACCACCGGCGTACGGCAGGCGGCGACCGCCCGTACGAGCTGCTCGTCCGAGAACGGCAGCAGGTCCTCCACGCTGCCGCCGCCGCGCGCGACGACGATCACGTCGACGTCCGGCAGCTCGTCCAGCTCCTTGACCGCCTGCACGACCTGCGGCACCGCGTGCACACCCTGCACGGCGACGTTCCGCACCTCGAAGCGGACCGCCGGCCACCGCCGCCGCGCGACCTCCAGCACGTCCCGCTCGGCCGCCGAGGCCCGGCCGCAGACCAGTCCGATCAGCTGCGGCAGGAACGGCAGCGGCTTCTTCCGCTCCGCCGCGAACAGCCCCTCCGCCCCCAGGGACCGCTTCAGCACCTCCAGACGCGCGAGCAGCTCCCCGATCCCGACGGGCCTTATCTCCGCCGCCCGCAGCGACAGCTGCCCCCGCGGCGCGTACCACTCCGGCTTCGCGTGCACGACGACGCGCGCGCCCTCGGCTACGACGTCCGCGACCGCGTCGAACACCTGCCGGTAGCAGGTCACACTCACGGAGATGTCGTACGACGGGTCGCGCAGGGTCATGAACACGACCCCGGCGCCCGGCCGCCGCGACAACTGCGTGATCTGCCCCTCGACCCACACGGCGCCGAGCCGGTCGATCCACCCCCCGATGAGCCGCGACACCTCACCGACGGGCAGCGGAGCTTCGGCAGACGTATTCAGAGCCATGCGAGCGAGCGTACGCGCCCGCACCGACACCGCCGCGGCCCCGGAAGTCCGCGATCCGAGCCGCCGTTGACAGGTACACCGTCTTTCCGTGAAGCTCTGGCCTCATGCAGGCTTCCCGTGACCGCGCGGTCACGCTCGTGGAGCGCCGCCACGTCGACCTGGTCCGTGTCGCGAGCGCCATCTGTCGCCGCGCCCTCGTACGCGCCTGACGCACCGCCGCCTCCTCGCACCTCCCGCACCTCCCGCGCCCCTCGCGTGCGCCAGGCGGTAGCGCGGCTGACCGCGTGCTGAACCCTCCCTCCCTTCCTTCCTTCCTTCCGGCCCTTCTTCAGGGCCGTCTCGCCGTGCGCCGCCGTGCCGCGCCGTGCCCTGCGTGTCCTGTGGGCGCGCGCCGCCGTGCCACCGTGTCTGGAGATCCCATGACGTCCTCGCCCCCGCCCTCACCCTCGCCCGACCGCCTCCGCCTGTCCCGCCGCAGCCTCGGTGCCGCAGCCGCCGCCGCGGCGGCCGTCACCGTCGCCGGCCCCGCCGCGGGAGACGCCGCAGCAGCGGAACACCCGCGCGAACGGCCCTTCCGCGCCGCTCCCGGGAGGCGCTCACCGCGCCCCAACATCCTCTTCGTCCTGGGCGACGACCTCGGCTGGGCCGACCTGTCCTCGTACGGCGCCCGGCACATCAGGACCCCGCACCTGGACCGGCTGGCCGCCCAGGGGCTGCGCTTCACCCACGCGTACGCCGGATCGTCCACCTGCTCACCGACCCGTTTCAGCCTCTACACGGGCCGCTATCCCGGGCGTACGAAGGGCGGCCTCGCCGAGCCCATCGCCGACAGGTCCGAGGGCCTGGAGCCGACGCACCCGACGCTGGCCTCGCTGCTCCGCGCGGCCGGATACCGCACCGCCCTCATCGGCAAGTGGCACTGCGGCCACCTGCCCGACTACAGCCCCGTCCGCTCCGGCTGGGAGGAGTTCTTCGGGAACTTCGGCGGCGCCCTGGAGTACTACTCCAAGCTGGGCCTCGGCGGCGAGTACGACCTGTACGAAGGGGACGCGCCGTACAAGGACCTGCGCTACTACACCCGCGTCCTCACGGAGCGGGCCGCCGAGTACGTCCTGCGGCCGGACCACGACCGGCCCTGGCTGCTCAACCTCAACTTCACCACGCCCCACTGGCCCTGGATCGCCGACGGCGACACCGAGGCGAGCGCGGAGATCGTGCGGCGCATCAGGTCCGGCGACCCCCGGGCCCTGTGGCACCAGGACGGCGGCTCGGTCGAGAAGTACGCGGAGATGGTGGAGGATCTCGACCGCTCCGTAGGGACGGTCCTCGACGCGCTCAGGCGCTCCGGACAGGAGCGGGACACCCTCGTCGTCTTCGCCAGCGACAACGGCGGGGAGCGCTTCTCCTACAACTGGCCGCTGTCGGGCACCAAGGGATCGCTCCAGGAGGGCGGCATCCGGGTCCCGACCATCGTGCGCTGGCCGGCCCGCATCGACCCGCACCAGGTCACCCACGAGCCGGTGTTCTCACCGGACTGGACGGCCACCCTGCTGGACGTCGCGGGCGCTCGCCCCCACCCCGCGTACCCTCTCGACGGCACCAGCCTCGCCGGCCACCTCCTGTACGGGCACGACCTGCCGGAACGGTCACTGTTCTGGCGCGTACGCGGCGAACGGGCGCTGCGGCGGGGCGACTGGAAGTACTACCGGGGCAAGGACGGCCGGGACCGGCTGTTCCACCTTCCGTCGGACCAGCGTGAGCAGGCGGACAGGGCAACCGCCGAGCCCGCGCTCCTGGCCGATCTGCGCGCCCGGTGGGAGCGGATCGACGCGGGCCTCCTCCCGTACGCGCCCGCACGCTGATCCGGGGGCCTCCCGGGGCGGGCCCGTGCCGCCCCGGGGGCCGCCTATGTCTTGCCGTCCCTCCGCCCCCACTGCACCGCCAGCACCACCAACCCCACCGCCAGCCACAGGGACCCCACCACCAGCGCCGACGTCGCCGCCTCCGCGATGACCGCCACCAGGATCGCCCCGCCGACCACCGGCAGGACGACGTGTTTCAGCCAGTGCGGCGGCCGCCCCGTACCACCGCCCCTCTGCCCCGTACCGCCCCTCCGTACCGCGAACCACCCCACCACGCTCGCGTGCAGCAGCACGAACGCCGTCAGCGCCCCGATGCTCACCACCGACACCAGGTGGTCCATCCCCTCGTCCCGCCGCGCCGCCCACACCGCCGCCACCAGCGTGACCACGGCCGCCACCCCCAGCGCCACCCGCGGCACCCCGCCGTCCGTACGCGCCAGCACCCGCGGCAGGCGCCGGTCGCGGGCCATCGCGAAGAGCAGCCGGCCCGCCGCCGCCTGCCCCGCGAGCGCCGCGAAGGCCGCGCCGATCGCCTTGCTCGTCGCCACCAGGTCGTGCAGCCAGGCGCCCACCGACGCCTGCACGGCGTCGTAGAACGCCGCCCCCTGCCGCCCGGGCTCCGCCGCCAGCCGCGCCGACGGCACCGGCTCCAGCAGCGCCACCAGATACGTCTGCGCCACGAACAGCACACCCGCCAGCGCCAGGCAGAACAGCAGCGCACGCGCCACCCTCCCCGAGCCCCCGACCGCCTCCTCCGCGAACGACGCGATCGCGTCGAAGCCCAGGTACGACAGCACCGCCACGGACACCGCCCCCAGCACCGCCGCCATCGAGAACCCCGCGTCCCCCGTCAGCGGCGACAGCCAGCCGCGCCGCGCCCCGTCCCGTACGAGCACCACCACCGCCGACACCACGAACACGCCCAGCACCGCGATCTCCATCGCCAGCACGGCGAAGCCGACGCGCGCGGCCGCCCGTACGCCCCACAGGTTGAGCAGCGTCGTGACCACCACGGCGAGCGCCGTCCACACCCACCGGTTCACGGACGGCACCAGCGCCTCCATCGCGATGCCCGCGAAGAGATACGCGACCGCCGGGATCAGCACGTAGTCGAGCGCCGCCATCCACCCGGCGACGAACCCCGGCCCTTCCCCCAGCCCCTTGCGCGCGTACGTGAAGACCGACCCCGCCCGCGGTGCGACCCGCACCATCTGGGCGTAACTGAACGCGGTGAACGCCATCGCGACCGTCGCCACGACGTAGACCAGCGCGACCGCCCCGTGCGACTTCGCGTCCAGGGTGCCGAACACGCCGACCGGCGCCATGGGCGCGATGAACAGCAGCCCGTAGACCACGAGGTCCCGGAATCCGAGCGTCCGCCGCAGCCCGCCCCCGCTGTGCCGCAGCTCCGCCTCCTGCGTACTGGTGCCGACCATGCCACCCAGTCTCCGTACGCCGCCGATCATGCGCCTGTCCGACGCGCCCTTACGATGGGACGCATGACTGCTGCTACGCCTGCCGCCCGCCGCGTCCTCCTCGCCGCCCCCCGCGGCTACTGCGCGGGCGTGGACCGCGCCGTGATCGCCGTCGAGAAGGCCCTGGAGCAGTACGGAGCGCCGATCTACGTACGGCACGAGATCGTGCACAACAAGTACGTGGTCCAGACCCTGGAGAAGAAGGGCGCGATCTTCGTCGAGAAGACGGAGGAGGTCCCGCCCGGCTCGATCGTGATGTTCTCGGCGCACGGCGTGGCACCCGTCGTCCACGAGGAGGCGGCCGCCGGCAAGCTCGCCACCATCGACGCGACCTGCCCGCTGGTCACCAAGGTCCACAAGGAGGCCATCCGGTACGCGCAGGAGGACTTCGACATCCTCCTCATCGGCCACGAGGGCCACGAGGAGGTCATCGGCACGTCCGGCGAGGCGCCCGACCACATCACGCTGGTCGACGGCCCGGGCGACGTCGACAAGGTCGAGGTCCGCGACCCGTCGAAGGTCGTCTGGCTCTCCCAGACCACCCTTTCCGTCGACGAGACGATGGAGACGGTGGACGCCCTGAAGGAGAAGTTCCCGCTGCTCGTCTCCCCGCCGAGCGACGACATCTGCTACGCGACGCAGAACCGCCAGCTCGCCGTCAAGCAGATGGGCGCCGAGGCGGACCTCGTCATCGTCGTCGGCTCCAAGAACTCCTCGAACTCCGTCCGCCTCGTCGAGGTCGCCCTCGGCGCGGGCGCGAAGGACGCCCACCTCGTGGACTTCGCCGACGAGATCGACGAGGCCTGGCTGGAGGGCGTCGCGACGGTCGGCGTCACCTCGGGCGCGTCCGTCCCGGACGTCCTGGTCGAGGGCGTCCTGGAGTGGCTGGCGCAGCGCGGCTTCGAGGACGTCGAGATCGTGAAGGCCGCCGAGGAGTCGATCACCTTCTCGCTGCCGAAGGAGCTGCGGCGCGACCTGCGCGCCGAGGCCGCGGCGCTGGTGGCGCAGGCGGAGGCGCGCGCCGAGAAGCAGTGATTTGGTGACGTGTCGGTGCCGCCCCGTAACGTTGAGTCCATGAACGTCTTCGGAGTGGACATCGGCGGGTCCGGGATCAAGGGCGCTCCCGTGGACCTGGAGCGCGGCGATCTGACCGAGGCCCGCCACAAAGTACTGACCCCGCAGCCCGCGACACCCGACGATGTCGCGGGCTGCGTCGCGGAGGTCGTCGCCCACTTCGGGTGGTCGGGCCCGGTCGGCGTCACCTTTCCCGGCGTCGTCACCGGCTCGACGATCCGTACGGCGGCGAACGTCGACAAGGGCTGGATCGACGTCGACGCCGCGGCGCTCATCCGCGACCGGCTGGACGGCTCCCCGCCCGTCACGGTGCTCAACGACGCCGACGCGGCCGGTGTCGCCGAGATGACCTTCGGAGCCGGGCGCGGCCGCAAGGGCACGGTGATCGTGCTGACCCTCGGCACGGGCATCGGCAGCGCGGTCTTCACGGACGGACACCTGGTGCCCAACACCGAACTGGGCCACCTGGAGCTGGACGGCCACGAGGCGGAGAAGCGCGCCTCCACGAAGGTGAAGGACGACAAGGACCTGAGCTGGGAGGAGTGGGCGCACCGGGTGCAGAAGTACCTGGCGCACGTGGAGATGCTGTTCTCGCCCGAGCTCTTCATCCTGGGCGGCGGCGTCAGCCGCAAGGCGGAGAAGTTCCTGCCGCTGATCAAGCACGTCCGGGCGGAAGTGGTCCCGGCCCAGCTGCAGAACAACGCGGGCATCGTCGGCGCGGCGATGGCGGCGGCACGGCACTGAGGCACTCGTGGCGCGCGGCGCGGGCGGGAGTGGCCCGCGCCGGGTGCCGCACGACACGACCTAGGGCGTCGTGCGGCGCTGCGCCATGCGCGCGGCGGCCGCCGCGCGCTGGCGCCGGCCCATCTCGCGCACCTTGCGTACGCAGGTGATGAGGCCCGCGACCAGCGTGCCGCCGTACAGCCAGCCGGCGTGGACGGCGAGTGCGGTGACCACGGCCATGGTCCGGCCGCCGACGCCCCCGACGCCGCCCGCGATCGGTACGACCCCGACGGCGAAGGCGATCGGCACGCTGATCGGCGCCGTGACCAGGTCCGCTTCCCGGACCCACAGCGCGGTGAGCGCGCTGACGGGCAGGAAGAGGAGCCCGTACACCAGCGGCGACCCGTCGAACAGCAGCCAGTCGAGGCAGCCGACGACGAACATGGCCCCGGCGGCGAACAGCCCCGCGCCGAGCCCGGTCAGCCGCGGCCGGGGCAGCCGCCGCAGCGCGAGGACGAGGGGCGGCACCGGCCGGGGCCCGGTCCGGCGCACCGGCCCGCCGCGCGGCCGCTCCGGCCGGGAACCGGGGCCCGGCCGTGGGCCCCGCCGTACCACCGGGCGGGGCGGGCCCTCGACGAGGGTGCCCTGGGGCGGCGGGACGACCGGGGGGCGCTGGCGCGGCCGCTGCCGGCGCCGAGGGGGACTGTTCCGTTGCTGCTCCACCTGGACAACGTAGGTCGCGAGCGGGCAGGAATCAGGCATCGGACACGCCGTTTATACGACCTTGGCCGAGAGTTCGCCCGGGAGACGCCCCCGGCGGCCGTCGCCGGCCGCCCCGCCGCGCCCGTAAACTGGGGGGTCGGCCCACCATCCACACTTCTAGGGAAGTCGCCAACGTGTCGCTCACGATCGGAATCGTCGGCCTGCCGAATGTCGGCAAGTCGACCCTGTTCAACGCCCTGACCAAGAACGACGTGCTGGCGGCCAACTACCCGTTCGCCACCATCGAGCCCAACGTCGGCGTCGTCGGCGTCCCGGACGTCCGCCTCACCAAGCTGGCGGAGATCTTCAACTCGCAGCGCGTCCTCCCGGCCACGGTCGACTTCGTCGACATCGCGGGCATCGTGCGCGGCGCGAGCGAGGGCGAGGGCCTGGGCAACAAGTTCCTGGCGAACATCCGCGAGTCCGACGCGATCTGCCAGGTCATCCGCGCCTTCAAGGACGAGAACGTCGTCCACGTCGACGGCAAGGTCTCGCCGAAGGACGACATCGAGACGATCAACACCGAGCTGATCTTCGCCGACCTCCAGACGATCGAGAAGGTCCTGCCGCGCCTCCAGAAGGAGTCCCGGATCAAGAAGGACGTCGCCCCCAAGGCAGCGGCGGTCGAGGCGGCCCAGGAGATCCTGGAGAAGGGCGACACGCTCTTCTCCCACGGCATCGTCCAGGGCTCCGAGAAGGCCGAGCTCCTCCACGACCTGCACCTCCTGACCACCAAGCCGTTCCTGTACGTCTTCAACGTCGACGAGGACGAGCTGGTCGACGAGGCGTTCAAGGACGAGCAGCGCGCCCTGGTCGCCCCGGCCGAGGCGATCTTCCTCAACGCCAAGCTGGAGGCGGACCTCGCCGAGCTCGACGAGGAGGACGCCATGGAGCTCCTCCAGTCGGTCGGCGCCGAGGAGCCCGGCCTGGCGACCCTCGCCCGCGTCGGCTTCGACACCCTGGGCCTCCAGACCTACCTCACGGCGGGCCCGAAGGAGTCCCGCGCCTGGACCATCAAGAAGGGCGCGACGGCCCCCGAGGCGGCCGGTGTGATCCACACCGACTTCCAGAAGGGCTTCATCAAGGCCGAGGTCATCTCCTTCGACGACCTGGTCGCCACCGGCTCGGTCGCCGAGGCCCGTGCGGCGGGCAAGGCCCGCATGGAGGGCAAGGAGTACGTGATGCAGGACGGGGACGTGGTGGAGTTCCGCTTCAACGTGTAATACGTCCGGTGAAAGGCCGTCTGACCTGCGACGGAGCGGGTTGGGCGGCCTTTGAGGTCCGCACAGAGTCCGCAACGTGCTGGATGAGTGCGGCACGTGGGGGAGCGGCTATGCCGCTTCGTCGACCTGTGGCTGGGCATTGGCGGACTGGTCCGCGTATGCCTTGTCGACGGCGACCCGGGTCCGCTCCTCGGAGTCGGGCCACAGGTGGGTGTAGATGTTCAGCGTCATGGCCGCGTTGGTGTGGCCGAGGCGCTCGGAGATGGTCTTCACCGACTCGCCGTGCTTGATCAGCAGGCTGGCGTAGTGTGCCGGAGGGCATGGGGTCCGGTCCCCTTCGGTATGCCGGCCTTCGCACAGGCGGGCCGCCAGAACCCGTCCATGAAGTGCGTGTAGACCACGGGCCCGCCTTGCGGCGCCGTGAAGATCCAGCCCTCGGGCCCATCGGCGGGAAAGTCCCGCAGGTGGGCCTTCATCGCATCCACCGCCATGCGGGGGAGCGGGACCACGCGGTGCGAGCGAGCGGTCTTGGGCGGGCAGACGTGGAGCTCGCCGGGGCGGAGCCCCGCGCCCGCCGCTCCGCCACCCGCGCCGACCACCAAGCCGCCACCGCCCTGCGCAAGGCCGCCAAGGAACTCGCCTACGCCTCCAACGAGCCGGGCGGACTCGCCATCGCCCTGCTCTTCGCCACCGTGTACCTGGCCCGCGCCGCCTCGATCCGCTCCACCCTGGCGATCTACCAGCGGCGCAAGGTACCCGGCGCCGCCGATCTTGCTCGCCGTGCCCGCGAGGCCCTCGCCTAACATGCCCAACAACCCGCCCGACGAAGGAAACACCGTGACACAGCAGACCGACGACCAGCCCAAGGCCCTGAAGCCGGCGCTCGAATCCATGACACTGCTGGTCGCCGCCGTCATCGTCCACGACAAGGCCACCAACCGCGTGGTCCTTCTCCAACGCAGCGAGAACGCCAAGTTCGCCCAGGGCATGTGGGACCTCCCCGTCGGCAAGAGCGAACCGGGCGAGCCCATCACCGAAACCGCGGTCCGCGAGCTCTACGAGGAGACCGGCCTCACCGTGAAGCCCGAGTCCCTCAAGGTCGCCCACATCATCCACGGCGCCTGGGGCGTCGAAGCCCCCAACGGCTTCCTCACCGCCGTCTTCGCCGCCCACGAATGGACTGGCGAACCCGAAAACCGCGAACCCCGCAAGCACGCCCAGGTCCGCTGGGTCGATGCCAACGCCATTCCCGACGCCTTTGTCGACACAACTGCCAGTGCTCTCCATCAGTACCTGCACGGCAGTTCTCAGGTGTCACTTAACGGGTGGCGTTAGTTGCGCACCCTGAGTTTGGGTACAGGGCCTTCCGTCGACTCCGGCTTGACGGCGACGGGCTGTTTCGTCTATTCGCCCGGGAACATCGTGGCTGGAAAGTAGCAGCTTCCGGTCTCATTTGCGTGACGCTTCTTGCGTCGCAAAAGTTCGTCGAGCGTGAGGCGCCCGTCGAGAACGTAGAAGAAATCGAGCCCCTCCATCGTCAGGAACGGCGTACTCTCCCTGTAGGCTTCTCGGGCTCCGCTAGTGAATCCATTTACGCTGATAAAGATTCCAAGCGAATTTTTCCCCTTCCGCCTCACCTTTTCATTGAAGCTGTAGAGGTGGTGGGGCTGGATCGCCTCCTGCCACCACTTGGCTTCAACGATGTAGTCGTCCGTGTCGAAGGTGAGCGAGCCGTCGATTTGCTCGTACTCCAGGCTGTATGACAGGCGCGGTTCCATGTCGAACAGCCTGAAGACGTCATTCAGGAATGGCTCGAAGAGCCTGCCTGCCTTCTGGCGATTATCCATGCGTTCCAGTTCGAGGAAGCGTTCTTTAAGAGCGGCAAGCTTAGCTTCAAAGCCATGCTGGGCCTCCACTACAGCGCGGTACGTGAGAAGCTCATCATCGAACTGCGACTGTTGCTCGTGGGCAACGCGCTGGCGGTCCACCAGCCCCCTGAGATGGTCGACTGCTTCCCTTGCTTCGGCGATCAGCGATTCGGCGCTCTCGTGCCGTTTCAGTGCAGGGAAGCTCGTCAGTTGAGAAACCTCCGCCATCATCCGAAGTGAAAGGTCGCGATATTTGCGCTCATTTGCCATCAACCGGTCCACGAACTCATCTGCGGTGGCCCATTTGTAGCCGCTGAAGTCCATGTGGGCCAGCAGTGAAGGGTGGTCCGTGGCCCACAAGCGGATGAATCGTTCGAGGTCACGCTTGTACCAGAAGATCGACTTAAGCGCGCCGGCCAGAGCTCCGTAGGCGGCTGGGCTGATCGGCTGCGCTGGTTTCGGCGTGCTCGTCATCCCTCGTCCGATCTCCCAGTCTCTGTGTGGGCTGCTAACGCCTGGTCAGATGATGCTACAGAGGGGAGTCGGGTGCTCACCCTGCCTTCGCGTCGGATTGCTGCGTCCTGCGCGGCAGTGAGTCGGATGTCCTACTGCAGCTCACCGGCTACCTCTTCATGTGCCGCACTTGCGGCCGGTACATGGCGCGCGCGGACTTCACGTACCGGCAGTCAGGCAGCTGCGGCTACGTCCGGGTCCAGCCGTTGGCGAAGTCGCATTGGAGGTCCGCCCAGCGGCGAAGCTCGGCGGGGGTGTAGCTGGGGTAGCCGAGGCGTCCCACGCCCATGACCCACTCGTCCCAGAGGCCGTCGGGCTCCGTGAAGCGGTCGGTGTGGTGGGTACCGAGGAGGGCGTCGAGGCGGAGGAGGGCGCCCAGGGCGGCGGGCTGGTCGTAGTGGAGGTCAGTGTGGGGGAGGTAGCGGTCGAGGTAGGCGGTGAGGATCTCGGCGTCGGCGTGGGTGCCGAATCGGGCCAGGGCGAAGCAGTAGGCGCTGCCGGAGTAGCAGACCTCGCTGGCCAAGAGCAGGTCGCAGATGCGTGCTCGGAACCGTTCGCGGCGGTCGACGCCGATTAGCCAGGCGGCGGTGAGGCGCGAGCGCCATTCGTACCCGAGGAGGGCTTCCAGTTCCTCGTCGTTGATCGCGGCGGCGTCAGCGATCAGGTGCCGGGTGAAGCGTGTGGTGTGCCACCATCGGGGGCCTAGGAAGCGCCCGCCGTTCAGGACGAGGTAGCGCGGGAGGCCCCCGTACGTCCTCGTCACGTAGCTCTTGACCACATGGCCGTAGCCAATTTCGTCGGGGTGCTGGGACGGCATCGGTCACCTTCCGGGTGCAGGTCGGTGCGGTCGATCCACGTGGGGGCGACGAAGACGTTGTCACCGGTGGGGGCTTCGGAGGCTTCCAGTAGGGACCAGGTGCGGGACTCTTCGACCAGGTGCTCCCAGGACGCGGTCCAGTCGAGTTCCCAGTCCAAGCCAGTGCCGGAGATGCCGT
Organism: Streptomyces sp. NPDC003036; assembly: GCF_040611175.1. NCBI lineage: Bacteria > Bacillati > Actinomycetota > Actinomycetes > Kitasatosporales > Streptomycetaceae > Streptomyces > Streptomyces sp. NPDC003036. The sequence goes on along the minus strand of NZ_JBEXNO010000066.1, from coordinate 12,807 downwards.
ACGTGCGGCCGGCGTCCACTCGCCAGAACTGGGAGTAGAGGATCACCTGGGCGTGGTCGGCCAGGTCGTTGATGATCTCGGTGAAGCGGGCCGAGGGCCAGCCAGGAGCGTTGTCCGCAGCGGTGGCTCGTAGGTGGGCAGTAAGCGGTGGGACGACGGGGGTGCGGGCGCCGAGTTCGGTCAGGGCCCAGCGGATGCCTTCCGGCTCGCTCCAGTCCGGTGGCGTCGCTCGTTCCAGGCAGGCGCGATAAGCGTGGCGCACGGTCTCGACCGCGCCGTCGATCTTCAGGCTCGCCAGGGCCATCGCCGCCCATTCCCGGACGGTGGAGTCGTCGCTGCAAACTGGGCGATCAGAGCGGGGCCGCAGCGTGGGTCCGCCACCTCTTCGAAGACCTCGATGGCGGTCAGCTGCCCGAAGCCGCCGAGGGAGGGCAGTCCGTCGATGATGGCGGGGATGGCGTCGGAGCCGATACCGATCAGTTCCGCGCGGGCGTCGTACGACGGGCCGGTCGAGTCGTCGAGCTGCTGGATGAGTCTCTCGGTGTGGGTGGTCATGGGTGGTCCCGGCGCCAATAAGTGGGGAGCCACCAGCAGAGCACCGAGCTGTCGTCGGGCCACGGGGCGCTGTCCTCGGCTGCCCAGTCCTCGAAGGAGTCCCGGGTCAGATCGATGGGGCGCCAGGCGGGGTCGAGCGGCTCGTCCTCGGCCGGCGGGCGGACGAACCGGCGGCTGTGCTCGTCGCAGGCGCCGAAGTCCTGGTAGTTCCGCTGGGCCTCGATCAAGGAGACCTTGTTCGCGCCGCCGCTCATGGTGGGCCAGCGGAACTGGACCCCGTCGTCCTCCCAGAAGCAGACGGGGCAGATCTCGTACGAGCCGGGCATCTCGTCCAGCACGCGGTGCCCGCAGCAGGGACAGGGGTAGGAGTCGCTCACCTGCGCAGTCTCCTTGCAGGCCCAGCCGGTGTGCCAGGGATTTCGCCGCCTCGGAGCCCCCGGGCAGTCCGCAGCCAGTCCGCAGGACACCCGTAAACGGCCGTCTGGAGCCAACGCATGCCAACAAGGAAATCCCAGGTCAGAGCCCTGGAAGAGGCTCCGCCGCAGGTCAGGATCAGACCGCAGACATTCCGCTTCAACGTGTAGTGAGTCACATCGCTGATCTGGCACACATGCAGGTCAGAAGGGGTCCGCCTCTCCGGGGGTGGGCCCCTGGGTTTTTACCGCGCTGGACAGGTGCTGGATGTAAAGCGAGGCCGGTGCTGTCCTCTCGGGACGGTCAACTTGGCCTGCGCGTACGCGCCGCCATCCTCTGACCATGAAGTCGATGCGGCCGCACCGCGCAGCCCCAGGGCGAATGACGGGCGCGCCTGCTGTCGCCGTGGCAGCTATCGCGCTCTCCGCTCCTGCCGCGCAGGCTGAGGGACAGGCCATGAGCGTTCTTCCGCACTCGGCCCCCGCAGTGGCGGTGGCCGCCGGGGACCCTGGCCACCCGCAGTTCGGTGTGACGGGGACGGCGTGCAATTGGGCCGTCATCAAGTGGAACCGCAAGGACATCAATGCGGGATCGCAGCCGCAGGACAGGATCCGGCTTCGGATATCAACGGCTGACCTGCCGTCAAGCGCTGTGCCCGGCCTGCTTTTCAGCGGGTCGGGCATGAGCTTCGGTCTGCGGGGAGACCTCGGCCCGTGATGAGGGGCGGTGGCAGGTCCGGTCAGCGTGGCAGTGACACCGCCTCAGACCTTGATGACCTCCACGGAAGGGCCGCACAGGAGCGTCAGATCCTCGGGGTCGGACGTGAGGACGGTGACCGGCCGGGGTGCGTTGCGGGCGATGACGGCGAAGACGGCATCGATGGCGTACTTGTGGCCGTGAAGGTGCTGGGCGCGCAGAAGCGCGGCGGCCTGGTCAGTGATCTCCCTGGTGACGTCGTGAACGTCGACGCGGGAGAGGACCCACTTGACGCGGGCCGGGTGGATACGCTCGTAGTCGGCCTCAAGAGTGGTCATGGCGCTGGTGGCGGCGCGGATGCCCTCTTCCGACGCCGCTTGGACCAGAGCCACGACGGTACGGTCCTTGCGATAGAGCTTCGAGAGGCCTTCGCTGTCGAGCAGGAGGGTGCCGGGCATCAGGCCGCAGCCCCGCCGGCCTGCCGGTGATCGTGGCGCAGCAGCGCCCGGGCGGCCTCGACCTCCTCGCGGGTGAGAGCTTCGTTGTCGGTCTCGAAGTCGGTGACGATCTCCCGGAGCTTGTCCATGGCAACCCGTTGTTCGAGGGCCTCGGCGACGTAGGCGGAGAAGCCGCCCGGGCCGACGTGGGCGCGTACGGCCTCGGCGAGGTCCTCGGGCAGACTGATGGAGTACTTCCTGCTACCGCTCATGCCGCCGATCCTACCGGTGGTCGTAAAGCTGGACGGTGAAGAGCTCCTGCAGTTCCGACTGATTCGCGCCGCTCGTCCGCATCCTTACGCCCGCCGCAGCGCCCGTGGCCGAAGCCACCCGGAGATCGGTCCTTGAGGCATTCCGCACGTCAACGTGTAGCGGCTGACGCGCCACCGCGTCACTGATCGTGCAAGATCGCAGGCCAGCAGGGGTCCGACCCCTCCCGGGTCGGCCCCTGGCCCTTTCCGTGCCGGGGCGGTGCACGTGCCGTAATGCCCGGGCCTACAGGTCCAGGACCAGCCGGCTGCTCTCGGCCCGGCCCACGCAGATCATCATCGTGTTGCCGGCCTCCCGCTCCTCGTCGGTGAGCAGTACGTCGTGGTGCTCCGGGGTGCCGTCGAGCACCTTGGTCTCGCAGGTGCCGCACATGCCCTGCTCGCAGGAGTACGGCACTCCCGGCACCGCTTCGCGGACCACGTCCAGCAGGCTCCGGTCGGCCGGCACCCGCAGGGTGAGGCCGGTGCGGCGCAGTTCCACCTCGAAGGCGCCGTCGGACGCGGGTGGGGCTGCCGGGGCCGCCGGCTGGAAGCGTTCCAGGTGCAGCGCGCCCGGCGGCAGGAGGCGTTCGGTGCGGGTGCGTACCGCGTCCAGCAGGCCGTCGGGGCCGCAGCAGTAGACCACCGTGTCCGGCGGCAGGCCGGTCAGCGTCCGGTCGAGGTCGGGCAGGCCGTGGCTGTCCTGCGGCCACAGGGTGATCTCTCCGCCGCGCAGGGCGGTCACCTCCGCATGGAAGGCCATGGTGTCCAGGGAGCGGCCGCCGTACAGCAGGGACCAGGACGCGGCGCCCGGGCGTGCGGCCAGCTCGCGGAGCATGGGCAGGAGGGGCGTGATGCCGATGCCGCCCGCGATGAACACGTACCGGGGGGCCGGGACGAGCGGGAAGCGGTTGCGCGGGCCGCGCACCGTCAACCTGCTGCCGACCAGGGGCGTCGTATGGAGCTCCTCCGACCCGCCCCGGCCGTCCGGGACGCGCAAGACCGCGATGCGGTAGGCGTCGCGGTCCTCCGGCCGGCCGCACAGCGAGTACGAGCGGACCGTCCCCGACGGCAGTACGACATCGATGTGCGCCCCGGGCTCCCAGCCCGGAAGCGGCCCGCCGCCCGGATCCGCCAGCGTGATCCCCAGGACCCCTGCTGCCTCCGGCTCCGCGCGGACGACCGTGAGCTCGCGCACCGGTTCTGCCGTGTTCATCGACGTACTGCCTCTCCTCGGCGTTCGTGGGGGACGGGCACCCATCCTCCGTCGCCGCACCGGGCCGCGCCACGCTTCTCCCCCGGCACGAAAGTGCAACGCACGAAACTGCCTCAACACCCGTGCCGACAAGGTCTTTTCCCGATTCCGAGGGCGGGCGGTGGCACACCCGTGCCATGCATTTTCGTGGCACCCGAGAAGCGGTGACAGACGGCCCGGCCCCGGTGAAGCTGAGTTCGCCGCAGTACACCGAGCCGCTCGAAAGCACCTGGTCGAGCGCCGTACACCGAGAGGAACACCGTGCCGACACAGCTGCATCCGGAGACCCAGGCGATCCATGTAGGGATTCCAGATCTGGGTGGGGCCCGGCCGCTGAACACGCCGCTCTACCAGACCGCCAACTTCGGCTACGACAACCCCGAAGAGCTGGCCGAAGCCATCAACAGCCCCGGATCGTTCGCCTATCTGCGCAACTCCAACCCCACGGTGCGCGCCCTGGAGAACGCCGTCTCCTCGCTGGAGGGCGCGGCCGCCAGCCTCGCCACCTCGAGCGGCATGGGCGCGATCCACACGGTGCTGCACACCCTGCTCGCCAGCGGCGACCACATCATCGTCCAGAAGCACCTGTACGGCGGGACGTTCGCCCTGCTGCGGGACCTCGCCGCACGCTACGGCGTCGAGGTCACGTACATCGACGGCCGGGACGCGGCGGAGGTCACCGAGGCCCTGCGGCCGACCACCAAGGTCCTGTACCTGGAGACCCTCTCCAACCCCACCGCCCAGGTCACCGACCTGCCCGCCTTCTTCGCCGCCGGCAAGGCCGCCGGCCTGACCTGCGTCGTCGACAACACCTTCGCCTCGCCGCTCGGCTGCCGGCCGATCTCGCTGGGTGCCGACGTGGTGGTGCACTCCTCCACCAAGTTCCTCTCCGGCCACTGCGACGTCCTCGGCGGCATCGCGTCCTTCGCCGACGCGGCCCTCCACCGCGAGGTGTGGTCGCGCTCGCTGGAGACCGGCACGATCGCCGATCCGTTCGCCGCCTGGCTGACCCTGCGCGGCCTGGCCACGCTGGGCCTGCGCATGCGCCGCCACCACGAGAACGCCGACGGCCTCGCGCTGTTCCTGTCCGGCCACCCCAAGGTGGCCAAGGTCCACTGGCCCGGACTCCCCGGCCACCCGGGCCACGAGCTGGCGCGGCGCCTGCTGCCCGACGGGTACGGCGGGGTGCTGGCCATCGACGTCGCGGGCGGACGCAAGGAGACCCTCGAGTTCACGCGGCGGCTGCGGCTCGTCGACCGCGCCGTCTCCCTCGGCGGCTTCAAGACCCTCGTGCAGCAGCCTTCGGCCACCTCCCACCGCTCGATGGACGCCGAGGGGCTGCGCGCCATCGGCATCACGGAGGGCACGGTCCGCATCGCCGTCGGCCTCGAGCACCTCGACGACCTGAAGGCCGACTTCGCTCAGGCGCTGGACTGAGCCCGCTCACCCCGGGCCTCCCCGGCTTCGCTTCCCCCTCACCCGCTGCCCGCACCGCACCACCGCAAAGGAGCACCCGTCCATGTCCGCTCGCGCGACGCTCACCCCGCAGATGCTGCAGTACGCCGAGAAGTTCGACGACCGCGGCGACGTCCGCTGGATGCCGTACCTGATGTACTTCCACGCCGCCGACCACCGTTCCGAGGTCGTCAACACCGACCGGCTCGGCTTCCGCCTCTCCCACGGCCCGGACGGCCAGACCGCCTCGGTCGGCCGGCCGCTGCCCGAGGGGCCGGTCAGGCTGTTCGCCGGCAGCTCCACGTCGTTCGGCATCGGCGCCAGCGCCGACCGCCACACCCTGCCCTCCCGGCTGTGGAGCAAGCACGCCCCGTCCGTGCCGTGGCTCAACTTCGCCGGCCGTAGCCACAACTCCACCCAGGAACTGCTGCTGTTCACCCTCTACCGGCACCTGCTCCCGCAGGTCGACGAGATCGTGCTGTTCTCCGGCTTCAACGATCTCGGCCTGAGCCGGCTGCCCTCCTCCATCCGCGGCGACAGCGGCGCCTTCTTCAACTGCAACGACTTCTACGGCCAGATGGAGGAGCTGCGCGCCCGGTCCCGCAAGGCGTCCGCGGGACGCGGCCTGTTCGGCGGCCGCCGCCAGCAGGCGCCCGAGCCCGTCGACACCCGGGTCCCCGACCTGGCGGAGCAGATCGACATCGGCTCCGAGCTGACGCTGCGCCACCTGGACAGCTGGCGGCTGCTGGCCGAGGGCATGGGCGCGAAGTTGACCTTCGTACTGCAGCCGCTGGCCACCTGGGTCCGCGAGGAGCCCGCCCCGCAGGAGAAGCTGATCTTCGAGGAGCTCGACAGCATCTCGAACTTCGGCGCGGTGTACGGCGACATCTCGTCGATGGACGCCCGCGAGACGTACTCCAAGGCCCTCCAGGCCGGCTGCGAGCAGATGGGCGTGCGCTACCTCGACAGCAACCCGGTCATCGCCGACGCGATCGGCAAGGACGACTGGCTCTTCGTCGACCGCATCCACTTCACCGATGAGGGCCACGACCTCGTCGCGGGCCTCCTCGCCGACAAGCTCGGCCTCAACTAGTTCTCCACCACCACCTCAAAGGACACAGTCATGACCTTCCTGCGCAACCTCGTCAACAAGCTGCTCGGCCGCAAGCCGAAGCCGAAGAACGACGCCTCCATCTACCCGATGTTCTGACACCGCGCCTGATCACCCCCAGCGCCTCAGCACCCCAGCACCCGAGAGAGAGGAACGACGTGGCAGCGCCCACCGTGGCCGCGGCACCGCCCCGCCCCAGCGGCCCGGACCCCACCACCGCCGAATCCGCCAGGACCGTCTACGGCCGAGCCGTGGACCCCGAGGCGGCCCTGCCCGCGGGCCGCCTGCCGGCCGAGATCCGTGGAGAACTCACCGCCGGCCAGGACCCCGACGGCACGCTGGACGAGCTGCGGCAGCGGGCGGCCGACTGGTCGGCGACGGAAACCCTGCGGTTCCAGGAGCTGCTCGGCCCGCTCGACCCCGGCACCCGAGCCGTGCTCGTCCGGCGGACCGCGCTGGCCTGCGCACCGCTCGCGCTGATGTCCGGTGCCTGGCTGCAGTGGCTGAGCTCACCGGGCAACGGTGACGACCCCGCCGTCCTGAGCGTGCTCGCGTTGTACGCGTCCGACCTGGGCGTCGGCGACCCGCGCGCCTCGCGCGGCGACGCCTACCTGCCGGTGCTGCGGCACCTGGGCGTATCGGAGAACGCCGTGCCCGCCGGCCGGCTCGCGGCCGACCAGCGCCTGGACGACGGCCACTTCCGGCTGCCGGCCCTGCTGCTCGCCATGAGCCGGCGCCCGGACGACTTCCTGCCGGAGATCCTCGGCGCCGACCTGTGCCTGCGGTCGGTCGGTCTGCTGCCGGCGCTGACGCTGGTACGGGCCGAGCAGCCGACGGTCACCCGCTGGGAGCTCGTCGACCCCGCCGCCCCGCGCGGTACGGGGCCCAGCGGCGCCGAGCTGGCGCTGACCGCCGTACAGCGGGTGGTGGCGCGGGACGGCGACGACGCGCGCACCCGCGTCGGCACCGGCTTCCGCTGGGCGCTGGCGGCCCTGCGGGAGTGGACGCAGCGGCTGCACGACGAGCTGGTCGCGGCCTGCGACCCGGCGTTCGAGATGGCCGAGCTGATGCGGCAGCGGGCCCGCGAGGGGGCGGTGTACCACCACTCCTTCCCCCTGGAGGGGCGGCCGCTCGCCGACTGGCTGAAGGACTGCCAGACCGACCCGCGGCCCATGCTGGGGGCGCTGTCCCGCAGCCGCCTGGTGCGACCGGGCAACCCCGGGCAGAGCCTGCTGGTGAACGGCCTGGTGGGGGAGAACGGTCAGATGTTCCGGGTGTTCTCGCCCGAGGACCTGGACGTGGTACGCCGGTGGATCGGCTCACTGCCCGGGCCCGCGGTCGGCACCCCCGAGGGAGGCGCCGCCCTCGCCCCGTCCCGCCCGCTGGGGCTGGGCGCGTGGCGGGCCGAGTCCGACGGGCGGCCCCCGGCGGACCTGCGGGAGGCGTACCACCTGCTGCTGAACCGCACCGATACGCCCGCCGTACGCGCCTGGGCCCGCGAGTACGCGCACGGCTGGCTGGGCCGGTCGCGGCACGGCATGGACGACGCCGAGATGCCGCTGCCACAGCGGTGGACGCCGCGAGGGCTGCGGCCGTGGCTGGTCGACATGCACGACCGGCACAGCGAGGCGTTCGAACAGGGCACCGAGGAGGAGCTGCCCAGCCGCGAGGCGCTCGTCGACTCCACCGTGCAGCTCGCGCCGCTGACCCTGATCGACGGGGCCTGGATCATGGGCTTCACCGACTACGAGCACGCCTCGTCGGAGATCGGGCACTCCCTCTTCGACACGTACTGGGACGAGCTGGGCAACGGCGAGGCCGACCTGAACCACCCGCTCATCTACCGCGAGGTCCTCACCGAGATGGGCTTCGACCTGCCGCCCACCAGCGCCCGCGCGTTCGCGGAGTGGGAGGGCTTCCGGAACTCGTCCTTCGAACTGCCGGTGTACTGGCTGAGCATCGGGCGATTCCCGCAGACCTTCATGCCCGAGGTGCTCGGGCTGAACCTGGCGATGGAGCTCTCCGGCGTCGGCGGCACCTACCGGCGGGCCCGGCTGGCGCTGAAGAAGTACGGGTTCAGCACCCGCTTCGTCGACATCCACAACACGGTGGACAACGTGGCGACGGGCCACTCGGCGTGGGCCGCCGACGCCATCGACACCTACCTCTCGTCCATCACGGCCTCCCAGGGCGCGGGCGCGCTGGACGCCGCCTGGGCGCGCGTACGCACCGGATACCGCTCGCTCAACCCGCCGACGGGCTTCCGCGCCCGCCAGGCCGGACGCCGGGCCATGCGCTCCGCGGGCAAGACCCGCTGACTCGGCTTGCGCCTGCCTGCGCTGACTCAGCTAGGGCCTGCCTGCGCCCGCCTGCGCTGACTCGGGGCCCCTGCGGGGCTCCCTGCGGGCCGCCCGAACCCACCGACGCACCTCCCCACCCCCTCCCCTAGGAGTTCTCCCATGCCCGATCTGATCCTGGGCATAGCCGCCTACTACCACGACAGCGCGGCTGCCCTGATCGTCGACGGCGTCCCCGTGGCCGCCGCCCAGGAGGAGCGGTTCAGCCGCATCCGGCACGACTCCGCCTTTCCCGCCAAAGCCATCCGGTACTGCCTGGACGAGGCGGGCGTCACGCTCGACGACGTCTCCGCCGTCGCCTACTACGAGGACCCGGAGCTGAAGTGGCGCCGCGTCCTCACCACCTTCGCCGGCGCCGCGCCGAGCGGCTTCCCCTCCTTCCGGGAGACCCTCCCCGCCTGGCTGAAGTGGAAGCGCCGCACCGCCGACGTGGTCCGCGACGAACTGGCCGCCCTGGGCCTGGGCCGCGTCCCCGAGCTGCACGTCCGGCGGCACCACGAGTCGCACGCCGCCTCGGCGTTCTACCCGAGCCCGTACGAATCCGCCGCCGTACTGTGCATCGACGGGGTCGGCGAATGGGCCACCACCACGCTGTGGCACGGCCGGGGCACCCGGCTGGACGCGGTCTCCGAGATCCGCTTCCCGCACTCCCTCGGGCTGCTGTACTCGGCGTTCACGTACTTCTGCGGCTTCAAGGTCGACTCCGGCGAGTACAAGCTGATGGGCCTCGCCCCCTACGGCAAGCCCCGCTACGCCCAGCTGATCCGCGAGAAGCTGATCGACATCAAGCCGGACGGCTCCTTCCGGCTCAACATGGACTACTTCGAGTACCTACGCGGCCAGGTGATGACCGGGCGCGGCTTCGAGCAGCTCTTCGGCGGCCCCCGCCGCCGCCCGGAAGGCCCGCTGACGGAGCGCGAGTTCGACCTCGCCGCCTCGGTGCAGCAGGTCACCGAGGAGGTCGTCCTGCTGCTGGCGAAGCACGCCCGCGAGGTCACGGGTGAGCGCAACCTCGTCATGGCCGGCGGTGTGGCGCTCAACTGCGTCTCCAACGGAAAGGTCATCAACGCCGGCATCTTCGACGAGGTGTGGGTCCAGCCCGCGGCCGGCGACGCCGGTGGCGCGCTCGGCGCGGCCCTCGCCGTCGCCTCGGACCGCGGCGCCCCGCGCAGCCACCTGGGCAACGGCACGGACGGCATGTCCGGCTCGCTTCTCGGCCCCGAGTTCGACGACGAGGCGATCGCCGCCTACCTGGACGGCGAGAACATCCCGTACACCCGCCTCACCCCCGAGGAGCTGGCCCGCCAGACCGCGGCGGAGCTGGCGCAGGGGAAGATCGTCGGCTGGTTCCAGGGCCGGATGGAGTTCGGGCCCCGGGCGCTGGGCGCCCGCTCGATCATCGGCGACCCGCGCGACCCGGTGATGCAGTCCGCCATGAACCTCAAGATCAAGTTCCGGGAGTCGTTCCGGCCCTTCGCCCCCTCGGTGCTCGCCGAGGACGCCAAGGACTACTTCGAGCTCCACCAGGAGAGCCCCTACATGCTGGTGGTCACCGGCGTCTCGCCCGCCCAGCGGATCGAGACCGGCGGGGGCGACGCCGACATCAGCGGACTCGACCTGCTCAAGGTGCAGCGCTCCACCATCCCGGCCGTCACCCACGTCGACCACTCGGCCCGGGTGCAGACCGTCACCCCCGAGCGGAACGCCCCGTACCACCGCCTGCTGACCGAGTTCAAGGACCAGACCGGCTGCCCCGTACTGGTCAACACCTCCTTCAACGTGCGCGGCGAACCGATCGTCGCCAGCCCCGCCGAGGCGTACGCCTGCTTCATGCGGACCAACATCGACCGCCTCGCCGTCGGCAACTTCCTGCTGCGCAAGGAGGACCAGCCGGTCTGGCAGGAGGAGACGGACTGGCGCGACGAGATCCCCCTCGACTGACCGATCGCCGAGAACCGACAGCTGCAACCGCAACCGGCAAACGACAGAAAGGACGTGCGAGCCGTGCGTACCGTACTACTGGCCATCGTCTACTACCTGGTGATCACCCCGATCGGTCTGATCGCGAAGGCAGTCCGCGACCCGCTCGCCCGCAGCGTGGACCCCAAGGCCACCAGTTACTGGACCGCCCCCACCCCGTCAGCGGTCTGAGCCCCGCCGGCTGCCGGGGGGAGAGGGCCCACACCGAACCCTCTCCCCCCGGTTGCCCGGGCCCCCACGAACACGAACTCGCAGGAGAGATCATGCGCGCATCGCCGCCCCCGACAGAACGGACAGACCAGCAGCAGCCCAAGGGAGGCACCGGGGAGGCCGTCCGCCTCACCGTGCCGGTCGCCATGGCGTACATACCCCTGGGGGTGGCATTCGGCGTCCTGCTGACCGCGAGCGGTATCAACTGGTACTGGGCACCGCTCTCCACCTTGCTGATCTACGCCGGTTCCATCGAATTCCTCGCCGTCGGCTTCATGGTGGCCGGACTGCCGCTCTACCAGGTCGCCTTCACGTCGCTGATCGTGAACTTCCGGCACATCTTCTACGGCCTGTCCTTCCCGATCGACCGGCTGCGCGGACGCGTCCAGAAGACGTACGGCGTCTTCGCCCTGACCGACGAGACCTACGGCATCACCTCGGCCGGCCCCGGATCGCACCTGACCGGCCGGCAGATCACCATCCTGCAGGTGGTCAGCCACGTGTGGTGGTTCCTCGGCGCGCTGCTCGGCGCGCTGCTCGGCCAGGTGATCCCGGAGAGCGTCAAGGGCTTCGAGTTCGCACTCACCGCCATGTTCCTGACCCTCGCGGTCAACGCGGTGCGTACGAGCAGGAGCGCGACGCTCGTCCTGCTCGCCCTGGGCGCCGGAGCGATCGGCTACTTCGTGGACCGCTACGTGATCGAGGAGTCCTTCCTCATCGTGAGCCTGCTGCTCTACGTGGTCGTCATCAGCGCTATGTACAAGAAGGAAAAGGAGCAGGCGAAGTGAACACCCTCTCCGATATGCACGCCTTCGCCGTCGTCGGCGTGATCGCCCTGGTGACCGTGGCACTCCGGGCGGCTCCTTTCGTCGTCCTGGGGAAGCTGGCCGCGAACGGTTACCTGCGCTACCTCGGCGAGAAGATGCCGACCGGCGTGATGGTGCTGCTGGTGGCGTACACCATCAAGGACCTCGACGTGACGGCCTATCCGTACGGACTGCCGAAGCTGGTCTCACTCTCCTTGGCGGCGGTCATGTACTGGAAGACGGACAACGCGCTTCTGTCCATTGGTGGGGGCGTCGCGCTCTACATGATTCTTGTCAATGGAGTGATCTGACGTGGGGGCATGGGAGGAAGCCGGTACGTCCACGGCCGCGGTGCTTGTTCTGGAGGACGGGCGGAGTTTCCGGGGGCGGGCTTACGGTGCGGTGGGGGAGACGTTTGGTGAGGCGGTTTTCAACACCGGTATGACCGGTTATCAGGAGACGCTGACTGATCCGTCGTATCACCGGCAGGTGGTGGTGATGACGGCGCCGCACGTCGGTAATACGGGTGTGAATGACGAGGACCCGGAGTCGAAGAGGATCTGGGTGTCGGGGTATGTGGTGCGGGATCCTGCCCGTGTCACGTCGAGCTGGCGGGCGACGCGGACGCTGGATGAGGAGCTGGCGGCGCAGGGTGTGGTGGGTATCAGCGGTATCGACACCCGCGCCCTGACCCGTCACCTGCGGGAGCGGGGCGCGATGCGTGTGGGGATTTTCTCGGGTGACGCGATCGGCGGGGATGCGGAGATGCTGGTCAGGGTGCTGGCGCAGCCGCAGATGAAGGGCGCGAATCTGTCGGCCGAGGTCGCCACGAGTGAGCCGTACGTCGTCCCGGCGATCGGCGAGAAGAAGTTCACCGTTGCGGCGATTGACCTGGGTATCAAGGGCATGACCCCGCACCGGATGGCCGAGCGTGGCATCGAGGTGCATGTGCTGCCCGCCACCGCGACTGCGGAGGATGTGTACGCGGTCAGTCCGGATGGGGTGTTCTTCTCCAACGGTCCCGGCGACCCCGCCACCGCCGACCATCCGGTGGCTTTGATGCAGTCCGTCCTGGAGCGCAAGACGCCCCTGTTCGGTATCTGCTTCGGCAACCAGATCCTGGGCCGCGCGCTCGGCTTCGGCACCTACAAGCTGAAGTACGGCCACCGCGGGATCAACCAGCCCGTGCAGGACCGTACGACGGGGAAGGTCGAGGTGACCGC
>NZ_JBEXNO010000065.1:0-28763 GCF_040611175.1 Streptomyces sp. NPDC003036 | reverse complement strand
CCGGGCCCACGCCGCGCGCGCTCGCCGGGCCGCCCCCCCCCACACGCCGGGGCGCGCCCCCCCCCCGCCGTCCGGTGGTGCACCGCTCCCGCGAAGCGTGCCGTCGTACGCGGCCCGTCAGGCCGGGTCCGTCAGGCCGAGTCCGTCAGGCCGGGTCCGTCACCTCGCGCCGGGTGGCGAGGACGACCAGGCCGCCGATCACGGCGAGGCCCATGAGTACGGCGCCGAAGATCGTGGCCCCGCTGGTCAGGCCCACGGCGTCGCTGAGGTAGCCGGCGGAGACGGGCAGGGCGCCGGCCGGGATGTAACCGCCCACGTTGAGCGCGGCGTTGGCCTCGGCGAGGCGCTGCGGCGGGATGCTGGAGTTGAGCAGCGACAGACCGCCGAGCTGGCCCATGCCCTGACCGGCGCCGGCCAGCAGCGCGGAGACGATGAGGACCGCGACCGCCGAGGTGTGCACGGCGATGATCAGCGTGACCATGCTCAGCGTGGTGCTCACCGCCCCGGCCGTGAGGATGGTGCGGCGGCGCAGCCGCTGGACGGCGAACTGCACCCCGGTGGCGGCGAGGAACATCACGAACGCCATGGCTCCGGCGATGATCCGGTTGGTGGTGCCGAGCAGTCCGGACAGCAGCGAGGGCCCCAGGGAGAGCACGAACGACGTGGCGGTGATGCCGGGCGCGAACACCGCGATACCGAGGGCGAGCTGACGGCCGTGACCGCGCGGCACCCCGGGCACCCGCACCCAGGCGCCCTTGGCGCGCACCTCGGGACGGCGTACCGGCATCCGCAGCACGCAGAGCACCGCGGTGACCAGCAGGACGGCTTCGACGACGAAGACGGTGACGGTCGGCGCGGGCGCCACCTCGGAGAGCACACCGGCGAGCAGCGGGCCGAGTCCGGCGCCGAAGACCATGGCGCAGGAGGCCAGGAGGGCGGCGATCCGCTTGCGCTCGGGTCCGGCGACATCGGTCACGGCGGCCATGCCGGCCGAGACGACGGCGCCGACCGCGATCCCGGTGAACAGCCGCGCCACGATGAGCGCGGCCACGCCGGCGGCGGTCGCGAAGATCAGGCAGGCGGCGAGGGCGAGCGCCAGGGCCGGCAGCAGCACGGGCTTGCGGCCGAGCCGGTCGGACACCACGCCGGAAACCAGCAGAGAGCCGATGAGCCCGACGATGTAGAAGGCGAACACGACGGTCAGGGTGCCCTTGGAGAAGCCCATGTCGTGCTGCCACAGCACGTACAGCGGCGTCGCCGCGTTCGACAGCACGAAGACGGCCGTGACCGGCCACGCGGCCAGCCACACCCACCACAACGGCGCGACGGCCCGCCCACCGGCCTCCGCGGCGCCTGTGCGCCCCCTCCCCTCGACGGCCTGCACGGACGCGGTCCGGGTCTCGGACATGACTGTTCCTCCCGATCTTGCCTGCCACTCCCCAGCAGTACGAGTTCAATCGAACTTAGCATGCAGTACGATCGAACTCGTACATAGGAATCGCGTTATGAGGAGTGGCCTATGCCCGCGACGACGGCCCCCGCGCCCGCCATCAAGGTGTTCCCCGAGCCGTCCGACCTGCCCGAACCCCTACCGGAGCCGGCGGTCGACGACCTGCGCCTGGAAACCGTCCTCGGCGCGCTGAGCGACCCCTTGCGGCTGACCATCGTCCGCAAACTCCTCCTGGAATCGGAGGACTTCGACCACCCCTGCGGCTGGTTCGGCCTCGACCGCCCCAAGTCGTCGCTCACGCACCACTTCAAGGCACTGCGCGAGGCAGGGATCACGCGCCAGCGCCAGTACGGCCTCGAACGCCGCAGCCACGTCCGCATCGACGACCTGAACGCCCGCTTCCCCGGCCTCCTCGCCCTGGTGGCCGCCTGGACCCCCCAGCCATGACGCACCCCCCTGAGCCCCCGGCCCCCGACCCCACCGCCCCGGCCTGATCCGCTACGCTGTCAGGGGCCGTCCCTCAGTGGCGGTCACACCCTTGCCACAGCGAGGCGGAATGCTCACCCAGAGTGTCCAGCCACGCTCCACGCAAGCCCCGCCTCCGTAGCTCAGGGGATAGAGCACCGCTCTCCTAAAGCGGGTGTCGCAGGTTCGAATCCTGCCGGGGGCACTGCAAAGCTGCGGGTCAGCACGCTGAAGGCCTTCCAGGGAACCTCTTTGGAAGGCCTTCAAGCGTGTAATGGGAACGCCCTGGGAACATTGAACTGCGCGTTATTCACACTTCGGATATTGCCGACGAGGCAGCTGCAGCCGACTGGTGAGAACGGCGTATCACGACGCCACTGTCAGTGGTTGGCGCGCATTGGCACGTTTGCCCCAACGCTCCAGGGGTGCCGGTAAGAACCGTGTCACCAGCCACAAACGACCGGTCTACTCCGCCGACTTTGCAGGCTGGGGCAGTTCGGCTGTGGGATGCCATGTCCGCATCGACATCCACATCGACACATAAGTCACAAGAGTCCGGCGTGGCCTCGCTCCGGGGCGCGGCCCGGCGCCCGCCCGGCGCCCGCCCGGCGCCGTCGCGCTGCTCACCGCCTCGCTCTCCTACGCCGTACTCACCGCTGCGTACGTCGTCGCCAACCGCGCCACCCCGCAGCCCGGCACACCCGGCCGCGACATCCTGCGCCACTCCGTACGCGACCACGGCACAGCGATCGATCTGGGCGCTTTCCTGCTGGTCGTCGCCGCCGTGCTCCTGGTGCCCGTCGCCGCCACCCTGGCCCGGCTGATGCGGCGGGGGCAGGGGCAGGACGGTGGCGCCGCGGCGACGACAGCCCTCGCCGGTGGTCTCGGATTCGTCGTGTCGTTCGCGCTCCTGGCGGCAGGCACCTGACGACTGCCCCCTCGCCCGTACGACTGCGCTCAGCCCGGCTCGCGGGCCACGCATCGCCACCGGCCAAGGACACCGTCCGCCGGCCGTTCCCGCCACCGGCGCTGGGGATGACCCACCGCAACGCCCCCTGCCCATCGAAGATGCCGCTGTGATCACGAGTCTGCGAAGAAGGTTTGGAGGTGGCGGCTGACCGGATCGGGGCAGTCCAGTTGGGGGGCGTGGCCGCAGCCGTCCAGGATCTGAAGTTGCTCGTTGGGGAGCAGTTCGGCGAAGCGGTGGGCGCGGTCGACGGGCTGGACGGTGTCCTGCCTGCCCCACAGCACCAGGGTCGGGGTCGTGGTGGTGGGGAGGGCGCGTTCGGTCTGTGCCCAGTCGAGACGGCGTTCCAGCAGGTAGGTGGCGCGGATGTTGTCGTGGAAGGTCATCGGTGCCCACCACTCGTCCAGCAGCTGGTCGGTGACGCGTGACTTGTTGACCATCATGCCCTCGGCCAGGCGGCGGACGGTGGACTTGCCGGTGGACAGCTTGACGGCCAGCTCGCCGACGACGGGGATCTTCAGGGCTTCCCACATCCAGGTGCCCGGCAGGTCCAGGCCGGTGGCGTCCAGCAGCGCCAGTTTGGTGACGCGGCCGGGGTGGCGCTGGGCGAACGCGAGCGCCCAGCCGCCGCTCCAGGAGTTGCCCGCCATGGCGGCCTGCCGGACGCCCACAGCGTCCATGAACGTGCCAACGGCGGAGACCATGGCGTCCAGGTCGTAGTCGAAGCCGGAGTCCTTGACCTGGGTGTAGCCCTGGCCGGGGAGGTCGACGACGTACACGGTGTGGTCGCGGGCCAGGGCGTCGAGCTGGTCCTTCCAGCCGATGACCGAGGTGCCGCCGGGCGAGAGGAGGATCACCGGTGAGCCCGTTCCGGCCTTGACGTAGTGGAAGCGGGCGACCGGGGTGTCGGCGTAGCGGGAGCCGACCTGGGCGAGGTAGGGCGAGCGGAAGGCCCGGCCGTCCTCGCCCGGCTGCCAGACGTACGCGCCGACCAGCATCGCGGTCACCAGCAGTGCCGTCGCGGCCGCCGGCCAGCGGAGCCAGCGGAGCCTGCGGAGCCGGCGCTTGCGCACCGGTTCGGCGGCCTCGGTCTGCGATGTGTCGTCGAGGGAAGTCATGGTGATCCTCCTGCCGGGAAGCGTGTCGACGTTTGGACGGGACAGCCCCGGGGCGGCGTGACAGTCCCGGCAGGTGATCTGTCCCACACGCCCCGCCCACGAGGAAGGGGGCGTCGGCCCGGCCGCCGCCACATCCGCTACGTCGGTGCGGCGGCGAGGTCCGCCGCCGTTCGGAAGTGCACGCCGGTCATGCCGAACGACCGCGTGGCCTGGACGTTCTCCAGCCGGTCGTCCATGAACAGGCACCGGTCCGGCGCGGCACGGCGACCTGCGCGGCGATCTCGTAGATGCGCGCGATGGCCCGGACGGGGCACGGTTTCTTCCGTGCACGCTTCAAGGCGACCGACTCGTTCCGCGCAGCAACGTCGGAGGCAGTGAAGGCGGCCCACTGACATCACGGTTGACATCGACGCCCCCGAACGGGCCCCCAGGCGGGCGTGAGCGGCATCGGGACTCCGGCTGAAGACGCCGACGAGTGAGCGTCTTCACCCGCTCGGTGGTCGGGTTTCGGAGGCCCTGTCGTTCCACCGGACAGCAGGGCCTTCGTGCGTGGTGCAGCGGGGACTGCTTCATTCGACGGGCAGGAAGAAGCACCGCTTCGCTTACCCACGTAGCCGTCCAGGCGGTCGTTACGCGGCGGGCTCTACGGCGGGCCCGGTCGCACCCGGCGCTCGTCAGCGCCATTCCCCCGCGGTGGGCGCCACGTCGTGGATCAAGAAGTGGAGTTGTACGTCGTCCATGGACTCCGCCCACAACCCCTCGGCGTCGAGCACGAAGGCCGCGACCATCCGGGCCTCGGCGACGAGTTCCGGGCGGTAGGCGAAGCCCGGCCACGGCAGGACGGGGTAGTCGTTCTCCTCGCCGAACCGCCGGACCCGCTCCATGTCGCCCAGGACCGCGTGCGGGAGGGACTCGTTCGCCCAGGACCACAGCCAGGACTGCTGGGCGAGGCTGACGCTGCCGATCATCGTGAGGCGGCCGGTGAGGAACGCCGTCCCGCCGCGCGACCACGTGATCCGCGCGTCGTCCATCGACCACTCGTACTGCACGTCGCCCGACAGCCCGAAACGCTCGACCATGAGGGACTGCCGCGTGCGGGCGCGCTCGCGGGCCGCCAGCACGACCTCTTCCCATCCGGAGTGGTCATGCTTCGAGCTGTCGTCCACTGTGCCTCCTCGCGCCGAACTGTCGCGAGATCCTCCCATCCGGGCCCCTGGCCGCCTGCGCACGGGCCGCCGTCCTACGCGCCGGTCGGCCTCGCCGTGCAGCTCACCGCCACCGAAGGCGTGCCCCCGTCCGCCGGTCCCGTGGCCAGGAAACCGAACGTCGCGCTCGTGCCCGGTGCCAGGGAAGCGTTCCAGGAGGCGGGGGTGACGGTGGTGGCGCCGTCGGGGGCCGAGGCCATGGTGGCGTTCCAGAGTTGGCTGACGCGGGCGCCGCCGTTCAGGACCAGGGTGACGGTCCAGCCGAGGGGTGTGGCGGAGGTGTTCTTCACCGTCACCTCGCCCTGGAAGCCGCCCTGCCAGGAGGTGGCAACACGGAAGGAAGCCGTGCACGCGCCGCCGCCGGGCGCCGGGTCGCCCGGGTCGCCGGGGTCCCCAGGACTGAGGTACGGGACCAGCGCCGGGTACCAGCGTGCCGCGAGCTTGGTGTCGCCGGAGGCGTTCGGGTGGACGCCGTCGTACGTGTCCGTCGCCGTGTCGAAGCCCGTCCACTGGTCGACGACCGTAACCGGGGAACGCTCGGTCGTCACTGTGGCGGCCCAGGCCGGGATGCGCTGGTTGAGGTCGACGACCCGCTGGGCGCAGGCGGTGCAGGTGCTCGGGTTCATCGGGATGAGCTGGGCGACGAGGATCTTCATGTCGGGGTTCTGGGCCCGCATCTGGCGCACCAGGGTGGTGTAGGCGGCGAGGACGCGGTCCGGGGCGAGGGCGCTCCAGACGTCGTTGGTGCCGAAGTGCATGACGACGACGTCCGGGGAGGTGGCGGCCAGCCAGCCCGGGAGGAGGTTCTGGTCGGCCACGTTGGTGGCCAGGTAGCCGCCGTGGCCCTCGTTGTCGCCGTCGTACGGCTGGCCGCAGCCCTGCGGGCCGAGCGTGCCGACGAAGTCGACGTTCCGGTGTCCGGCGCTCTGGAGCCGGTTCCACAGCATCGCCCGCCAGCAGCCCGGGGAGCCGGTGATGGAGTCCCCGAGGGGCATGACGCGTACCGGGGCCGCGGTGCCGGAGGCGGCAGCCGCCGTCGGCGGTGCGAAACCCAAGAGCCCGATCAGAAGGGTGAGCAGAAGCGGTAAGGCCCGGAGGCGGCGCCGGGCGGTGGCTGGTGCTTTCATGGCGGAAACCTTTCGCCGGATGGTGGGAGCGCTCCCATCATGAAGCTCTCCCGGCGGTGGTCCGTCAAGACCCCTACCGGCACGTCACCCGCATCTGCCCCGCCGCATGGTGCGCCCCCACCAGCGAGCCGTCCCCCCAGTCCCGCCCCCGGTCCGTCAGCAGCACCGTGAACGTCGACGACCGGACCTCGTACGTGCCGACCTCGACCAGCGCGCCCCGGTGGCGCGGCTGGCGGACGCCGAAGGCGGCGTACGCCGACGACGGGTCGCCGTCCGGGTCCGCGAGGACGCGGTAGATCGTCGGGTTGCCCGCGACATCGATGTCAGTAGGGCCCTTGGGGACGTACACCGCCAGGGCGCAGCGTTCGCGCGAGGTGCCGACCGGCCAGGTCCAGGTGACGGCGGAGGGGCCGTCGCGCTCGGGGCTGCCCGACATGGGGAGAGCGGTGAAGCGGCCGTCGCAGGAGTCGTCGCGGTGGCCGCCGGATGGGACCGTGTACCAGGCCGCGTCGCCGTTCTCGAAGCGGCCGTGTTCGCGGTAGACGGTGTCGGTGGTGCAGCCCGGGCCGGCCCACGCCGTGTACGTCGGCACGCCGGTCGGGGCAATGCGGGACGGCAGGCTCCGTTCCGGCAGGGCCACCCCCGGGGCCTCGGCGGCCGGGTCGCAAGACGCGAGGCAGCAGGCCGCAGCCGCGACAACCACCCCCGCCCGTATGGTGCGTTCGCTTGCCATAGCCGATCACTATGAAGCGTCACCCACGGTAACGGGAGAGGTGAGGAGGGAGAGTCAGCGCAGTTCTTCCGGGTCAGCGCAGTTCTTCCGGGTCAGCGCAGTTCTTCCGGGCAGGGAGTGCCGCGCGGGAAGAACTTGTACGGGGCCGCCAGCCGGTAGACGCCCGGTTTCGGGGCGAGCAGCTCCGTCCACTCGTCGCCCTCCGCGTCCTCCTCCGCCTTCAGCAGGCACCCGTCGGTATTCTCGTACGACTTCACCCCGTCGTCCCGCTGCTTGGACGCCTCCGTCTCCTGCGGCGGCTCGATCTTCTTCCCCTCCTCGTCCAGGAGCGCGAGCCAGGGCGAGTACGGCACGCGGATCAGCACCCGGCCCTCGGCCGTCACCCGGATCTTCACCTCCCCGGCGCCCGCCCGCTCCACCGTCGCCGGCGGGTCGGCGAGCGGCGTCGGGTCGTCCACCGCGAACAGCCGCCAGTTGTCGTCCGCCCACACCGGCTTCAGGTACGGCAGGCCGTCCCGCACCAGTTTGGCCTCCTGCTCGGCGCCGGTGTCCGGTTCGCCCTTGGGCAGCACCACGTAGTGCACGGCCCAGCGGTGCAGCCAGTCCCGGTAGGTGACGGCGTTGAGCGTGTCGTCGTAGAAGACCGGGTTGCGCTCCATGTCCGCCTGGCGGTTCCAGCCGCGCGCGAGGTTGATGTACGGCGTGAGGGCGGACGCCTCCCGGTGGCTGCGCGCCGGTACGACCTCGACGCGCGCCTTCTCCGCACCCCGCACCTGCAACTGGTTGATCAGCGGCGCCGCCTCCCGCGCCCACGCCGCGTCCGGAGCCGTACGGACCACGTCGTCCACGCTCTTGAAGCCGATCCAGCCGTTGAGGCCGACGAACGCCAGGACGACCGCGTACCACCGGCGCGTACGCGGTCGCGTGTACGGCAGGGCCGCCAGCAGCACCACGCCCGCGAACAGCATCGGCAGCCGCGAGACGTTCGACCCGATCTGCGAGTCGACGAGCCAGGTGAGCAGGGTGCCCAGCGCGTACACCGCCGCGCCCGTGCGGACCGTGCGCCAGTCGCGCGGTACGAGGAGGAAGACCAGCACCCCGAAGAGGAACGGCAGCGTCGTCGACCCGAGCGACATCGGCTGCGTGCCGGAGAAGGGGAACAGCCAGGAGGAGAGCGCGACGACCGCGACCGGCGCGAGGCCGAGCGCGTACGCCCCCGGGCGCCGCTTGTTGAGGAACAGCGCCGCGGCCGCCACCCCGAGGAAGAGGCCGGCCACCGGGCTCGCGGCGGTGGCGAGACCGGCGAGCGGTGCCGCGACGGCCGCCTTCGCCCAGCGCTTGCGCCGCCAGCGGTACGGCCAGCAGAAGACCGCCGCGACCGCGCCGAGCGCGAACATCATGCCGAGGCCGAAGGTCACGCGCCCCGACAGCGCGTTGCACAGCAGCGCGAAGACCGCGGCGAGCGCGCACGCCGCCGGATTGCGCACCGCCCGCACCCGCACCAGGATCAGCGCCGTGAGCGCGGCGGACGCGGTGCCGGCCGCCATCATCGTCGTGCGCACGCCGAGCACCGACATCAGGTACGGCGAGACCACGCTGTACGAGACCGGGTGCATCCCGCCGTACCAGGCCAGGTTGTACGCCGAGTCGGGGTGGCGTCCCACGAACTCGGCCCAGGCGTCCTGGGCCGCCAGGTCGCCGCCGCTGTTCGCGAAGAGCAGGAACCAGACGATGTGGGTGAGCGCGGCGAGGGCCGTCGCCAGGGCGATGGGGTGGCGGCTGAGGCGGAGGCGGAGGCGGTGCCCGAGGCCGGCGGCGCGGGGGGCGCCGGGAGCGTCGCTCCCGGGTGCCGTGCCCCGCGGGCCGGCGGGTGCGTCGCCCGCCTCCGCGCGCGTCGGCTCAGTGGTGGTCACCGCGGCTCTCTCCGTCTGCAACCCGGGCCCGGCCCGGGCATCGCCCACACGATACCGAGGCACACGTCCTCGGACGGCGTCCGGCCCCGTCACGCGTGAGGCGTACGGGGCCGGGCGCGTACATCAACAGCGCCTCAACAGCGCCTCAACGGTCTCGTCAGCGCCTCGGCAGCGCCTCAGCCGAGCCGGGTCAGCTTGTCGCCGAAGCCCGGCTCCACCAGGTCCCGCTGGAGCGCCACCGGAACGGCGACCTTGCCCGTGCCCTCGCCGACGGAGAGCTCACCGACCACGGTGCCCTCCGTCGCCGAGTGCGGGAGGCGGGCACCGCCGACCGCCAGCTTCAGGTCCACCTTCAGGCCCGGCCAGCCGACCGGCTTCAGGTCCTTGGTGGCGACGACCGGCGTACGGCCGCCGAGGCCGTCGTCGACGTGTCCGACCACCGTGCCCTTCTTGACGATGGTGGCGGAGGTGATGCCGTCCTGCGCGGTCTGGATCAGCTTGAGGCTGAGCTTGATCGACTCCTGCAGCTTCGCGTCCGGGGTGGAGCCCTGCTGCACACCCATCACGGCGCCCACGATGCGGCGCAGCTTGCCGTCGACCTCCGCGTTGGCCGCCCAGAGCAGGTTGCCGCCCGCCGGGGTGGAGGACCCGGTCTTGATGCCGCTCACGCCCGGCTCCAGCAGGATGTTGTTGTTGTTCTCCATCCGGCCGACCGATCCGGGGATGGTGGCGTTGGGCGAGTTCACGATCTCCCGGAACACGTCGTTCTGCATCGCCGCCTTCCCCAGCTTGATCTGGTCGATCGCCGTGGAGACGGTGGTGCGGTCCAGGCCACTGGGGTCCGTGTAGTGGGTGTTCGTCATGCCGAGTTCCTTGGCGGCGTCGTTCATCTTCTTGACGAACTCTTCCTGCGAGGAGTCCCAGCGGGCGAGCTGACGGGCGATGTTGTTCGCGGACGGGATCATGAGCATCTGAAGCATCTGCTTCTGGGTGTACTCGTCGCCCTCCTTGACGTGCACCCGCGACTCGTCCTCGTTGCGGCTCTCCCGCGCCGCGATCGCGTCCACCTTGATCTTCGGGCCCGTCTGCTTGCCCGTGATCGGGTGTTCCTTGAGGATCACGTACGCGGTCATCGTCTTCGCCACGCTCGCGATGGGCCCGGGCTTGTCCGCGCCGTACGTGCCGATCATGCCGACGCCCTCGACCTCGACGGCACCCTGCCCCTCGCCGGGCCACGGCATCTGGAGCACACCGCCCTCGAAGGTGTACGTGGGCGAGGCGGCGAGCGTGAGGGTGGGCGCGGGCAGCGGGCGCACGAGCTGCACGATCGCAAAGACGATCGCCAGGAGGGCGACGAGCGGCGTCCAGATCTTCACGCGCCGGACGAGCGTGCGGACCGGGGTCGGCGGCGGGGGCGGCGTGTTCGTCAGCTCCGCGAGCTGGTCCAGCGGCGGGCGGGGCGGGAGGGGCTGCTGCTTGGTCCGCTCGGCCTCGCTGAGGGACGCGGGAGCGGCGGCGGGCGCCGCGGATTCCGGCTGCTCCCGCGCGGCCGGCTTGGGCTGCTTGGCCGGCTCCTTCGTGTCGGGCTTCAGCGGTACGAACTTGCTGGTCCGCTCGGCCGCCGACTCGGGAGCGGCGGCGGGCGGGGATGCGGGCGCGGGAGCGGGCGCGGGGCCGGACTTCGGCGTGACCGCCTTCAGCGCGGTGGTCGGCTGGTCCACGGCCTTGCGCGGGATCGCCTTGAAGACGGCGGTGGGCTGGTCGACGGGCGCGGGTTCGGGCGCGTCGGCCGCCGGCTCATCGCCGCTCGGCGTCTTCTTCTCCTCCGGGGCCTTCTTCTCCGGGGCCTTCTCCTCCGGGGAGCTCTTCTCCGGGGACTTCTCGCCGTCGACCGGAGCGGGGGCGGAGGCGGGGGCCGGAACGCTCTTCTTCGCAGGTGCAGCGTCGGAAACGGCAGCGGCGGAGGGCTCCGCGCCCTTCGCGTCCTTGCCCTTGTCGCCCTTGTCGGACTCGTCCTCTGCTTCGTCGGCTACGTCCGTGTCGTCCGCGTTGGACTCATCGGACTCGTCAGCGGCGTCCTCGGCCTCGGTCTCCGCATCTGCATCCGCATCCCGCGACACCCAGGCCTCCACCGCGGCCTTCAGCCGGGCGTCCCCGGAAGCGGACTCCTCGCCGGCTTTCCCGGCCTCCACGGCCTTCTCCGAGGCGTCGTCCGAAGGCGGAACCGCTTCCTTCCGCGGGAGCGTCTTGAAGACCGCTGTCGGCTGGTCGACGACCGTCCCGTCACCGCGCATCCGCGCCCTCGGGTCGCGTGCGCCCGACGCCGTCTCCCCCGACGGCTTCCGCTGCTCCGACTTGTCGGGGGACTCGCCCGCCACCGTGCCTCCTTCAAAAACGCCGTGTCCGAACCATGTACCAGTGTCCTGTGTGAGCGCTTGGCCCCCGTGCAAGACGAGAACGACATACCTACCGGTTCCCGTACGAAGCACCCAGGCACTCTCGACAGACCAATGTGAGAGGGGTCACCCTGTCATTCATCCACGCGGGGAGGCATGGATGGGCAGGAGCCGCAGAACACTTCCGGAGGAGCTTCTGCTGCTCGCTCTGGACCCGGCCACGGGTACCACAGCGCAGCCGCAGTCGCTCGACCTCGGTCTCGCCGGAGCTCAGCTAGTGGAGCTGGCTCTGGCGGGACGGATAGCCCCAGACGGGGATCGTATCGCCGTGGTGATGCCACGGCCGACCGGAGATCCGACCCTGGACTCCGCGCTCGAGTTGCTGCGCAGGCGCGGCAGCCCGGTGCGCGCGGTCCACTGGATCGGCGGGCCCCGACTGGGGCTCCGCCAGACGTATCTCTCGCATCTGGAACGGTGCGGCATGGTGCATGCCGTCGAGGGCCAGATGTGCGGGGTGCTGCCGACGACGCGCTATCAGGCGACGGAGACGGCGATCAGCCGGGAGATCAGGGCCCGGCTGGACAGCGCGATCCGCACCGGTGTGCCGCCGGACCCGCGGACCGCGGCGCTCGCCGCGCTGGCCCATGCGGTCGGGCTCGGCAAGCACCTGTACCCGGGCAACGAAGGGCGTTCGTCCCGTTCCCGGTTGCGGGATCTGATCAGGCACGACCCCATGGGCGGACTCGTGGCGCACGCCGTGATGGACGTCCAGAACGGCGCGGGCGCCCAGCCCCGCCGTAGCGGCACCACCGCCGCGGGCGGCTCCACCCGGCAGGCGCCGGGCGGTGGCGTCCCGTTGCAGTCACCGTCGCGCGCCGCCGGGTCCATGGCCCGCGTCGTGAGCGCGTAACGCGGGACAACGCACCACAGCGCACAATCACGCAAGGCAAGGCAAAGCAGGCAAAGCAACGCCCGACAACGCACGCTCGGAAGCACTCGAAGCCCGTTCGGGAGCCGCACAAAAGCGCGCGGGACAGCCCCTGGTGGCCGTCCCGCGCGCTCGTGCTCGCCGCACGTCTGGCCATTTTCCAGCGAGACCGGCGCTTTGGTGGCAGTCTGCTGAGACGTAGATACGCAGAGCTACGCCAAGTCACAGCTAGGCAGCCGGAGGTGCAGTTTCCGTGGCGTCCAACGTCAACCCCACCGTCAGGCGACGCAGATTGGGCCAGGAGCTGCGGCGACTGCGTGAGCTCAAGGGCATGACGGCGGAGGAGGTGGCGGAACGGCTGCTGGTCTCGCAGTCGAAGATCAGCCGCCTCGAGAACGGCCGCCGTTCCATCAGCCAGCGCGACGTCCGCGACCTGTGCGGGGTGTACGAGGTCGAGGACCACCGCATCGTGGACTCGCTGATGCAAATGGCCAAGGACTCGCGCCAGCAGGGCTGGTGGCACGCCTTCGGCGACATCCCGTACAGCGTGTACATCGGCCTGGAGACCGACGCCGCCTCCCTGCGCGTGTACGAGCCGCAGGTCGTGCCGGGCCTGCTCCAGACGCGGCGGTACGCGGAGGCGCTGATCACCGGCGCGCTGCCGGAGAGTTCGCCGGCCGACATCGAGAAGCGCGTCAACGTCCGCGCGCGCCGCCAGGACCGCATCAACGACGCCGACCAGCCCCTGCGCTTGTGGGCGGTGATCGACGAGGCGGCGCTGCGCCGCGTCGTCGGCGACAAGCAGCTGATGATCGAGCAGCTGGAGCACCTCGTCGAGCAGTCGCAGCAGCCCCACGTCACCGTGCAGGTGCTCCCGTTCGACATGGGCGCGCACCCGGGGATCAGCGGGCACTACGCGATCCTGGAGTTCCCGGACGCCTCGGACTCGTCCGTCGTCTACATCGAGGGCGTCACCAGTGACCTCTACCTGGAGAAGCCGAACGACGTGCAGCGGTACAGCGTGATGTACGAGCACCTGCGCGCCCAGGCCCTGAACGCCGACCAGACGCGGCAGTTCATCACCGACGTGATGAAGGACTACGCACGCTGATGTACAGGGGCCCCTACAAGAAGGCCGGCAAGGTACACCCCTGTCGGCCTTCTAGGGAAGCCTCCATGGAATATGCCATCCAGTCGAGTGAATGACGGGCCCGCGCTCCGGGGCCGGCGAGTAGCGTCGATCACGCCAGCACGACCGACTCGCGACCCATCGCGGTCAGAAACCGGAGCGAAGAAGATGGCCATTATTCAGGGCGCCACGGACACCTGGACGAAGTCCTCGTACTCGGGTGGGAACGGCGCGTGCGTCGAGGTGAAGTCCCCGGTGGTTCAGGAGATCGCGGTGCGGGACTCGAAGGTCCCGGCCGGTCCGTCGATCACCTTCGTACCGGAGTCGTGGAACGCGTTCGTGCGTGAAGTGAGCACGGGCGCGCTCTGAGCAGCGGCCCACCTCGCCGCTACCGCGTCACCGCACCACCCCGCACCATCGCGTCACCGCGTCACCGCATCACCGCAAGAGCCCTCTCGACTGGCCCGCCGTCCCGGCCGAGGGGGCTCGGTCATGTCTCCGGGCCACCGGAACACCGGAACACCGGACCACCGGACCACCGGACCACCGGAACAACCGCAAGGGACCCGCATCCCCTGCCGACGAAGCGCCCCCACATCGTGGGACCGCCCTCGCGCACACAACAACGGCCCATCGGGTCAAGAGCGAGTAAAATCGTCCGCCTTGCTGACCGGCGTTCACATTCATGACCCGGAAACTCTTGACCGTCCGGGCGAACAAACGATTCAATCCCCCAAGTCCCCGCTCCCGCACGGGGTTTCCCGCTGACCGGCGAAGCGCCTCGACGTTCACGATGCGGACCCCTGGAGGGGACACATGAACAGTCTGGACTGGGCCGTACTCATCGGCTACTTCGGCGTGATGGTCGCGATCGGCCTGTGGTCCCACAAACGCGTGGACGACGTCGGCGACTTCTTCACGGCCGGCGGCAAGATGCCGTGGTGGCTGTCGGGCATCTCGCACCACATGTCCGGCTACAGCGCGGTGATGTTCACCGGATACGCGGGCATCGCGTACACCTACGGCGTCACCTCGTACGTCACGTGGTCCTTCCCCATCGCGATCGGCATCGCCGTCGGCGCGCACCTCTTCGCGCCGCGCCTCAACCGCCTGCGCTCCCGGCTCGGGGTCGCGTCGCCCCTCGAGTACCTGAAGAACCGTTACAACCTGCCGACGCAGCAGGCGCTCGCCTGGTCCGGGGTACTGCTGAAGATCGTGGACGTGGGCGCGAAGTGGGCGGCGATCGCGACGCTGCTCTCCGTCTTCACCGGGATCTCCCTCAACGAGGGCATCCTCATCACCGGTGTCATCACCGGCATCTACTGCACGGTCGGCGGGCTGTGGGCCGACGCCCTCACCGAACTGGGCCAGTTCATCATCCAGTTCTTCGCGGGCATCGCCATGCTCGTCGCCGTTCTGGCGAAGCTCGGCGGCTTCAGCGCGCTGTGGACCGTGTGGGACCGGCCCGAGCTGCAGGGGCACACGGCCCCGACCGCCGGGCCGTACACGCTGACGTTCCTCCTCGCGTACCTCTTCATCAAGACCTTCGAGTACAGCGGCGGCATGTGGAACCAGGCCCAGCGCTACATGGCCACGCCCACCGCCCGCGAGGCCACGCGCTCGGGGCGGCTGTCGGCGGTGCTGTGGCTGGTCTGGCCGCTGGTCCTCTTCTTCCCGATGTGGGTCGCGCCGCTGCTGGTCACGCCCGAGAAGCCGGACGCGTCCGACTCGTACGCCCTGATGACCGAGCAGTTGCTGCCGCACGGGCTGCTCGGGCTGGTGATCGTCGGCTTCTTCTCGCACACGATGGCCATGTGCTCGTCCGACGCCAACGCCATCGCCGCCGTCTTCACCCGCGACATCGCGCCCGCCCTGTCGAAGGCGGCGCGCGGCTGGTCGCACCGGGCCGGGCTGCTGGCGGCGCGCTGGTCGACGATCGCGTTCCTCGCCCTGTCGATGGCGGTGGCCACGCAGGTCAACTCCCCCACCTTCGGGGACATCATCACCGTCGTCATCAAGTGGGTGGCCGGTCTGATGGGCCCCATCGCCATCCCGTTCATGCTCGGCCTGCTGCGCGCCTTCCGCAGGTCCGGCCCGACGGCCGCACTCGTCTCGTGGGCGGCGGGCCTGTTCACCTTCTGGCTGACGAACTACGGGCTCGACGGCATCGAGCTGCAGATCCAGATCGTCTCGCCGGTCGCGACCTCGCTGGTGCTGTACGTCCTCATCGGCTTCCTCAAGCCGGAGGACACGCCGGAGCGGGACCGGGTGCTCGACCGGCTGCACTCCGACGACGGCGCCCCGGCGGCGGCCGCGGTGGCGCGTCCGCCCCGTCAGCCCCTGGGGTAACGGGCCAGCCAGCCCGGCGACGACACTCCGGGACCGTGCAGGGCCGGGCCCTGCGTCATCTCCATGGCGAAGTCGTCCGCCAGCTCCAGGACCGTCGACCGCCCTTCCAACTCGGCCAGCCAGGCCGGCGGCAGGGCGGTCTCGCCATGCAGGGCGCCCAGCAGCGCGCCGGTCAGCGACCCGGTGGCCTCGGACGGGCCGTCGTGGTTCACCGCGAGCCGCAGCCCGTGCCGTACGTCCTCGCTGACCAGCGCGCAGTAGACGGCGATGGCCAGCGCGTCCTCGGCGTGCTCGCCGTCGGTGTCGCCGAGCGACGCGATCCTCGCCGGGCCGGGGATGCCCTGCCGTACGGCGCCGAGGGCGTGCTTCAGCGCCTCGGTGACCGGCTCGTGGCCGGGACGGGCGGCGAGCTGGACCAGCGCCCGCTGCACGGAGCCGTCGAGGGTCTCGCCGCGCGCGAGGCCGTGCACGATGACGGCGAACGCCCCGGCGGCCAGGTACGCGGCGGGGTGCCCGTGCGTCTGGGCCGCGCACTCGATGGCCAGCTGGCACACCAGCTGCGGCTCCCAGCCGACCAGCAGCCCGAACGGCGCGGAGCGCACGACGGCCCCCGCGTCCCGCGCGGCCGGGTTCTTCGGCTGGTCGAGCGTGCCGAGGACCTCGTCGGCGAGCCCGGTCAGCGTCGCCCGCGCCGGGTCGCGGCGCGCGTACAGCCACTCCTCGCAGGCGAGCCAGCCGTTGTCCTTGCGCCGCTCGTCCGGGCCCCAGTCACGCTGGGTGGCCGCCCACCGCAGATGCGCGCGGTGCACGTCGGACGGCGGATGCCAGGCGCCGGTGTCGCGGCGCACCTGGGCGCGTATGAGCCCGTCGACGGTGAAGAGCGTGAGCTGCGTGGCCGAGGTGACGGCGCCGCGCCGCCCGTACGCGGGCGCCAGGTCGGCGAGGCCGTCCGCCCCGTGGGTCGCGCGGATCGCCTCCACGGACAGCGTGGAGACGCCGGCCCCGAGGGCGTCACCGATGGCGGCCCCGAGCAGACACCCCCGCACCCGGGCCCGGAAGTCCTGCTGCTCGGCCCGGCCCCAGACAGCCGTGGCTGCTGCACACACCTCGCGCCCCTTCCGTCCCTGTCGGCCGTCGCTCTCACCTGCGTCCGGCGCGCAGCACTGTAATCGAACGGATGCCGGGCGGGGCAGTCGGTCGTTTTGGCACCGGTCAGTCGTTCAGCACCGGCAGCAGCTCAGGCAGATGCCCGTCCGACGCGGTCGCCGCGCGCCGCCGCTCCTCCGGGACCTCGCCGTACAGGGTCGTACGGGGACGGGTCGGGCGGCCGGCGGCCTCGGCGATGGCGACGAGGTCCTTGATGGAGCGGTACGAGCCGTAGGAGGAGCCCGCCATGCGGGAGATGGTCTCCTCCATGAGGGTGCCGCCGAGGTCGTTGGCGCCGGAGCGGAGCATCTCGGCTGCGCCGTCCGCGCCCAGTTTGACCCAGCTCGTCTGGATGTTGGGGATGTGCGGGTGGAGGAGGAGGCGCGCCATGGCGGTGACGGCGCGGTTGTCGCGGGCCGTCGGGCCGGGGCGGGCGATGCCGGCCAGGTACACCGGGGCGTTGGTGTGGATGAAGGGCAGGGTCACGAACTCCGTGAAGCCGCCGGTCTCCTGCTGGACGCGGGCGAGGGTACGCAGGTGGCCCAGCCAGTGGCGGGGCTGGTCGACGTGCCCGTACATCATCGTCGACGACGACCGGATGCCGAGCTCGTGGGCGGTGGTGATCACCTCGATCCAGGTGGCGGTCGGCAGCTTGCCCTTCGTCAGCACCCAGCGGACCTCGTCGTCGAGGATCTCGGCGGCGGTGCCGGGAATCGAGTCGAGTCCGGCCTCCTTGGCCGCGGTCAGCCACTCGCGGATCGAAAGCCCCGTGCGAGTCGCGCCGTTGACGACCTCCATCGGCGAGAAGGCGTGGACGTGCATGCCGGGGACGCGGGCCTTCACGGCGCGGGCGATGTCGAAGTACGCCGTGCCGGGCAGGTCCGGGTGGATGCCGCCCTGCATGCAGACCTCGACCGCGCCGACGTCCCACGCCTGCTGCGCGCGGTCGGCGACCTGGTCCAGTGAGAGGGTGTACGCGTCGGCGTCGGTGCGGCGCTGGGCGAAGGCGCAGAAGCGGCAGCCGGTGTAGCAGACGTTGGTGAAGTTGATGTTGCGGGTGACGATGTACGTGACGTCGTCGCCGACGGCCGACTTCCGGACGTCGTCCGCGACCCGGCAGAGCGCGTCGAGCGCGGGCCCGTCCGCGTGCAGCAGCGCGAGGGCCTGGTCGTCGGTGAGGAGTGTCGGGTCGTCGGCGGCCACCGCGAGCGCCGCGCGCACGTCGGTGTCGATGCGCTGCGGCACCATGCCGGGGGCGGCGGCCTCGCGGAGGGCCTCCCAGTCGCCGTACACCTCGTCGAAGTCGTCCCGGCGGTCGGCCGTACGCCCCTCGGTGTCGATGGTGCGGTGCAGGTCGGTGCGGCCCGAGCCGGAGCCCGACGCGGTGAACCCCTCGTCCGGCTCCTGCCACGGCAGCCCGCGGACCTCGGCGTCCGGGTTCGCGAGCCCCGTCTCCGGGTCGGCCAGCGCCCGCACGTGCGGCAGCAGCCGCGGGTCGAGCCACGGCTCTCCGCGCCGTACGAACTCGGGGTAGACGCAGAGGCGTTCGCGCAGCTCGAAGCCGGCGGCCGCGGACTGCTCGGCGAGCGCGTCGATCCGCGGCCACGGCCGCTCGGGGTTGACGTGGTCGATCGTGACCGGGGACACGCCGCCCCAGTCGTCGATCCCGGCGCCGATGAGGCGCGCGTACTCGCCGTCGACCAGGTTCGGCGGCGCCTGCAGACAGGCCGACGGCCCCATGATGTGCCGGGCGACCGCCACCGTCGCCACCAGCTCGTCGAGCTCCGCGTCCGGCATGCCGCGCATCGCCGTGTCCGGCTTGGCGCGGAAGTTCTGGATGATCAGCTCCTGGATGCCGTGGTACGCGCGGGCGACGCGGCGCAGCGCGAACAGCGACTCCGCCCGCTCCTCGTACGTCTCGCCGATCCCGATGAGCAGCCCGCTGGTGAAGGGCACCGACGACCGCCCCGCGTCCTCCAGCACCCGCAGCCGCACGGCCGGCTCCTTGTCGGGCGAGCCGTAGTGGGGGCCGCCCGGCTCCGACCAGAGCCGGGTCGCCGTGGTCTCCAGCATCATGCCCATGGACGGCGCCACCGGCTTGAGCCGCTGGAAGTCGGTCCACGACATCACACCGGGGTTGAGGTGCGGCAGCAGCCCGGTCTCCTCCAGGATGCGGATCGCCATGGCCCGTACGTACGCGAGGGTGTCGTCGTAGCCGTGCGCGTCCAGCCACTCGCGCGCCTCGGGCCACCGGTCCTCGGGCTTGTCGCCCAGCGTGATCAGGGCTTCCTTGCAGCCGAGCGCGGCGCCGCGCCGGGCGATGTCCAGCACCTCGTCCGGCGACAGGAACATCCCGTGACCGGCTTTCCTCAGCTTGCCGGGCACGGTGACGAAGGTGCAGTAGTGGCACTTGTCGCGGCACAGCCGGGTCAGCGGGATGAAGACGCTCTTGGAGTACGTGATGACCCCGGGCCGCCCGGCCGCCGCCAGCCCCGCGTCCCGCACCCGCGCCGCCGACGCGGCCAGCTGCTCCAGGTCCCCGCCGCGCGCCTGCAGCAGCACGGCCGCCTCGGCCACGTCCAGCGCCACGCCGTCTCTCGCGCGCTTGAGGGCACGGCGCATGGCGTTTTCGGTGGGGCGACTGGTGGGGCGTTCCGGCTGGTCATCGGTCATGGTCCCGAGCATACGAGCCGCTCCCGCCACGCAGGCCCGGCTACAGGTACTGCGCGTACTCGTCCAGCGCCCGCAGCACCTCCGCCTCGGGGGCGGACGGGAGTTGGAGCACCACCTCGGTGATGCCGAGGTCCGCGAAGTGCGCGAGCTTGCCCGCGGTGGGGCTGATCCCGCACGGGACCACGCGCAGGGTCTCGGGGTCACGGCCCGCCTTCTCCCAGACGTCGCGCAGCACGGGAAGCGTCTCCGTCAGGCCGCGGCCGCCGATCGGGATCCAGCCGTCGGCGTAGTCGGCCATGTGCGCGAAGAGCTTGGGGCCCGCCGCGCCGCCGACCAGGATGCGCGGGGCGCCGCCCGCCGGCTTCGGATACGCGGAGGAGGCGCGCACCGAGCAGAACTCGCCTTCGTACGCGGTCGGTTCCTCGGCCCACAGGGCGCGCATCAGCGCCACGAAGTCACGGACGCGCTCGCGCCGGGTGCGCCAGACGACGCCGTGGTCCTCGGCCTCCTCGCGG
Organism: Streptomyces sp. NPDC003036; assembly: GCF_040611175.1. Lineage (NCBI taxonomy): Bacteria > Bacillati > Actinomycetota > Actinomycetes > Kitasatosporales > Streptomycetaceae > Streptomyces > Streptomyces sp. NPDC003036. Next base: position 8,649 of record NZ_JBEXNO010000065.1, on the reverse strand, counting down.
TTCCAGCCGTGGCCGACGCCGAGGGTGAAGCGGCCGCCGGAGAGGTGGTCGAGGGTGGCGACCTGCTTGGCCAGGTCGATGGGGTCGTGCTGGGCGACCAGGGTGATGCCGGTGCCGAGGGCGAGCCGTTCGGTGACGGCGGCGGCCTGGCCGAGCGCCACGAAGGCGTCGAGGGTGCGTCCGTACTCGGGCGGCAGAACGCCGCCGAAGGGGTACGGGCTGGTGCGCTCGATGGGGATGTGGCTGTGTTCCGGCAGGTACAGGCCGGCGAATCCGCGCTGTTCCAGCTCCCGCGCGAGGCGGACGGGGGTGATCGACTGATCGGTCAGGAAGATCGTGGTCGCGATGCGCATACGGCCAACGTATGGCGTGCCGCGGCGATTTCCGAGACCGTCGGCGTACGTTGCCGACGCGTTCACCGCGTCCGGGGAGGGTGGTCGCATGCTGGACAGACGCGGATTCGTGGCGGGTGCGGCGGGTGTGGCGGGTGCGTTCACCGTCCCGGGGGTGAGCTTCGCGGGCGGGCGCACCGAGGTCGTCCTGCGCGGCACGCTGCCGCCCGGTTCACCCGATTACGTGTACGTGCCGGTCGAGGTCCCGCGCGGCGTGCGCGAGCTGAGGGTGTCGTACGCGTACGACCGGCCCGCCGTGCCCGCCGGGACGCAGGGCAACGCCCTGGACATCGGCGTGTTCGACGAGCGCGGCACCGAGCCGGGCGGGCGCGGCTTCCGCGGCTGGTCGGGCGGCGCCCGGTCGGAGTTCTTCCTCCGCGCGGACGCGGCGACGCCCGGCTACATCCCGGGGCCGGTGCGCCCCGGCACCTGGCACATCGCGCTCGGCCCGTACACCGTGGCCCCGCAGGGGCTGGCGTACACCGTGACGGTCGGTGTCGCGTACGGCCCCACGGCGCCGACCCCGCGCCCCGTGTACCCGCCGGAGCGGGCCCGGGGGCGCGGGCGGGCCTGGTACCGGGGCGACTGCCACCTGCACTCGGTGTACTCGGACGGCCGGCGCACCCCCGCCGAGATCGCCGCCGCGGCGCGCGCCGCCGGGCTGGACTTCATCAACACCTCCGAGCACAACACGCACGCGGCGCACGCGGCCTGGGAGGGGCTGTGGGGCGACGACCTGCTGATCCTCACCGGTGAGGAGGTGACGACGAGGAACGGCCACGTCGTGGCCGTGGGCACCGACCCGGGCACCTTCGTCGACTGGCGCTACCGCGCGCGGGACAACCGCTTCGGCCACTACGCCCGCGCGATCCGGCGCGCCGGCGGGCTCGTCGTGCCGGCGCATCCGCACGCCGCCTGCGTCGGCTGTGCCTGGAAGTACGGCTTCGCGGAGGCGGACGCGGTGGAGGTGTGGAACGGCCCGTACACGCCGGAGGACGAGGTCGCGCTCGCCGACTGGGACTCCACGCTGACGCGTGCGGGGCGGGGGCTTCGATGGCTTCCCGCGATGGGCGGCAGCGACGCGCACCGCGAGCCGCAGAGGGTGGGCGAGCCGCAGACCGTCGTGCTCGCCGACGAGCTGTCGCGCGAGGCGATCCTGGCGGGGCTGCGGGCGGGGCGTTCGTACGTCGCGGAGTCGGCGGCGGTCTCGCTGGCGTTCTCGGCGTCGGGCGGCCGCGGCGAGCACGCGGGCATCGGCGAGCGGCTGCGCGTGGCGTCGCCGGACGCGCCGGTGACCGTACGCCTGGAGGTGGCGGGCGCGCCGGGCTGCGTCGTCCGCTTCGTCACGGACCAGGGCGTGCTGCACACGGCCGCGCTGCCCGCGTCGGGGGCGGGCGCGGTGGAGTGGTCCACGACGGCCGCGTACGCCGCCTACGTACGGGCGGAGGTGCGCCACCCGGGGGCGGGGCTGCCGGGCGGCCTGCCGGGGGCACTGGCGGCGTTCACGAACCCGGTGTTCCTGGGGGAAGCGCGATCGGGGTGACTCAGTCGTTGACGGTGGTGAGCAGCACCGCCGTGTCCGTCACCGCCCTCAGCCCGTGCCGCTCGTGCGGCAGCAGGTACAGGGCGCCCATCGTCAGCTCGGTGTCCCCGGACGCGGCGGTCACCGCCACCACGCCCCGCAGCACCTGGAGCGAGGAGGCGGGCGGCGGGTTGTGCTCGTCGAGCGTGGTGCCCGCGGTGAGCGCGATGACGGTCTGGCGCAGGGGCGCGTCGCGCAGGATCAGGTTGGTGCTGCGGCCGTGCTCGTCGGCGTGGGCGGCCTTCAGGTGTTCCTCGGCGATGTCGTTGAGGTCATACATACGCTCCACCTTGCCCCGCGGCCGCTTTGTACGCATATGAAGCGCGTGCAGAGGAAGCGCATACGGAAGGGCGGCCACCGTGCCGTCCCACGGTGGCCGCCCTTCCGGCTCAGGTGTGTCGCGCTTGTGGCGCTTGTGGTGCGTGCTGCTGCTAGTCGGCGACCACCAGCGCCGGGGTCTCCTTGGTGAGGACCTCGCCGCGGAAGAACGCCGGGCTGCGGCGCTGCATGATCAGCATGAGGACCGCGCCGAGGAGCAGCAGGCCGACGCCGATGACGAAGACGGAGCCGACGCCCATGAGGGAGCTGCCGCTGCCGTACGCCGGGTCGAGCGTGTCGTACAGCGTCTTACCGAAGACGCCGGCGAGCATCAGGCCGCCGAGGAGCGGCAGGACGCCCTTGTAGAGCGTGTCCTTGACGGACGCGCCGAAGTCCTTGCGGAAGTACCACACGCAGGCGAAGGCGGTCAGCGAGTAGTAGAAGCAGATCATGAGGCCGAGTGCGTAGATCGTGTCCGTGAGGACGTTCTCGCTGACCAGGGTCATGACCGTGTAGAAGACGCCGGTGCCGACACCCGCGATGACGGTGGCCTTGCCGGGGACCTTGTGCTTCGGGTGGACCTTGGCGAGGGAGGCCGGCATGGCCTCGTAGGTGGCCATCGACAGGACCGTGCGGGCGACCGGGATGAAGGTCGTCTGGAGGCTCGCGGCGGCGGAGGCCAGGACGGCGACGAACAGCGCGCCGGCGAGAAGCCAGGAGCCCATGACCGGCTCGGCGAGCGCGGCGAAGACGTTGTCGGAGGTCTCCTCGTTGGCGAGGCCGAGACCCTCGGCGCCGGAGCCGACGGCCATCTGGGCGGCGATGCCGACGACCAGGTACGAGCCGATGAGGACGACCATGGAGATCATCGCGGCGCGACCGGGGGTCTTGGCGCTGCCGACGGTCTCCTCGTTCGCGGTGAGGCAGGTGTCCCAGCCCCAGTACATGAAGATCGACAGGGAGAGGCCGGCGGTGAAGGCGGCGAAGGAGTCGATCCCGAACGGGTTCAGCCAGGAGAGGGAGAAGTCCACGCCGCTGGGGAAGGCCCCGGTGCCGGCCTTCTGGAAGGCCATGACGGCGAAGACGACCAGGACCACCATCTGGAGGCCCACGAGGGCGTACTGGATGGTCTTCGTCGCGGTCATGCCGCGGTAGCTGACCAGGGTCGCGAGGGCGACCAGGACGAGCACGGTGCCGATGTGGGCGAACTTGTTGTCGTCCAGCGCCGCGATCTGTTCGCTGCCGGTGAGATGGCCCGCCAGGAGCCAGAAGTACGTGGTGGCGACGCCCGCGAGGTTGGACAGGACGATGATCGTCGCGATCAGCAGGCCCCAGCCGCACATCCAGCCGATCTTGGGGCCGAAGGCCTTCACGGTCCAGGTGAAGGAGGTGCCGCAGTCGGGCATCACCTTGTTGAGCTCGCGGTACGCGAAGGCGACCAGGAGCATCGGGAGGAACCCGGCCAGGAAGACGGCCGGCATCTGGAGACCGACCTCGCCGGCCGTGGTGCCGAGGGTCGAGGTCAGACAGTAGACGGGCGCGACCGTCGAGATGCCGATGACGGCGCTGCCGAGCAGGCCCACGGAGTTCCCGCTGAGGCCCTTGGTCTTGATGTCGTGGTCGCCGGTTCCGGCGACGCCCCTTACCGTGTCTCCGGCCATGGGCTGTGCTTCCACCTGAGTCATAGGAAGGACGGTAGGTGCTGCGGTTTCCACATCCGGAAGATCGGAATCCGCGATCTCCGCCTTGCATTACGAGGCAGCGGGAGCCTGATCGTCAAGGATTCAAAGATCTCTCGGGCTGAGGTCGACCGATTGGTAGGTCATCCGACGACCGTTCGATATACGGGAACCGTAGCGGTGTCCGTTTTACACCTTTCCAAAATTTCCCAAGACTTTTTTCGGCCGTTGTGGAACCTTCTTTCGGCCAGGGGCGTCCCCGCCGCGGACGGCCCGCCCACGTTGCCGATCCGGCAACAACCGTTGCCGCACCGAGGAGACTGCGGTGAGCTGTAGCCATGGAACGGCAGCCCTCCGACATCGCCGACGTCCTCGCCGACGTCGGCCCGCGCCTCAGGCGCCTGCGCACCCGGCGCGGCGTCACCCTCACCGCGCTCGCCGAGGCCACCGGCATCTCCAAGAGCACCCTGTCCCGCCTGGAGAGCGGGCAGCGCCGCCCCAGCCTGGAGCTGCTGCTGCCCATCGCCCAGGCCCACCAGGTCCCGCTCGACGAGCTCGTCGGCGCCCCCGAGGTCGGCGACCCGCGCGTCCGCCTCGCGCCGCGCCACGCGCACGACGGCAAGGTGGTGGTGCCGCTGACCCGGCAGCCGGGGCCGCTCCAGGCGCTCAAGGTGGTCATCCCGGCCGACAAGAGCGAGCCCGACCCGCGCGTGCACGAGGGATACGAGTGGCTGTACGTCCTCGCCGGGCGCCTCCGGCTGGTGCTGGCCGAGCACGACCTGATCCTGGGGGCGGGTGAGGCGGCCGAGTTCGACACCCGCATGCCGCACTGGTTCGGCTCCGCAGGCGACGGGCCCGTGGAGATCCTCAGCCTGCTCGGGCGCCAGGGGGAGCGCATGCACTTCCGCGCCAAGCCGCGCCGCGCGCGGGCGCCGGAGGCCTCCGGCTGACCTCCTCCCGGCCGCCTTCCGGGCCGCCTCCCGGAGGACTTGTCACGACCTTGTGCAGAGCGTCACCCCCTGCTGACGCATACGCCATCGACAAGGCAGACTGTCGAGGGCGAATCCAGCGGTACGGGGCAGGGGGAGCTATGGACCGTGAAAACGGCCCGCGAGTGCCGGAGCAGCGACGCGCTCCGCGTCCGGGTTCCGCCGACGTACGCGGTGACGCACGCGGCGACCTGCGCTTCGCCGTGCTCGGCCCCGTCCGCGCCTGGTACGACGGCGAACCCCTGCCCTCCGGGTCCCCGCAGCAGCGGGCCCTGCTCGCCGCCCTGCTCCTGCGCGACGGGCGTACGGCCATGGCCGCCGAGCTGATCGACGCCATCTGGGGCGACGAACCGCCCTCGCAGGCGCTCGCGGCGGTGCGGACGTACGCCTCCCGCCTGCGCAAGGTCCTGCCGGACGGCGTCCTGGTCAGCGAGTCCGGCGGGTACGCCATCCGCGGCCGCTCCGACGCCCTCGACCTCAACGTCGCGCAGGAGCTCGCCGCCGAGGCCGAGAAGGCCCGCGCGGCCGGCGAGCGGGGCCAGGCGCGGGTCCTCATCAACAAGTCGCTGGGCCTGTGGGACGGCGAGCCGCTCGCGTCCGTACCCGGCCCGTACGCCGAGACCCAGCGGGCCCGCCTGGAGGAGTGGCGCCTGTCGCTCCTGGAGACCCGGCTGGACCTGGACCTGGAGTGCGGACACCACGCGGAGGCGGTCTCCGAACTGACCGCCCTGACCGCCGCGCACCCGCTGCGCGAGCGGCTGCGGGAACTGCTGATGCTGGCCCTGTACCGCAGCGGGCGGCAGGCGGAGGCGCTCGCCGTGTACGCCGACACCCGCCGGCTCCTCGCCGACGAGCTGGGCGTCGACCCGCGGCCCGAGCTGTCGCGGCTCCAGCAGCGCATCCTGCGCGCGGACGAGGAGCTCGCCTGCCCCGTGGAGCAGCCGCCCACCGCGCCCGCCCCGTCCCGCCCGGCGCAGCTGCCCGCCACGGTGCCGGACTTCACCGGCCGGGCCGGGTTCGTACGGGAGCTGGGCGACCGGCTGGCGACCGCCGAGGGCTCGGTCATGGCCGTGTCGGCGCTCGCGGGCATCGGCGGCGTCGGCAAGACGACCCTCGCGGTACACGTCGCGCACGAGGCGCGGCCGCACTTCCCCGACGGCCAGCTGTACGTCGACCTCCAGGGCGCGGGCGCGCGGGCCGCCGAGCCCGAGACCGTGCTGGGCGCCTTCCTGCGCGCCCTCGGCACGCCGGACTCCGCCGTCCCCGACACCCTGGAGGAGCGCGCCGCCCTCTACCGCTCCACGCTCGCCGGGCGGCGGGTGCTGATCCTCCTCGACAACGCGCGGGACGCCGCCCAGGTGCGGCCGCTGCTGCCCGGCGCGGCCGGCTGCGCGGCCCTCGTCACCAGCCGCGTCCGCATGGTCGACCTCGCGGGCGCGCACCTCGTGGACCTCGACGTGATGTCGCCGGAGGAGGCGCTCCAGCTCTTCACGAAGATCGTCGGGGTGGAGCGGGTGCACGCAGAGCGCGAGGCGGCGCTCGACGTCGTGGCCGCGTGCGGCTTTCTGCCCCTCGCGATCCGCATCGCCGCCTCCCGGCTGGCGGCGCGCCGCACCTGGACGGTCTCGGTCCTCGCGGCCAAGCTCGCGGACGAGCGCCGCCGTCTGGACGAGCTCCAGGCGGGCGACCTCGCGGTGAAGGCCACCTTCGAGCTGGGCTACGGCCAGCTGGAACCCGCCCAGGCCCGCGCCTTCCGCCTCCTGGGCCTCGCCGACGGCCCCGACATCTCCCTCGCGGCCGCGGCGGCGGTCCTGGACCTCCCCCGCCAGGACGCCGAGGACATCCTGGAGTGCCTGGTCGACACCTCCCTCCTGGAGTCCGCGGCCCCGGGCCGCTACCGCTTCCACGACCTCGTACGCCTCTACGCCCGCGCGTGCGCCGAACGCGACGAGCAGTCGCCGTCGGAGCGGGAGCACGCGATGGCGCGGCTGCTGGACTTCTACCTGGCGACGGCGGCGCGGGTGTACGCCGTGCAGCGGCCTGGCGACCGCATGGTGGACCACCTCAAGCCCGCGACCTACCCCGGTCTGGAGTTCTCCGACCGCCACCAGGCGCTGGACTGGCTGTACACCGAGGCCAACTGCCTGCTGGCGTGCGCACGGCAGTCGACGGCCGGGCCCCGGCTCTCCACCGCGGTGGACCTCCTGTGGGCCGCCCAGGACCTCGCGGAGTCCGGCGCCAACTCCAAGGTGTACGAGACCGCCGCCCGGACCGCGCTCGAAGCCGCCGTCGCCGCCGGGGACCCGCGGGTCGAGGCACGGGCCCGGACCTCGATGACCAACGTCCACCTGGTGGCGGGGCGGTACGAGGAGGCGGACCGGGAGGCGGAGAAGGCCTCGCTCCTCGGGCTCGCGGCACAGGACCCGGCTCCGGTGTACTGGGCCGACAACGACCGGGGCATCATCGCCGCCATCCAGGGGCGGCACGAGGACGCGGAAGGGCACCTGGTCAAGGCGATGGAGAGGTCCCGCCTCGACGGCAACCGGCCCGGTGAGGCCAGCGCCCTGTGCAACCTCTCCCGCATCCGGCTGTCGAACGGCGAGGTGGAGCAGGCGATCTCCCTCGCCCGGCAGGGCGCGGACCTCTACGAACAGATAGGGCACACCCTGCGCCTGGCCAACGCCCGCTACGCCCTGGGCATGGCGCTGACCCAGGCGCGCCGCCATACGGAAGCGCTGGCGGAGCTGGACAAGGCGCTGCACGGCTTCGAGACGAACCGTCAGCGCCTGTGGGCGGGGACGACCCATTTCCGCATCGCGGAGGCCCACCTGTCCGCGCGGCGCCCGGCCCAGGCGGCCCAGCACGCGGAGCAGGCGCTCGCCATAGGCTGCATGGGCGGCGACCGTACCCGCGGCAACGTCCTCACCACGCTGGGGAAGGCGCTGGACAGCCTCGGCCAGATGGACCGTGCGCGCGCCTGCTGGCGCGAGGCGCTCTCCCTGCACGAGCAGTCGGGCGCCCCGGAGGCCGATGAGGTCCGCGAGCTGCTCGCGGACCTCACGACGGCCTAGCTGACCCGACCCAGGGCTGCGATCAGGGCGTTCATCAACTGTTTATGCCGGTCCGGCATGCTCGGAACCAGTCGATCCGTCGCGACGGGGGAGCGGACGGATCGCCGGGACCTCCAGCCTGGGGGGGCGAGTGGTCCCCTAACCTTCTGTCCGGCGGCCCTCGGGGGAGTCGCCGGGCAGAAGACAGTTCACACCAGCACAGCGATCCCACGGGGGAACAGACATGAGCGGTTCCGAGAAGAAGAACCTCGACGACATCACCACCATGGGCGACCACCACATGCCGGCCCCGCCGGCCAAGGAGCCCGCCGTCACCACCCTGGGCGACCACCACATGCCGGCGCCGCCGGCCACCGTCCCGGCCACCGTCCCGGCCACCACCGACGAGACGATCACCACCATGGGTGACCACCACATGCCGGCCCCGCCGGCCAAGGAGAGCTGACCCGGACCTCTGTCACGACGGGGCGCGGCCGCGGCGGCGCGGAGGGGGAGCCGCCGCGGCCGCGGTCCCCCAGGTCGGCGAGCTCCTGGCCGCCGGACTCCTCCACGACCTGGGCCCCCACGGCATCCCCTGGTACCCCACGTCCTCCATCCGCACCGTCCATCAGCCGGGCG
>NZ_JBEXNO010000064.1:0-30298 GCF_040611175.1 Streptomyces sp. NPDC003036 | reverse complement strand
GCATGTGCATGCGACCAGGGGCAGCCGAGCAGGTGGAATGAGAACAACAGCTGCACGCGAAGACGCTTCCAGCGGCCGGGGAGAATATGGGTCCGCAAGGCCGAGCGGGTGGCCGGGCCGCTGAGCCTGCGCGACGACGCCGAGCGGGCGCACCGCGCGGCGCGCGCCGCCCACGAGCGGGCGTCGGCCGGACTCTCCGCCGCCGGACTGCCACCTGACCTCGCCGACGCGGGCGCCGAGCACCTCGCGGCACTGGCGGGGCAGCTGCGCCAGGAGCTCGGCGGGCTGGAGCACGCCCGCCGGGCCGAGCGGCGCGGCGCCGAGATCGCCCGCGAGCGCGAGGAGCTGGAGCGCCAGGCCCGCGCAGACGAGGACACGCTCCACGACGCGGACGCCTGGCTGGGCGGCTGGGACACCCTGCGCCGCACCCTCCAGGACGGCGTCGAGGCCGCCCAGGAAGCCGCCACCCGCGCCGAACACCTCGCGGGCCGCCTCGACCCGGCACTCCGCCGCCTCGCCGCCGCGCACCGCCGCGACGCGCTGATACGCGAGGCCGAGGCCGCCGCGTCCCGTCTCACGACCGCCCGCGAGCAGGCCAACACCGCCCACGAGACGTGGCTCGACCTGCGCGAGCGCCGCCTGCGGGGCATCGCCGCCGAACTGGCCGCGGGGCTCGTCGACGGCGACCCCTGCGCCGTCTGCGGCTCGCCCGACCACCCGGCCCCCGCCCGCGCCGACGCCGACCACGTCGACCGCGCGGCGGAGGACCGCGCCTACGCCACATACACGCACGCGGACGAGAACCGCTCCGCCGCGGAGCGCGAACTGGCGGTGGTGCGCGAAGCGTTGACGGCCGCCCGCGCCGAAGCCCGCGCCGAAGCCCTCGCGGCCACCGAGGGCGACGCCGAGCCCACCGCCGCCGAGCTCGCCGCGGTCGTGCAGCAACTGGATCGCGCGTACGACGAGGCCCGACGGGTCGCTGGAGGCCTGCACGCGGCCCGCGAGGAGCTGCACCGCGCCGAGGCCGAGTACCAGCGGCGGCTCGACGCGCGACGGCAGGCCGAGCGCCGCGCCGCCGCGCGCACCTCGCAGCGCGAGGCCCTCGACCGCGAGCAGTCGGTCGTCGACGCCGCACTCGCCCATGTCCAGGGCGGCGTCGACGAGTACGCCACCCGGCTGGAGCGCCGGATCGCCCGCCTCACCGAGGCCGCCGACGCCGTGCGGGCCGCCGAGGACACCGCCCGGCGCCTCAAGGAGGCCGACGACCGGCTCGCCGACGCGGCGTTCCGCGCCGGTTTCGACACCCCGGACGCCGCGGCCGCCGCGCTGCTCGACGACGTACGGCAGCGGGACCTCCAGCACCGGCTGGACGAGTGGCAGGCCGCGGCCGCCGCGGTCGCCGACCGGCTCGCCGAGCCGGAGACGCGGGCCGCCGCCGAGCGCCCGCCCGCCGACCCCGGCGCGGCGCAGGCCGCGCTGGCCGCCGCCGACCGCGCCCTGCGCGACGCCGCCTCCGCGCTCGACGCCCACCGCGACCGGTGCGCCCAACTGGCCCGGCTGTCCCGCGCCGCGGACGCCGAGGTCCGCAGGCTGGGACCGCTGCGCGAGGAGTACGACCGCGTCGCGAGGCTCGCCGGGCTCACCGCCGGTACCTCCGCGGAGAACGAGCGCAAGATGCGGCTGGAGTCCTATGTGCTCGCGGCCCGGCTCGAACAGGTCGCGGCCGCCGCGACCGCGCGCCTGCAGCGCATGTCCGCCGGCCGCTACACCCTGGTCCACTCCGACGCCCGCGCCGGCGCCAAGCGGTCCGGCCTCGGGCTGCACGTCGTCGACGCCTGGACGGGCCGCGAGCGCGACACGGCCACCCTCTCCGGCGGCGAGACGTTCTTCGCCTCGCTCGCCCTGGCGCTGGGCCTCGCCGATGTCGTCACGGACGAGGCCGGTGGCGTACGCCTCGACACGCTCTTCATCGACGAGGGCTTCGGCAGCCTCGACGACCAGACCCTCGACGAGGTGCTGGACGTCCTCGACTCCCTGCGGGAGCGGGACCGCAGCGTCGGCATCGTCAGCCACGTCGGCGATCTGCGCCGCCGCATCCCGGTCCAGCTGGAGGTCGTCAAGGAGAGGGCGGGCTCCCGGGTGAGGCTCCGTACCGGAGGCAGTGGCCTCGGCGGCTGACGGTCTCAGCGGCCGATCGGGCGGCGGGGCAGCGGCGACGAGTAGACGACGCTGGTCGTCACCGACCCCAGCGCGGCGACCTTCCCCGAGATCTCCTCCAGGTGCGTCATGGACCGGGCGGCCACCTTCAGTACGAAGCAGTCGTCGCCCGTGACGTGGTGGGCCTCCAGGACCTCCGGCGTCGTGTCCAGCAGGTCGTGGAACGGCTTGTAGTTGCCGTGGGGGTAGCGCAGCCGGACGAAGGCCAGGATCGGGAGCCCGAGCCTCTCCCGGTCGACCACCGCCGTGTAGCCGCTGATCACCCCCGCCTCCTCCAGTCGGCGCACCCGCTCGGTGACCGCGCTGGCGGACATGGAGACGGTGCGCGCCAGCTCGGCGAAGGTGGCCCGCCCCTGGTGCTGCAGGGCCGTCAGAATGCGCCAGTCGGTGGCGTCCGGTGAATATCCCGTCATGGACGACGAATAACAGGGGAATCACCGGCTGAACAAGACAAGCTCCGGGGATTGTCACTTCATCGAGATGATCACGGGCCGTAGATTTTCCGCCATGACGACGACACAGACCTCCAGCGCCCCCGCGTCCGCCGCCGCCAACGCCGTCCTGCGCGTACCCCCGGCCTCGCCCGCCGCCGCGGCCGCGTACTTCTCGGCGAGCCTCGCCTTCCACGCCGACGTGTCGGACGTCGCCTCCGCGCTCGCCGCCGGCGGCGACCCCGGCTTCGTCGTCCTGGACTCCCGCTCCACCGAGTCCTGGGACCAGGGCCACGTCCCCGGCGCGGTCCACCTGCCGACGGCGCTCATCGCCGAGCAGGCCGAGCAGCTGCTGGACAAGTCCGTGCCGGTGGTCACGTACTGCTGGGGCCCGGGCTGCAACGGCGCCACGCGCGCGGCACTCGCCCTCGCCCAACTCGGCTACCAGGTCAAGGAGATGCTCGGCGGCTTCGAGTACTGGGTGCGCGAGGGCTTCGCGTACCAGACGTGGGAGGGCCCCGTGCGGCGCGACGCCGACCCGCTGACCGCCCCGGCCGACGCCGACGACTGCGGCTGCTGACCGCCCGGGCCCCCCGGCGAGCCGGACGGCCCGGCCCCCACGGGGGAGGGGCCGGGACCGGCCGCGCTCACAGCCGGGACAGCTCGTCCACCAGGTCGTCCAGGCCCAGCGGCCCCTGCGACAGCGCCGCCATGTGCCACTTCTTCGCGTCGAAGGCGTCACCGTGCGCCCTGCGGGCGTTCTCCCGGCCCCGCAGCCACGCCCGCTCGCCCAGCTTGTAGCCGATGGCCTGCGCGGGCATCGACAGGTAGCGGGTGAACTCGCTCTCCACGAACGCCGGTGACCTGCTGCTGTGGAGCTGGAAGAACTCCTGCGCCAGCTCCGGCGTCCACCGCTCACCCGGGTGGAACGGCGAATCCGCCGGGATCTCCAGCTCCAGGTGCATGCCGATGTCCACGATCACGCGGCACGCCCGCATCATCTGCCCGTCCAGGTAGCCGAGCCGCCGCTCGGGGTCCGGCAGGAAGCCGAGCTCGTCCATGAGCCGCTCCGCGTACAGCGCCCAGCCCTCCAAATTGGCGCTGACCGTGCCGACCGTCGCCTGGTAGCGCGAGAGCTGGTCGGCCACGTGCGCCCACTGCGCGATCTGGAGGTGGTGGCCCGGGACGCCCTCGTGGTACCAGGTCGACACCAGGTCGTACACCGGGAAACGGGTCTCGCCGTCGACCGGCAGCCAGGTGCGGCCGGGGCGCGAGAAGTCCTCGGACGGGCCCGTGTAGTACGCCGCGGCCGCGCTGCCGGGCGGCGCGATCCGCGACTCCACCCTCCGTACCCGCTCGGCGAGTTCGAAGTGGGTGCCGTCCAGCGCCTCGATCGCCTCGTCCATCAGCTTCTGCAGCCAGAGGCGTACGTCCTCGACACCCACGTGGGCGCCGTGCTTGTCGAGGTGGGCGAGCGCCTCCCACGGGCCGGCACCCGGCAGGATCTTCTCCGCCTCGGCCCGCATCTCGGCGAGGAGCCGGTGGTACTCGGCCCAGCCGTACGCGTACGCCTCGTCCAGGTCGAAGTCGGCGCCGGTGAAGTAGCGCGACCAGCGGGCGTAGCGCTCGCGGCCCACGGTGTCGGGCGCGTCCTTCACCGCGGGGGCGTACACGTCCCGCATCCAGTCGCGCAGCCCGGCCATCGCCCGGGTGGCGGCGCGCGCCGCCGCGTCCAGCTCCCCGCGCAGCGCGGACGGCCCGGCGGTGACGAACTCCTCGAACCAGCCGGTCCGGGCCCCGTCGTGGCCCGTCCACTCGGTGAGCTGCTCGACGACGGTGGCCGTGGCTCGCGGGCCGCCCTTCAGGCCCCGCTCCAGGCCCGCGTGGAGCGACTCGCGGTAGCCGTCCAGCGCGGCGGGCACGGCGCGCAGCCGCTCGGCGACCGCCGCCCAGTCCTCGTCCGTCTCGGTCGGCATCACCGTGAAGGCGATGCGCACGCTGTGCGCGGGCGAGCGCAGGTTGCTCACCGCGCACAGCCCCTCCCCGGCCTCGTGCACGGCGAGCTCCGCGGTGAGCCGCTCGCGCAGCAGGCGGGCGCAGCGCCGCTCCGCGTCGCTGTCCGCGCCGGGCCGGCGTTCGGCCTCGTCGAGCCGGGCGAGGGTGTCGCGGGCCAGCGCGGCGCGCTCCTCCTGTCCGGCGGGCGAGAAGTCCGGGAGGAGCCCGGAGCTTTCCCTGACGCCCAGGTACGTACCGGTGATCGGATCGAGTGCGACCAGGGCGTCGACATACGCGTCGGCCACCTGGCGGGGGAGAGCGCTGCTGGAGGTCTCTGGCATGAAGCCATCCTGGTATGCCGGCGGCCTCGGCGTCACCCTCATCCGTACCTAGTCGGCTGACAAATGAGCGCTCGCCGCGCCCGCCGTGGCCGGCAGCAGCGGCCCGCACTCCCACTGCTGGAAGATCAGCCGCGTCTCCACGCGCGCCACCTCGCGCCGCGACGTGAACTCGTCCAGTACGAGTCGTTGCAGGTCAGCGGGGCCCGAAACGGCCACGTGCACCAGGTAGTCGTCCGGTCCCGTCAGATGGAACAGCGCCCGGGACTCCGGCAGGGCGCGGATCCGCTCGACGAAGGGTCCGATCAACTCCCGCCGGTGCGGGCGCACCTGGACCAGCAGAAGCGCTTCCAGGCCGCGCCCGAGTTTGGCCGGATCGAGTCGGAGCCGGTGGCCCAGGATGACGCCGGTGCGGCGCAGCCGCGCCACCCGGTCCAGGCAGGTGGAGGGAGCGACTCCCACCTCGGCGGCGAGCTCGCGGTACGTGGTCCGGGCGTCGTTCTGCAAAAGGCGAAGTATGTGCAGATCGACCGTGTCCAGTACGACAGAATCGGCCATGCGGCGAACGTAGCACGGCCTTTTCCGCCATAGGGCCGGGATGTGTTCACAGTGCGGTCCATGGATGCCATGGACCGCACCACCGCGATCGTGCCCCACCAGACCCCGTGGGCGCCGGCCACCCAAGCCGTGCACGCCGGGCGCGAAGACCTCGCCGCCCTGGGCCTGCACGCCGTCCCGATCGACCTGTCCACCACGTACCCCTCGTACGACGCGGGGGCGGAGGCCGCGCGGATCGACGAGTTCGCCGCCACCGGCGCCCTCCCGGAGGGCCCGCCGGTCTACGCCCGGCTCGACAACCCCACCACCGCGCGGTTCGAGACCGCGCTTGCGCGGTTGGAGGGCACGCAGAGCGCCGTGGCGTTCGCCAGCGGCATGGCGGCCCTCACCGCCGTCCTGCTGGCCCGGGCGAGCGCGGGTCTGCGCCATGTGGTCGCCGTGCGGCCCCTGTACGGGTGCAGCGACCACCTGCTCACGGCCGGGCTGCTGGGGACGGAGGTGACCTGGACGGATCCCGCGGGCATCGGCGACGCGATCCGGCCCGACACCGGTCTGGTGATGGTCGAGACGCCCGCCAACCCCACGCTCGCCGAGGTCGACATCCGTGCCGTCGCGCACGCCTGCGGAGAGGTGCCGCTGCTCGTCGACTCCACCTTCGCCACCCCCGTCCTCCAGCGGCCCGCCGAGCACGGAGCGCGGATCGTGCTGCACAGCGCCACCAAGTACCTGGGCGGGCACGGCGATGTGCTCGCGGGTGTGGTGGCGTGCGACGAGGAGTTCGCCGGGCAGCTGCGGCGGGTCCGTTTCGCCACCGGCGGCGTCCTGCATCCGCTGGCCGCCTACCTGCTGCTGCGGGGGCTGTCCACGCTGCCGGTGCGGATGCGGGCCGCGTCGGTGTCCGCCGCCGAGCTGGCGCGCCGGCTGTCGGTCGATCCGCGGATCGCGCGGGCGCACTACCCCGAGATCGGCGGCGCCATGGTCTCCTTCGAGGTGTACGGCGACCCGCGCGACGTGATCGCCGGGGTGCGGCTGATCACGCCCGCGGTGAGCCTCGGCAGCGTGGACACGCTCATTCAGCACCCGGCGTCCATCAGCCACCGCGTGGTCGACGAGACGGACCGGCGCGCGGCCGGGGTGAGCGACCGGCTGCTGCGGATGTCGGTCGGTCTGGAGGACGTCGAGGACCTGTGGCGGGACCTGACGGAGGCGCTCAGCGCCGCGCCTGTCGGTGCCCCTCGCCGGAGCGGTGGACGGGAGCGCCGCTCGGAGCGTCCGGGGACTCCACGGCGCTCAGCCGCGCGGTGATCACCATGGTGCCCTCCTCGATCTGGTAGTCGAGGGGCAGGTTCAGCCCGCGCATGGCGGCGACCATGCCGGTGTTGGACGCCTGCGTCACGGCGTACACGCTCGCGCAGCCGGCTTCGACGGCGAGCTCCACCAGGCGGCGCAGCAGTTCGGAGCCGATGCCGCGGCGCTGCCAGTCGTCCTCGACGAGCAGGGCGACCTCCGTCTCGTCGCCGTCCCACAGCAGGTGGCCGAGGGCGACGAGACGGCCGGACGCCGTCTCGACGGCGAGGGTGCGGCCGAAGCGGGGGCTGAGGAGGTGGTCGAGATAGCGGTCGGCGTCGCCGACCGGCCCGTGGTAGCGCAGTCCGAGCGTGCGGTCCGAGCACCGGTCGTGCATGGCCCGGGCGGCCCGCAGGTCGCTCTGGTCGGCGCGCCGGACGGTGATCTCGTTGCCCTCCGGGAGCGTGAGCACGTCCTGACCGCGGGGGATGCGCGGGCCGAGGCGGGCGTCGAGCTCGACGAGCGCGCGGGCGCGGGCGAACTCGGTGGGTGTGAACGGCAGATACGGGCGCTCGACCGTGATCACCCCGCCGTGGGGGTCGCGCAGCCGGATCACCGTCTCGCCGTCCTCCAGCGCTCCCTCCACCGGCGCGGTCGCCCCGGTGGGACGGCCGGACAGCGAGACGGCCGGCACGGAGTGGATGGTGCACCGGCCGAGCAGTCCGCGCAGCGCGAGGGGCAGTTCGGCGGCGTCGAGAGCGGTACGCGTGGCCAGGCCGAGCACCCGCGTCGGGGTGTCGACCAGGTCGTGCGCGTCGGCGCGCTCGATCCAGGTGGACGTGCCGCCCGCCGCGGAAGCCTGCCGGGTCAGTTCGGCCGCTGGGAGCGAGGCGGGGGCGCGGAGCAGGAACTCGTCCACCGTGCCCTCGGCGAGCGGGTGCGTCTGGAGGGTGAGGATGTCGACGCGGAGCCGGGCGAGCGCGGTGCACAGGGCGGCGAGGCTGCCCGGCTCGTCGCGCACGGTGGTGCGCATCCGCCACAGCGCGGTCCCGGCCGCCGTCGCCGTCGCCGTCGCCGTCCCGGCCGGTCCGGCGGCAGCGGCCGCGGCGGGCGTGGCGGGCGCCGCGCCGCCGGTATCACCGCCACCGTCGCCGTCGGCCGGCGGCGCATGGCTGTGCCGCCGTGCCCACCAGGTGTGGAACGCCGCCGTGGCGATCAGGACGACGGCCGAGACGGCGAGCAGGTACGGACCGTCGGGGCCGTGCGCGATGGTGTTCGCCACCGCGTCCGCGACGGCCACGGCGGTGAACAGGGCGGCCAGTTCGACGAGGTCCCGCCGCCAGTGGTGGTGGCGGTGCCGGCGGCGGGCGCTCTTCACAGCGGTCACATCAGTCATGGCATCACTGTGACCCAGCGGTGTTGCGTGATCACGAACCCTTTGTGACTGATGGGTTAAGCATCCATCTGGTGCTTAATGACTGGTTTCTGCCGCTTCTGGCGTGGACTGTTCGACCGGATGTGCGGTGGAGTCCGTTGTCCTCGCCAGGGCCCGCGCGAGCCGCTTCGCCTGTGTGACGAGCTGCGACGAGCCGCGGCGGGCCGCCAGCGCGTCCAGCCCGGGGATCGGGCCGCGGGGGACCGGGCCGTGGGAGCCGTCGGCCGGAACCGCTCCGCACCGCTCGACGCAGTCGGCGGCGACCGCCAGTATCTCGCCGAGCCCGCGCACCGGTTCCCCGCCGTCGACCATCCCGGGCAGCGCGCTCGCCAGCACCGCCCATGTGGTGGCGTACGCGCCCGTCGCCGCGGACGTACGCACCGAGTCCGCGAGCCGGTTGGGCTTGACCGTGCCGAGCCGCACCAGCTCCGCGAGGTCCCCGCCGAGCCGCACCGCGTCCAGCTCCCCGCGTGCCGCCAGCACCAGGAGGGCGTCCACGGCCACGAGCCGGTCTTCCGCGTACCGCGCGCCCAGCCCGGTGGCCAGTGCGAGGTGCAGCGCTGGCCCCGCCTCGCCGCCCGCCTCGGCGAGCGGCGCCAGGAGCGAGGTGCCGCCGCGCAGGTCGTCGGTGGCGGCCGCCGCCAGCGGCAGCAGCCATGTCGCGAGCCGCTCACGGTCCTCCGGCAGCACGGCCGTCCAGTGGGGACTCGCGCCCGACCAGTGGTAGCAGCGCCGGCCGTCGTCGGACGGAGTCGACTCCAGGACGCGGAACGCGGGCGGGAAGTCCCGCAGCGCCCCGGGATCCCGGTCGGTCCTCAGCACGATCCGCCGCGGCAGCAGGCGTGTCCAGCGGAACCAGTCGTCCACCGGGGCCTGGCCCTCGGCGACGCCGCGTACGGCGGGCGCCCACAGCTCCTTGGCGGTGAGCCACCGCGCGAGACGCTCCCCGGTGGGGGTGCCCAGCCGGGCGGCGTCCTCGGCCGCCCGGGCCGCTTCGGGGCCGGACCTTCGCACCCGCAGCAGTGCCTGAGCGAAATCGATGTCTCCCGGTGCGACACCGAGCTGCTGGTAGCCGCGCAGGCGCTCCACCAGTTCGCCCGGATCCACCGCCCCCGTGTGCCAGGTCGGCACCGCCAACAGGTACGGCGTCTTCCCCTTGAGCAGCGTCACCGCCGCCTCCTGGGCACGCACCAGCGGGAGCCGGTCGAGGGCGCGGTGCACACAGTCGTGGGCAGGCTCCGCCCGCAGCGCCGCGTGCAGATGGCCCGTCGTCACCTTGCCGACCACCGTCCCCACGACGATGTCCAACGGCTGGAGGTACTGCATGAACTGGGAGTCGCGTCCGTACCACCACAGATCCGCGACCAGCGGCAGCAGCGCCTCACGCAGCGCCTCGCGGTCCCGGTACGCGTACCGCACCAGCCCGTCCAGCGCCCGCTCGACACCGATGACGTCGTCACCCGACTTCAGCAGCACCGCCACGTCCTCCACCAGCTCCGGCAGGCCGTCCGCCGCCGGGGCCACACGCCGGTCCTGCGGCGCCGGAGGCAGGAGCTCCTCGTACGGCTCCGCCTCCCCGGCCGCCGGGAACGCCTCGCTGAACACCTCCCCGAACAGCTCGGCCGCCGCCGCCCGATGTGCCGGGCCGAGCAGTACCGCCGCCTCCGCCAGCCCCGCGCGGGTGTCCTCGTCCACCTCGGACAGATGGCGCGCGACCAGCTTCAGCACCCGCTCCTGCACCCCGGTGTCCGGGTGCCCGAATGCCTCGGCGATCGCGGGCAGCAGCTCGTCCGCCGCGTCCGCGCCACCTCGCCGCAGCGCCTTGCCCACCAGCACCAGCTGAGCCCGCACCAGCTTCTTCTCCGTACGGAACAGCACCGCCCCGGACACCTCGGCCAGCTCCCGCGCGGACAGGTCCCCCGCTTCGGACAGCCGGCCCAGCACCTCCTGGGCGTGCGCCGCCACGGTCGACGGGCCGTCGGCCGCCATGCCCATCCAGTCGGCCTTGCGCGCCCGCTCCTCATCGGCCGTCGGCTTCAACTGCCGCAGCAGGTCGAGGAAGAACCGGACGGCCCCCGGCTTCGCGCCCCGCAGCAGCCGCGCCACACAGGCGTCGATGAGCACGGCCCGCTCCACCACGCCCTCGTCGGCCAGCGCCACGAGCCCCGCCTGCCAGTCGTCGGAGCGCCACGTCAGCGTGCTCGGCAGCTCCGTGGTCTCGAAGAGACGGGGGACCAGCGCCCGCACATACGGGTCGGTGCGCAGCGCGGCCAGGATGCCCCTCTGGGCCACCGCGTCCGCCCAGCCGTGGACGTACCCGTCCGTCACCGGCACCGCACAGCCGGAGAGCCGGACCAGCTCGTGGATGAGCGGGTAGTCCTCCTCGGCCGTGGCGGCCCTCCCCGCGAGCCGGTGCGCCACATCGCCCAGCCACCCGGTCTCCCGGTCCGCGAGCAGGTCGAGCAGCATCCCCGTCGGCAGCCGCTCCCAGTCCCGCAGATCGCGGGCGCCGATCCACGCGGACGCCGCCGCGGCCCCCGTGTGACAGCCGGCGCCCGCCACCAGCAGCGCCCGTGAGATGTGCCGCCGCTCCTGCCAGCGGTCCCAGTCCCAGCCGCGCAGCTCCTTGCGCAGCTCCTTCAGCTCCGCGAGCGCCGCCTTGCGCCCGGCGGGGTCCAGCCCCTTCACCAGCGCCGGTACGTCGTCGCGCCGCCCTGCCCGGACGGCCTTCAGCAGCTCCTGTGCCGCGCTCATCGGGCACCTCCGGCGACCGCCGGGGCAGCTTCCCGGGCTCGGCTCGGCTCCGCACCGCGACGGGCCATCCTGACCGCCAGCGCGTGTTTGCACGGCCCTCGCCTTCCCCGGTAGTCCACCCACCACTGGCACGTGCAGCTCAACGCCCCGCCCTCCGACTGCCGCACCTGGTAGCGGCGTTCGCCCGAGGAGACCAGTGCGGGACCGTCGCCGCCGGACAGCTCGACCGAGCCCGACGCGACCAGCGCCCGCGCCGCCACCAGCCGCGGATTGTGCCGCTCCGCGCGGTCCGCGTCGTACGGCAGCTCACGGTGGAAGTACGCGGCGTCCGCCACGTCGTAGCCCACGCGGCCCGCCGTGCCCAGCCGGGTCAGCGCCGCCCGGACCCGCTCCACCGACAGCCCGGCCTGCGCGGCCAGGTCGGCAAGGTCGATCCGCGGCTCCCACGCGAGCAGCACCGACACCAGCTCGGCGTCCTGCGCCGCCTCCTCCGTGGCGAGCGCCTCCAGCACCCCGCCCTCGCCGGAGAAGCCGCGCGAGGCGTCGGGCGACAGCGTCAGCGTCAGCCGCATCCCGGGCAGCGCCACCTCCCAGGCGCTCGCCGTCGCCGCCCCGTCCGCCACCGGCCCGTACACCCGCAGCGCCGTCGCGTGCCGCAGCACCCGCTGGAGCGCGACCAGCCGCTCCGGACCCGGCAGGCACACGGCCCCCGGCACCGGCCGCGTCGTCGGCCGCAGTGTCTTCCCGGCCGGCACCACCCACAGCGGCCCGCGCGCACCGCCCCCGACCGCCGTGCGCGGCAGGGACCGCAGGAACCGTACGGCCTCGGCGGCGGACAGCTCCGCGCGCAGATCGAACCCCGCGCACGCCACCTGGGCCTCGGCGAAGCCCCGCAGCCAGCGGTCCGGCAGCGGCACCTTCTTCTCCACCACCGCGCCGTCGAGCGTCGTCACGGCCAACTCCTCCGGGCCGACGCGCAGATGCAGCGGGTCCTCACCGGTCAGCCGGGAGAGCGCCTCACGCAGCGGGTTGTTGACGTCCACATTGGTCGTGCCGTGGCCGGTCTCGGCGCCGTCCAGGCCCTCGCTCAGCACGTCCAGCCGCGCGTACACCCCGCCGCAGCCCGAGAACGACTCGAAGCGCAGCCGGTCGCCGTTCCCCGTCACCACCGGGTCCAGCGACGCCGGCCGCAGCCGCTGGTAGTACCGGGCGGCCGCGACGTCCGCGACCGCCAGCAGGCCGCGCGCCGCTATCCGAGGCGACGTCACGAAACCGGAGAAGAAACGGGGATGGGCCTCGGCGCCGGTGGGCGTCAGCCCGCCCGAGGTCTCCAGGCCGAGCAACCGTCCGGCCTGCGAGGACTCCAGGGCGGACGGGCGGGAATAGGCGAGTGCCTGCACGGATCGCGTCATGGAAACGACGGTAGGCCCCACCACTGACAATGGCCCCGGCCCGAGCTCCCGCCACCGCGGCCAGGGGGCGGCTCAGCGGCTCCCGTCCAGCAGGACGCGCGCGACCAGGCCCGGGTCGTCGCTCATCGGGACGTGCCCGCACCCCGGCAGGCTCACCAGCCGGGCGTCGAGGATGGCCCGCTTGGCGCGGATGCCCTGACGGCGCAGCAGCAGCCGGTCCCGGGCGCCCCAGGCGATGGTGACCGGCACATCCGGCAGGTCGTGGGTGAACAGGACGTCACGTCCGGCGGTGAGCGTCTGGTGGAAGCCGGTCGCATGACGCAGCGCCAGGGTCTCGGCGACGACCGCCTCGGGCGACCGCCGCCCCGGGTGGGCGTAGACGGTGCTGGTCAGCGCCGCCCGCCCGGCGGCGGACCGGGACATTCGTTCCAGTACCGGCAAGGGAAGGGACTCGGCGCCCGCCCGCATCGCGCGCAGCGTCGCGAAGGCGTACCGCCGCTCGCTCTCGTTCCAGAACCCCGCGGGGGCCAGCGCGGTCACCGACCGGACGCGCTTCTCGCGCCCCAGCTCCAGGGCGAGCAGCCCACCGAGGGAGTTGCCCGCCACGTGCGGGCGGTCGAGGTCCAGGCTCTCGCACAGCAGGCCCAGCACCCGGCCGACCGTGGGGAGGTCGTACGGCAGCCCGTCGGGCAGCGCGGGCGACGCGCCGAAGCCCGGCAGGTCGACGGCGATCACGTCCCGTTCGGCGGCCAGGAGGTCCCACACCGGCTGCCACGCCTGCCAGTGGTGCCCGACGCCGTGGAGCAGGAGCAGCGGCTGTCCGGAACCGGCCCGTTCGTACTCGAGTGTCAGTGTGCGGGGTCCCTGGAGGGACTCGACGGTGAACGAGACCTGTCCGGCCATGCTGGCTGCACCTGCTCCCTGCCGTGGTGCGCCCTGTTTCAGACGCTCTGTCAGCAACCATTACCGTCCGGTAGTACCCAGTTCAAGGGGCGCGGCCGTCCCCATGTGGTCAGGACCGCATCCTTCTCTCCTGGACATGCCCTTTCCCGTCGGCTGGGATGGACACGTGGCAACCGAAACCGAGTACGACGTCGCAGGCGTCAACGCCATCGCCGAGGCCTTCGAAGCGCACCGCCCCTTCCTGATCGGCGTGGCCTACCGGATGCTCGGCCGCGTCGCCGACGCCGAGGACGTGGTCCAGGAGGCATGGCTCCGCTGGTCGGGCGCCGACCACGCCGCCGTCCGTGACGCGCGTGCCTTCCTCGTACGGATCACCACCCGGCTCGCCATCGACCGGCTCCGCCAGGCGCAGGCGCGGCGCGAATCGTACGTCGGGCCGTGGCTCCCGGAGCCCGTCACCACGGACTTCGGGCCCACCGCCCCCGACACGGCCGAACGCGCGGTGCTCGCCGACTCCGTCTCGCTCGCCGTCCTGGTCGTCCTGGAATCCCTCTCGCCGTTGGAGCGCGCCGTGTTCGTGCTGCGCGAGGCCTTCGGGTTCCCGTACGCGGAGATCGCCACCACCCTCGACCGGTCCGAGGCGGCGGTGCGCCAGCTCGCCGGACGCGCCCGACGCCACGTGGACGAGGGCCGGCGCCGGTACGACGTGGACCCGGCCGAGCGCCGTGACCTCACCGAGCGCTTCCTTGCCGCGGCCTCCGGCGGCGACCTGGGCGAGCTGCTCGCGCTGCTGGCCCCGGACGTCCGGCTGGTCGGCGACAGCGGCGGCAAGGCCAAGGCTCCGCTGCGCGTCATCGAGAGCGCCGACAAGGTGGGCCGCTTCTTCTTCGCCGTCAGCAAGGTGCCCGTCACGGGCTCGGAGTTCCGCTACATCGAGGTCAACGGCGCCCCCGCGCTGGTCGTCCTGGTGGAGGGAAGGCCGGAAACCCTCATCCAGGTGGAAGCGGTCGACGGCCGGATCCACACCGTCTACGTCATCCGCAACCCGGACAAGCTGGCCTCCCTCACGCTGCCGTAACCGCTGCCGTGACCACGGCCCTAAAAGGCGGTCCTCCGCTTCGCCCACCGGCCCCGCGCTCCCCTCCCGGACGCGGGGCCGGCGCGTTCTCCCGGCCCCCTCCGGCTCGCATTGGTCTTGACCAACGGTTGAGGGCCCCCTTATGGTCGGTCGCAGGGTTAGTGCAGGAACCTTTAATAAACAAGGCACGGAAAGCAGCCGGGGCACGACGATCGCGGAGGATCAGGGTGGGGACCACGCAGCTGGAATCGGTGCCGGAGCCCAAGTACTTGCACCTGAAGACCGTGATCAGCGAGGCGCTGGACTCGGATTTCGCGGTGGGCGAGATCCTGCCCAACGAGCGTGAACTGGCCGCCCGTTTCGGCGTCGCCCGCGCCACGCTGCGCCAGGCGCTCGAACAGCTGGAGCTGGAGGGCCGCCTCCAGCGCCGCCGTGGGGTCGGCACCACCGTGGCCCCGCCGCGCATGGGCGTCGACGTCTCCACCACCCGGCACCAGTGGCCCGACCCGGGCGACGAGGCGTGGGAGCCGGTCGACTGCGTCTCCACCGTCCCGCCCGCCGCCGTCGCGCGCCTCCTCGACCTCGTCCCCGACGCCGACGAGGCGGTCCACGCCGTACGCCGGCTGCGCGTGACGGCCGGCCAGCCGGTCGCCGCCGAGCAGCTGTACGTCCCCGCCGTCTCCGTGCCGGACCTCACCGCCATCAAGGCGCCCACCGGCCCGGCCCGCGCCCGTACCGTCCTGCGCGAGCTGCAGCGCCTCACCCTGGAGGGCCAGGAGCGCGCCGTCGAGCTGGGCTCCGCCCGCGCGGACGACGCCAAGGAGCTCGACCGGCTGCCCGGCGCCCCGGTGCTCGTCGTCACCACGCGCTACGTCGCCCAGGGACGTACGGCGGCGGTCTCGGTGGCCACGTACCGCGCGGACACCTGCCGGCTCACCTTCGGCGGCGCGGGCGACTTCCAGATCGCCTCCTGACGGCACGGCGGGACACCGGGCCCGCCGTCGTCCGTCAGCGGCGGGCCGTCACCGTGCCCTCGACCGCGAAGAGCTGCTCCTCCACGTGGTCCAGCGCCAGCCGCAGCGCGCCCGTCGCCACCGCCGCCTCGCCCAGCAGCGACAGCACCACCCGCGGCGGGCGCAGGCAGAACCGCGCCATCTCCTCCCGCAGCGGCGGGAGTATCCCGTCCAGACCGGCCGCCCAGCCGCCGATCACCACCACCTCCGGGTCCAGCGCCAGCACCAGCGCCCCCACGTCGTGCACCAGCCGCTGGATGAACCGCTCCACCGCCGCCCGCGCCCGCGCGTCGCCCTGCCGGGCCAGCGCGAACACCTCCGCCACCGCCTGCTCGTCCAGCGGGTGCAGCGGCTCGTCCGTGGTCGACAGCAGCTTCTCCGGGGTCACCCCCCGCCCCAAAAGGTGCAGCGCGCCGATCTCCCCGGCGGCCCCGCCGAAGCCCCGGTGCAGCCGCCCGCCGATCAGCGAGCCGGCCCCCGGACTCAGCCCGGCCAGTACGAAAACGATGTCGTCCGAGTCGGTCGCGGCGCCCTTCCACTGCTCGGCCACCGCCGCCGCGTTCGCGTCGTTCTCGACCAGCACCGGGCAGCGGAACGAACGCCGCAGCCGCTCGCCCAGCGCCAGCCCGGTCCAGCCGGGCAGCGCCGTACCCAGCCGTACCGTCCCGTCCGCCTCCACGATGCCGGGCGTGCCGACGCCGACGGCGCGCAGACTGCTGCGCGGCACCCCCGTGCGCCGGAGCACATCGGCGACCACCGCCCGCACGCGCTCCAGCCGCTCATCCGCCGAGGCCGTCTCCGAGACCTCCCGGGACCCGGCCCCTATGATCCGGCCGTCCAGCCCCGACATCAGCGCGGCCACCCGGTGCGGGCCGATCTCGACGCCCATCAGATGACCGGCCTCCGCGCGGAACCGGAAACGCCGCGCCGGCCGCCCCTGGCGCCGGGTCTCGCCCTCCTCGGGCGCCGCCTCGACCACCAGGCCGGTGTCGATGAGCCCTTCGACCACGCCCTCGACGGTGGGCCGGGACAGGCCCGTGATCCGTGTGAGGTCCGTGAGCGTACGCGCTTCGGAGCCCCGCAGCGCATGGAGTACCACCGCGGAATTGATCCGCCGCAGCAGCGACGGATCCCCGCCGGTCAGCCGGCCCACCGTGTGTCCTCCCAGCTCGAACGCTTGTCTGACGGATCGTACTCAATGCCCGGACGGGCGGCGAGCGGTGCCGGCTCCCCGGTCGGCCCTAACGGGCCTGGACCGACGGCGCCACGAAACCCGACTCGTACGCGGCGATCACGGCCTGCGTACGGTCCCGGGCGCCCAGTTTCGCCAGTACGGCGCTGACGTGCGTCTTCACCGTCTCCGCGCCGACGACCAGCTCGGCGGCGATCTCCGCGTTGGACAACCCGCGTGCCATCAGCCGCAGGACCGCCGACTCCCGCTGCGTCAGCTCCGCTCGCTCCGGGGCGGCCCGCGCGTCCCTGTTGCCGTACTCGGCCGCCGGCGCCCGGACGGCCGCGGGGAACAGCAGCGACTCGCCCTCGGCGATGAGCCGTACCGCATGCGCGATCTCGGCCGGACGGGAGCGCTTGAGGAGGAAGCCGTCCGCCCCGGCGCGCAGCGCCCCGTACACGTACTCGTCGTTCTCGAACGTCGTCACCACGAGGATCTTCGGCGGACCCGGCACCGTGCGCAGCAGCAGCCGCGTCGCCTCGATCCCGTCCATCAACGGCATCCGCACGTCCATCGCCACGACGTCCGGGCGCAGCCGCCGCACGAGGGGGAGGACCGCCGCCCCGTCGGCCGCCTCGCCGACCACCTCGATGTCGGGCTGCGCCCCGAGCACGGCGCTCAGCCCCGCGCGTACCAGCGGTTCGTCGTCCTCGGCGGGCAGGCGTTCGCGGGGGAGCGGGCCCTGGGGCTCGGGGACCCCGGCGTGGTCCGCGCGTGCGTCGGCAGCGGTGTCCACCTCGCGCTGATGGCGCTGTTCGCGGCGGGCCTCGCGGCCGTGCTGCGCAGCGGTACCGCCGTGCTCGCCCTGCTGATCCCGTTCGTGCTGATGTCCTTCGTCGTCGGCGATGTGGCGTCGGGCGCGGCGGAGTACCTGCCGGACCAGGCGGGCCGGTTGGTGGTACGTCAGGACGCCGGCGGCCTCGGCCCGTGGGGCGGCCTCGCCGTGACGGCCGGGTGGGCGGCGGCCGCGCTGCTGGCCGGCTGGTTCGCCCTCCGGCGCAGGGACGCCTGACGGAACGCCAATTGTCAGTGGCGGGGGCTTTACTGGATCCATGACCACCGCTCGGCACCTGACGACCATCGACCTGCTGCGCTCCCGCCCCTTCCCCGGGCAGCGCGGCAGATCGGACGTGGGCGACAGCGGCCCCGGCTATCACATCGCGGAGCTCGGCACGAGCGAGGACTTCTGGGACGACGACGGCACGCGGCGCGCGCTCGTCGAGGAGCAGTACGAAGCGGAGCGCGACGCGCTCGCGGTGCTGCTCACCGCGCGCTGGGGCGAGCCGCAGACCTTCAGCCTGTGGTCGGTGTTCGACCGGGGCATGGCGGGCGAGGAGATACCGGACCCCTGGGACATCCTCAGCAGCTCCGTGCCCGACCTCCACCTCTGGCGCGCGGACGGGCTGTGGATAGCCCTGGGGGTCTCGCAGTGGGACAAGGAGCTGCCGTTCCAGCTGCTCGCCGTCGTCACGGAGACCGACCCGCCCTAGGTCTCCTGCGCCGCTTCGCGCAGCCGGGCGAACTCCTCCGCCATCGTCTCCAGCGTCCAGTGGGCGTTGAGACCGCTGGGGTTGGGCAGCACCCAGATCCGGGTGTCGCCGATCGTCCGCTCCTGCGGGCCTATCCGGGCCTTCCGGTCGTGGAAGGCCGTGCGGTACGCGGTGACACCGGCCACCGCGAGCCAGCGCGGCCGCAGCCGCGCCACCTTCAGCGCCAGCAGCCGGCCGCCCTCGCGGAACTCGTCCTCGCTCAGCTCGTCGGCGCGCGCGCTCGCCCGCGCCACCACGTTGGTGATGCCGAGGCCGTACGAGAGGAGCTCCTGCTGCTCCGCCGGCTTCAACCGGCGGGGCGTGAAGCCGGACCGGTGCAGCACGGGCCAGAAGCGGTTGCCGGGCCGGGCGAAGTGGTGGCCCGTCGCGGCCGACATCAGGCCGGGGTTGATGCCGCAGAACAGCACGGACAAGCCGCCCGCGATCACATCGGGGACGATGCGGTCGCGAGCGGCTTCCAGTTCCTCAGGTGTCATGCGGGTCGTGTGCCCCGAGGTCAGAGGATCGCACCGGGCGTGTAGCCGGCGGCGTCCGGGTGCTGCTTGGCGATCTCCTCGATCCGGGCCACCACGACACCGACCTGGTCGGCCGCCGCGCCCGTGAACGACAGCTTGTCCGCCATCGCCGCGTCCAGCTGCGCCCGGTCCAGCGGGATACGGTCGTCGGCGGCGAGCTTGTCCAGCAGCTCGTTGCGCTCGGCGCCCTGCTCCCGCATGGCCAGCGCGGCGGCGACGGCGTTCTCCTTGATGGCCTCGTGTGCGACCTCGCGGCCCACCCCGGCCCGCACCGACGCCATCAGCACCTTGGTGGTGGCCAGGAACGGCAGGTAGCGGTCCAGCTCACGGGCGACGACTGCCGGGAAGGCGCCGAACTCGTCGAGCACCGTCAAGAAGGTCTCCAGCAGGCCGTCGAGCGCGAAGAACGCGTCGGGCAGCGCCACGCGGCGCACCACCGAGCAGGAGACGTCGCCTTCGTTCCACTGGTCGCCGGCGAGCTCGCCGGTCATCGAGGCGTAGCCCCGCAGGATGACCATCAGGCCGTTGACGCGCTCGCAGGAGCGGGTGTTCATCTTGTGCGGCATCGCCGACGAGCCGACCTGACCGGGCTTGAAGCCCTCGGTGACCAGCTCGTGCCCGGCCATCAGCCGGATCGTCTTCGCCAGCGACGAGGGCGCGGCGGCCAGCTGGACGAGCGCCGTGACGACCTCGTAGTCGAGCGAGCGCGGGTAGACCTGGCCGACCGAGGTGAAGGCGTGCCCGAAGCCCAGGTGGTGGGCGATCCGCCGCTCCAGCTCCGCCAGCTTCGCGGCGTCGCCGCCCAGCAGGTCCAGCATGTCCTGCGCCGTGCCGACCGGGCCTTTGATGCCGCGCAGCGGGTAGCGGCCCAGCAGCTCCTCCACCCGGGCGTACGCCACCAGCAGCTCGTCGGCCGCGGTCGCGAAACGCTTGCCGAGGGTCGTGGCCTGCGCGGCCACGTTGTGCGAGCGCCCCGCCATCACGAGCTCGCCGTACTCGCCCGCCAGCTTGCCCAGCCGGGCCAGCACCGCCACCGTGCGGTCGCGCATCAGCTCCAGCGACAGCCGGATCTGCAGCTGCTCGACGTTCTCCGTGAGATCGCGGGAGGTCATGCCCTTGTGGACCTGCTCGTGGCCCGCGAGCGCGTTGAACTCCTCGATGCGCGCCTTCACGTCGTGGCGCGTGACCTTCTCGCGCTCGGCGATCGACGCCAGGTCGACCTGGTCGAGCACCCGCTCGTAGTCGGCGAGCGCGGCGTCCGGCACCTCGATCCCGAGGTCCTTCTGGGCACGCAGCACGGCCAGCCACAGCCGGCGCTCCAGCTTCACCTTCTGCTCGGGGGACCAGAGGACGGCGAGCTCCGCGGAGGCGTAGCGGCCGGCGAGGACATTGGGGATGCGAGGCTTCGCAGACGCAGCAGTCACGTGACCAGAGTCTAGCTGGCGATTTGTGCAGGCCAGCGCCACGGTCCCGTTTGTCGGTTGCTACGAGACGGTGTCGCCCCGCGGGACGGAGCCGCTCCGCGGAGCGGGCTCCTCGGGCGAGCGCCCCGTGCCGGGCGCCTGGGACGGTACCTCGGACCGGGCCGCGAACGGCGCCTGTGACCGCACCTCGGACAACACCTCGGACCGGGCCTCGGCCACGACCTTGGACCGCGCCTCGGCCACCACCTCGTACGGCAGCAGCTCCGGCCGCTTCGCCGGGCGGCCGTCACCCGACGAGCGGCCCGTCAGCCGCCGCCCGATCCACGGCCCGAGGTGCTGCCGCGCGAACCGCACGTCGCTCAGCCGCCGGGCCGCCCAGCCCGGCCGCACGGCCGGGGGCAGCGGCGCCCGCCAGTCCTCCTCCGCCTCCAGGCCCAGCGTCTGCCACACGGCCTCCGCCACCCGCCGGTGCCCCTCCGCCGTCAGGTGCAGCCGGTCCACGTCCCACAGCCGCTGGTCGCCCAGCACCTCGGCGCCGTACAGGTCGACCACCAGCGCGCCGTGCCGCGCCGCGAGCTCGTCGACGTACGAGAAGAGCTCCTCCATGCGCGGCCGGAAGCGCTCCATCACCGGACCGTTGCGGCCGGGGCTGCGCATCAGCACCAGCCGGCCGCAGGACGGGGCCAGCCGCTCCACCGCCTCCTCCAGCAGCCCGCGCACCCGACCCATGTCGCACTTCGGGCGCAGGGTGTCGTTGAGCCCGCCGACCAGCGTGACGACGTCCGCCTTCATGGCCGCCGCGAGGTCCACCTGCTCCTCGACGATCTGGCCGATCAGCTTGCCGCGCACGGCGAGGTTCGCGTAACGGAACCCGGGCGTACGGGCGGCGAGGCGGCCCGCCAGCACATCGGCCCAGCCCCGGTAGGAGCCGTCGGGCAGCAGGTCCGACATGCCCTCGGTGAAGCTGTCGCCCACCGCGACGAAACTGGTGTAGGTGGCATTCATCTCCATGGCGGAGTGATCGTATCCCGCGCCCCCACGCCGCCGGCACTAGCCCGTCCGAGGCCGGCCCACCAGCTCCCGCAGCACGTCCTCCATCGTGACGAGCCCGGCCAGCTTGCCGTTGTCGTCGAGGACCGCCGCCAGGTGCGTACGGCTGCGGCGCATCGCCGTCAGGACGTCGTCCAGCGGCGTGGCCGCCCGGACGCGGGCGATCGGCCGCATCGACGACACCGGGAAGGGCAGGTCGCGCGGGAAGACGTCCAGCGCGTCCTTCACATGGAGGTACCCGAGGATGCCCCGGGTGGCGTCCACCACCGGGAAGCGCGAGAACCCGGACCGGGCCGACAGCTCCTCCAGCTCGGCGGGCGTCGTTCCGACGCGTGCGTACACCACCCGCTCCACCGGCATCACCACGTCGCGCACCGGCCGGCGGCCCAGCTCCAGCGCGTCGTGCAGCCGCTCGGTTGCCCGGTCGTCCAGCAGCCCCGCCTGGCTCGCGTCCGTCACCATCCGCGCCAGCTCGTCGTCCGAGAACGTCGCCGAGACCTCGTCCCGCACCTCCACCCGCAGCAGCTTCAGCAGCGCGTTGGCGAACGCGTTGATCGTGAAGATCACCGGACGCAGCGCCCGGGTCACCGCCACCAGCGGCGGCCCCAGCAGCAGCGCCATCCGGGTCGGCTCGGCCAGCGCGATGTTCTTCGGGACCATCTCGCCCAGCAGCATGTGCAGGTACGTGGCCACCGACAGCGCGATCACGAACGAGATCGGGTGCACCAGCCCGTGAGGCACGCCGGCCGCGTCGAAGGCCGGCTCCAGCAGGTGCGCGATCGCCGGCTCGGCGACCACGCCCAGCACCAGCGTGGACAGCGTGATGCCCAGCTGCGCCGCCGCGAGCAGCGCGGAGACGTGCTCCAGGCCCCAGATGACGCTGCGCGCCCGCCGGTCCCCGGCTTCGGCGTACGGCTCGATCTGGCTGCGGCGCACGGAGATCAGGGCGAACTCGGCGCCGACGAAGAAGGCGTTGACGACCAGCGTCAGGAAACCGATCAGGAGCTGGATCGCGATCATCGGCCGGCCTCCCCGGCGCCACCGGCGCGGTGGCCGCCGTCCTCGTGGTCCTGCGCCCCGCCCAGGGGCTCCGCGGGCGCGTGCAGCAGCACCCGCGCGGCGCGGCGCCCGGAGGCGTCCACCACGTCGAGCCGCCAGCCCGCGAGCTCCACCCGGTCGCCGACGACCGGTATGCGGCCGAGCTCCGTCGCGATGAGCCCGGCGAGCGTCTCGTACGGTCCCTCGGGCGCGCGCAGCCCGACCCGCTCCAGCTGGTCGGTCCGGGCGGCGCCGTCCGCCGACCACAGCAGCCGCCCGTCGGCGCCCTCGCCCACCCGGGCGAGGTCCGGCGTCTCGTGCGGGTCGTGCTCGTCGCGCACCTCGCCGACGACCTCCTCGACGATGTCCTCCAGCGTCGCGACGCCGGCCGTGCCGCCGTACTCGTCGATGACGACCGCCATCGTCCGCTTGCCGGACAGCCGGTCGAGCAGCCGGTCCACCGTGAGCGACTCCGGTACGAGCAGCGGCTCCCGCAGGATCTCGGTGACCGGCGTACGCGGCCGCCGCTCGGCCGGGATGGCCAGGACGTCCTTGATGTGCGCGGTGCCGATCACGGTGTCGAGGCCGCCCCGGTAGACCGGGAAGCGCGACAGGCCGGTGGCGCGCGTGGCGTTGGCGACGTCCTCCGCCGTGGCCTGCGCCTCCAGGGCGGTGACCTGGACGCGCGGCGTCATGACGTTCTCCGCGGTCAGCTCGGAGAGGTTCAGGGTGCGGACGAACAGCTCGGCGGTGTCGGCCTCCAGCGCGCCCTGCTTCGCGGAGTGGCGCGCCAGGGCGACCAGCTCCTGCGGGCTGCGCGCGGAGGCCAGCTCCTCGGCCGGCTCCAGGCCGAGCCGGCGCACCAGACGGTTCGCGGTGTTGTTGAGGTGGCCGATCAGCGGCCTGAAGGCGGCGCTGAAGATCCGCTGCGGCGTGGCGACGACCTTGGCAACGCCCAGCGGCGAGGAGATCGCCCAGTTCTTGGGGACCAGCTCGCCGACGACCATCAGGACGACCGTGGACAGGCCCGTACCGATGACGAGCGCGATCGACGACGCGGCCGACGCCGAAAGCCCGAGGTCCTGGATCGGTCCCCGGATGAGCTTGGCGATCGACGGCTCGGAGAGCATGCCCACGATCAGGTTGGTGACGGTGATGCCGAGCTGGGCGCCGGAGAGCTGGAAGGTGAGGGAGCGTACGGCCTTGAGGGCGCCGGGCGCGCCGCGCTCACCGCGTTCGACGGCCCGTTCGAGCTCGCTCCGCTCGATGGTGGTGAGGGAGAACTCGGCCGCGACGAACCCGCCGCACGCCACGCAGAGCAGCAGTGCCACGGCGAGCAGGAGCACTTCGGTCATCGGTTCACCTCCGTCCCATCGTCGGACAGGGAGCGGAGGAATGCGCGATGTCGCGTACAGGGAGGCTCGCCCATGGGCGGACGCTCACACCTTTCGTTCGGGTCGTCGGAGTGGTTCTCCGGCGCATGCCCAGCAATGGTAAAGGGTCGGTAAAGCGCTCAGGACTCGGGGAGCCCGTCTGCCGGCTGCCGTCCCTCCAGCGGCTTGACCCAGCGGCTCCACTGCGGCTCCGGCGCATAGCCGGCGGCCCGCCACGCGTGGTGCGCGACCGCGTTCCCGTCGAGCACCATGGCGTCACCGCGCCGCCCTCCGAGCCGTACGAAACGCTCCTCGGCGGCCGCGAGGAGCGCCCCGCCGACGCCCTGGCGGCGATGGTCCGGATGGACGGCGAGCCGGTACAGGTGGCAGCGCCAGCCGTCGAAGCCGGCGATCACCGTGCCCGCGAGCTCGCCGTCCCGCTCCGCGAGAAGGAGCGCGTCCGGGTCGCGGGCGACCAGGCGCTCGACGCCCTCGCGGTCGTCGCTGATGCTCGTGCCCTCGGCGGCGACCTTCCAGAAGGCGAGGACGGCGTCGAGGTCGGCCGGCCGGGCGGCCCGTATCCGAAGATCGTTCATGCGTTCCATCCTCCATGATGCCGCGGCGGCCGGAAGACATGCCTTGCCGCTGCTAGCGCGGCCGCGCTAGCGTGAGGGAGTGGCCAAGACCCAGCTGAACGTTCGCGTGGACGAATCCACCGCCGAGGCCGCCCGCCGCCGGGCGCAGCAGCGTGGCGTCAGCGTGAACCGCTACATCGAGGAACTCGTCCAGCAGGACGCCGGGGAAGCGGGGCGCACCTTCGTCGAGGCGGCGGCCGACTTCATGAAGCAGTACGAGGCCGTCTTCGCGGAGGAGTTCGGCACCGCCGAGCGCCGGGCCGGGCCTCCGGCGAAGGGCGGCGGCAAGCGCGCCAAGGGCAAGCGGTGAGCGGCCGGGGACACGCGCTGGGACACGCGCTGGGACACGCGCTGGGACACGCGCTGGGACACGCGTCGAGGGCGGGCGCCGCCTCCGGATGAGCCTCTCCATCGACCTCGCCTGGCTCCTCATGGTCGCCGAGCACAAGACCCCCGGCGACCCCCAGGTCACCGACTGGGGCGCGCTCGTCGCGGCCGTCGCGCGCCACGACGCCCAGATCTTCGGTACGGCCGTGTACGCGGACCCTCCCGCGCGGGCCGCCGCACTGCTCCACCTGCTGCTGCGCGTCCCCGCCCTGGAGCACTCCAACGCGATGTTCGCCTCCGCCGTCGCGTACGGCTACCTCGTCGCCTGCGGCCTCAAGGTGGTCACCTCACCCGAGCAGGTGCGGGACCTCGCGCGCCTGGTCGGGGAGGGCGAGGCGGACGTCCGGGCCATCGCGGCGGAGCTGCGGCAGTGGAGCCTGTGACCGGTCCCGGCTACGCACGGGGGCGCCGCGCCGCGTGCGCCTCCCGGTACCGCGACGGCGGGATGCCGTAGCGGCCGGTGAAGGCCTGGCGCAGGGTTTCGGCCGAGCCGAAGCCGCACTTGGCGGCCACGCTCGCCAGCGGAAGGGTGGTGGACGCGAGGAGGTGCGCGGCGGCCTCGGTACGGGCCTGCCGTACGAACCGGCCCGGCGTCTGACCGAGGTGCTCCAGGAACAGCCGGGTGAGGTGGCGCGGGGTCACACCCGCGAGCGCCGCCAGCGCCACCGTGCCCAGGTCGCCGTCCGGGTGGCCGGCGATGTGGTCGACGAGCCGCCGCACGAGAGCGTCGCGGGGCGGCGGCGCGGCCGTGAACATACTCATCTGCGCCTGGTTCCCCGGCCGGTGCAGGTACGTGACCAGGTGGCGGGCGACCTGGCGGGCCAGCTCGGCGCCGTGGTCCTCCTCGATGAAGGCGAGGGTGAGGTCGAGCGCGCTCGTGATGCCCGCCGCCGTGGAGATGTTGCCCTCGCGGATGTAGATGGGGCTCGGGTCCACGGTGACCTCGGGGTGGCGGGCGGCCAGCCGGGCCGCGAACTGCCAGTGGGTGGTGGCACGGTGGCCGTCCAGCAGCCCGGTGGCGGCCAGGATCGCGGCCCCGGTGCACACCGAGGCCACGCGCCGGCTCTCCTTGGCCAGGCGGCGGACGTGCCCCACGAGCCGCGGGTCGGCGGCCGCCCGCTCGACCGCCAGGCCCCCGGAGACCACCAGCGTGTCGAGCGGGCCGACGAGCCGCTCCAGGGACTGCTGGCTGAGCAGCGTGAACCCGGAGCCGCACACGATCGGCCCGCCGCCCGGTGCCGCCAGGATCACGTCGTACGGGCGGGCCGGGGCACCGAGGTGGTTCGCCATGACGAGGGTGGTGGTCACGCACGCGATGTCCAGCAACTCGGCCGTGTCGAAGCCGACCACGGCCACTCGCCGTTCCGTCATGCGACGACCCTATGCCGGAAGGACCGGTACCCCAAGGTTCGGGACATGACCGGGGGAGACCGTACGCGGACGGGGCCGGCGGGCCGGAAGGTGGACTCCACCACGACCACCGCCTCGCCGCTCCGGGAGAGACCCATGACGACCGACGCCGCCCGCGGAACCGGAACCGAAACTGGCACCGGATACGGGGCCGGGTACGGAACCGGAGCCGACACGACACCGGACGCGCCCGAGCCCTCCGTACACGAGGCTCCCCGCGCCCAACTCACCCCGCTGTCCCGGCTGTCCCGGCTCCTCCGCCTCCTCGGGCACCGCTGGCCCACCTGGCTCGCGCTCGCCGTGGTGGCCGCCACCTTCCTCGACGGCACC
This sequence comes from Streptomyces sp. NPDC003036, assembly GCF_040611175.1. NCBI lineage: Bacteria > Bacillati > Actinomycetota > Actinomycetes > Kitasatosporales > Streptomycetaceae > Streptomyces > Streptomyces sp. NPDC003036. The sequence goes on along the minus strand of NZ_JBEXNO010000064.1, from coordinate 3,934 downwards.
CCGCCCGTGGCACGCCTCGCGGCGCTCCTCGCCCTGATGCCCCTCTTCTACCTGGCCTTCGGCGCGCTGCGCGGGCACCTGCGCGGCCCGCGCGTCCTCGCGCTCCAGATCGGCGGGCTCCTCGTCTTCGCCGCGCTCGCGCTGGTGGCGCTCACGGCCGACCGGACGACCGCCCACTACCTCCTGGCGGCCGGCTGGTTCGCCCACGCGGTCTGGGACTTCGCCCACCACCGCGCCGACCGGGTGGCGCCCCGCGCCTGGTCGGAGTGGTGCTGCGTCGTGGACCTCTTCGGCGCGGCGGCGATCCTCCTCGCGGCCTGACGGACGGGACGTCCCGTCCCCGGCCTCCCGACGCTCAGCCGACGGGAGCGCCGAACCACCTGCGCAGCTGTTCACGCAGACCCCGCTGGTCCTCGCCGACCCAGGCCACGTGCCCGTCCGGCCGCAGCAGCACCGCGGGCACGTCCGGTTCCCCGCCGACGTCGACGACGTGGTCCGCCCGGTCCGCCCAGCCCGCCACCGACAGCCGGCCGGTCTGGTCGAGCAGCAGTCCGCGGCCGTCGCGCATCAGCTCGTAGAGCCGACCCTCCTTGAGCTTCATGTCCCGCAGCCGCCGGCCGAGGAGTTCGTGCCCCCCGTCCCCCTCGCCGAAGTCGTAGCGGACGGCGATCGCGGTGATCTTCTCGATCAGGTACCGGTTCACCTCCTCGAACTCCATCAGTTCCGCCATCAGCCGACGCACTGCCAGGGCGCCCGGTTCGGAGGACAGCAGCTCCGTCTGCGCCCGGGTGTTGTCGAGTACGTCGGCGGCCACCGGCCGCCGTTCGCTCTGGTAGCTGTCCAGCAGCCCCTCCGGTGCCCAGCCGCGCACCTCGGCGGCCAGCTTCCAGCCGAGGTTGCACGCGTCCTGGATGCCGAGGTTGAGCCCCTGCCCGCCGGTCGGCGGGTGGACGTGCGCCGCGTCACCGGCCAGCAGCACCCGGCCGACGCGGTAGCGCTCGGCCAGCCTGGTGGCGTCGCCGAACCGCGACAGCCAGCGGGGCGAGTGCACACCGAAGTCGGTGCCGGCGAAGTCCCGCAGCCGCTGCTTGAACTCCTCGAAGGTCGGCGGGACCGTGCGGTCCTCGGCCACCCCGTCGGCGGGCACGATGACGCGGTACGTCCCGCCTTCGAGGGGCATGGTGCCGAACCGCCACTCGGTCTTGCGCACCTCCGCCACCACGGCCGCCAGCTCCTCCGGCTCCATGGCCACTTCCATCTCGCCGAGCAGCGTCTCGACCCTCGCGGGCTCGCCGGGGAAGCCCACGCCGAGCAGCTTGCGCACGGTGCTGCGGCCGCCGTCGCAGCCGACGAGGTACCGCGCGCGCAGCCGCGTGCGACCGGCCGCGCCGTCGGTCGTACCGTCGGCCAGCTCGACGGTCACACCGTCTTCGTCCTGACTCAGCCCCACCAGCTCGCAGCCACGCCGGATCTCGGTGCCGCGCTCGACGGCGTGCTCGGCCAGCAGCCGCTCGGTGGTGCTCTGCGGGATGCCGAGGACATACGCGTGCGCGGTGTCCAGCCCGGTCGGCCACGACGTGCCGATGCCCGCGAAGAACCCACCGGTCTCGTACTTCCGGCCGAGCGGGAGGAACCGCTCCAGCAGACCGCGCTGGTCCATCACTTCGATGCTCCGTACATGGAGACCGAGCGCGCGGGTCTGCCTGGTCGGCTCCGCCAGCTTCTCCAGCACCACCACGTGCACACCGTGCAGCCGCAATTCGCCGGCCAGCATCAGACCGGTCGGCCCGCCCCCGGCGATGATCACGTCAATCATGAAACCCCCATTCGATGCAGAGCCTGCACACACTGGCAAAGCGCCTATACGTTGCGCATTGCCGATTTCCGCAGGTTCTGGCTCAGGGGGGAGATTCTGCGGCACCAACGGGGCCTTGCCGCAAGGCCCCTGGTGCGCTATATGTTGAAAGTGGCAAGGAGCTGGCGAGCTTCTTGCCTTTGCTTTTTCGGCCCTTTGCCCCCCGCCCCGTGCCGTGTGCTTTTACGGCGCCCAGGAATTGTCCGGCCGACCACTCGCCACGTTTCGGCCCATCGCCCTGGCTCCTCGCGTCGACGGCACAGGCGCCGCGTCCGGCGTCAGGCGTGGGGAGCCGGTTGGTGCGCGGTGACCCCCGGGTCGGCGACGCGGCGTCGTCACCCCGTCACGGCGCGGCGGGCGTAGGCGCGGGCGGCCGGGCACGGTCGCCACAGCGGGTGGAACACCACTGGCGGCGGCCATGCCGGAGCAGGAAGCGGTTGCAGGGCGGGGAGGCGCAGGCGGTCAGGCGGGCGGCGTCGGGGGAAGTGAGCAGGTCGGCGGCGTTGGCGGCAATGACCGCAAGGGCGTGCTCGACGATCGCGGTGGTGGGGTGGGGCGTGGCTCGGTAGGGGCCGGTCCTTTCGTCCCACAGCAGCCGGCCGCGTGTACGCGGTGCCGAGGCCCGCCCAGGACCGGCTCAACGGAGTCACCCCGCCCGCCCGCCGGCCGCCTGCCGGTGTGGCTGCTCGGCTCGTCCGGCTACTCGGCGCAGCTCGCCGCCCGGCTCGGCCTGCCGTTCGCCTCTGAGCATTCAATTGTGCGCCCGGCCTCCCGGCTCAAGCAGCGCCATCACGAACCTAAAGCGGCGGTGGCTGTCCCAGGTCGGCGTTCTGCCCAGGCCGCCCTGCCGTGACGAGGTAGTAGTCAAGGATCCGTTGCTCGTAGGCGTGCAGAAAGTTCCGCGGCCAGGTTCCCGGGGCCCACCACTGGCTGAGCCAGAGGTCCCACCCCGGCCAGACATGCGGCCCGATCGACCCGACGCGCACGCTCGTGAACCCGGCCTCCATGAGCGCGTCAGCGAGCGCCTTCACCGGCCGTGCGATGTCCAGGCCGCTAGCGTACGTATCCAGCAGCCGCGCGAGTTCCTCGGGCCGACTGGGCGCGTCGTCCACGGTGAAGAAGCTGGCGACAGCCACCCGGCCACCCGGTCGCAGCACCCTCCACGTCTCTGCTGCGAAGGCGCTGAGATCCGGGAAGTGCTGAGCGGCTTCCACGCTGATGACAGCGTCGAACTCACCGTCTTCCAACGGCATGCTCTCCGCAGCCCCTTGGACGAACCGCAGCCGTGCCGGCTCCTCCCGAAGTAGGTCGGCATGCGCGCTGCGCGCCCGTCGTAGCTGCTCCGGATGAATGTCCATGCCGGTAACCGTGGTGGATCCGTACTCCCGCAAGGTCACCACGCATCCCATGCCAAGCCCGCAGCCCACTTCCAGAACTTTCGGCCCTCGCGGCAGCCCCGCGGCGTCCAGGACATGACGGTAGAGATCCTCCTGGCTGCGGATGCGCTCCACCTCGCTGAGCGGCAGGCCAAGGTCCACGGCTTGCCAGTACCCGAAGTTGATGAATCCCCCCGCGAAGATTCGATGGCCGCTTAGATCAGCCGGACCATACGTCTCCTGTACCACGGGCCGCATGGCGGGGGGAACCCGCCGAACACCGCCTGACACTGTGCCGCACCTCCTGAAAGCGCCCCACCGCGTAGTCGTACGCGGTTCTTTATGATCCTGTGCCGTCCCTGTGAGCTACTGGACTCAACCGTGACAACGCCGCGCACGGCAGACGGGCACTGGAAGGGCGCCGAGGACCGATCGTGGCCGTTTCGTCGCCGACAGAACCGCACTAACCGCACCACCGGTGCCGAGCGCGTGTCGAACTCAATCGCTCCCGGCTTGTAGAGCGCGAACGCTCCAGGTCGTGTCCGCAAAGTCAGGGCAGCCAGAGTCGTAGGCAGGCGAGGGTTACCAGGGCTTGGTAGTGGCGGGCACGCTTGATGCCCCTATGGATGTCAAGCGGCGGAATCCGTCTGGGTAAGAGGAGTGCTCGCTGGGACGACCAGCCGGTAGATCTCTCGTGCGACGT
>NZ_JBEXNO010000063.1:0-30436 GCF_040611175.1 Streptomyces sp. NPDC003036 | reverse complement strand
GGCGAAGCGGACGGCCTGGCGGACCTGGTCGGCCCAGTAGGCGGGGGTGCGCAGGTCGTCGCCGGTGGCGAGGGCGCCGGTGAGGGTGGAGACGATGGGGATGCGCGGTTCGTTGTAGGTGAGTTCGGCGGCGATGCGGCGGAAGTCGTCGAGCATGCCGTCCATGCGAGGGGAGTGGAAGGCGTGCGAGACGGCGAGCTGCTTCGTCTTGCGGCCGAGACCGCGGAAGTGCGCCGCCACATCGGAGGCCGCCTCCTCGTCGCCTGAGATGACGACCGAGTCGGGGCCGTTGATCGCGGCGATGGAGAGGCGGTCGGCCCGGTCGGCGAGGAGGGGGAGGACTTCGTCCTCGGTGGCCTGGAGCGCGATCATCGCCCCGCCCGTGGGCAGGTCCTGCATCAACCGCGCCCGGGCGGCGACCAGTCGGGCCGCGTCCGGCAGGCTCAGCACGCCGGCGATGTGGGCGGCGGCCAGTTCGCCGATGGAGTGGCCGGCGACGTAGTCCGGGGTGACGCCCCAGGACTCGACCAGGCGGTAGAGGGCTACTTCGGTGGCGAACAGGGCGGGCTGGGTGTAGCCGGTCTGGTCCAGCTCCTCGCCGGTGGCGATGATCTCGCGCAGCGGCTTGTCGAGCAGTGGGTCCAGTTCGGCGCACACCGCGTCGAACGCTTCGGCGTAGGCGGGGTAGGTCTCGTACAGCTCCAGGCCCATGCTGCTGCGCTGCGCGCCCTGGCCGGTGAAGAGGAAGGCGGTCTTCCCGGCGGTCTTCGTGCCCTGGGCCACGTGCGGTGCCGACTCGCCGGCCGCCAGGGCCCGCAGCCCCGCCAGCAGTTCGCCCCGGTCGGCACCAGCCACCACCGCGCGGTGGTCGAACAGGGCGCGCGTGGACAGGAGCGAGTGCCCCACCGCGGTCAGGTCGAGCCCGTCCCGCTCCTCGGCGTACGCCAGCAGGCGCGCGGCCTGACCCGCCAGGGCATCCGGCGTACGGGCGGACAGCACCCACGCGTTCACCGGCAGGGCGGCCGTGCCCGGCTCGTCGGGGGAGCCCTCGGCGGGAGCGGCCTCCTCCGGCTCCTCGATCGGCTCCTCGATCACGACGTGCGCGTTGGTGCCGCCGAAGCCGAACGACGACACACCCGCGCGGCGCGGCGTATCGGTCTTCGGCCACGGGCGGGCCTCCGTCAGCAGCTCGACCGCGCCCGCCTCCCAGTCGATGCGGGACGAGCGCTCCTCGGCGTGCAGGGTCCTCGGCAGGACGCCGTGCCGCATCGCCTCGATCATCTTGATGACGCCGCCGACACCGGCCGCCGCCTGGGCGTGGCCGATGTTCGACTTGAGCGAGCCCAGGTAGAGCGGCTGCCCCTCGGGCCGATCCTGCCCGTACGTGGCCAGCAGGGCCTGCGCCTCGATCGGGTCGCCCAGGGCCGTACCGGTGCCGTGGGCCTCCACGGCGTCCACGTCACGGGGCTTGAGGCCGGCGTTGGCGAGGGCCTGGCGGATGACGCGCTCCTGCGACGGCCCGTTGGGGGCGGTGAGGCCGTTGGAGGCGCCGTCCTGGTTGACGGCCGAGCCGCGGATGACGGCGAGGACGCGGTGGCCGTTGCGGCGCGCGTCCGACAGCCTCTCGACCAGCAGCATGCCGACGCCCTCGGCCCAGCCGGTGCCGTCGGCCTGCTCCGAGAAGGACTTGCAGCGCCCGTCGGAGGCGAGCCCGCGCAGCCGCGAGAACTCGATGAACGCGGTCGGCGTCGACATCACCGCGGCACCGCCCGCCAGGGCCAGGTCGCACTCCCCGGAGCGCAGCGCGTTCACCGCGAGGTGCATCGCCACCAGCGACGACGAGCACGCCGTGTCGACCGTGACGGTGGGACCCTCCAGGCCGAACGTGTAGGCGAGCCGCCCGCAGGCGATGCTGCCGGCACTGCCGCTGAACAGATAGCCCTCGTTGCCCTCGGCGGGCAGGTGGGGCCGGGAGCCGTAGTCGTTGTACATGAGGCCGGTGAACACGCCGGTACGGCTGCCGCGCAGCGACGCCGGGTCGATGCCGGCCCGCTCGAAGGTCTCCCAGGTGGTCTCCAGCAGCAGCCGCTGCTGCGGGTCGACGGCCAGCGCCTCGCGCGGGGACATCCCGAAGAACTCCGGGTCGAACCGGTCCGCGTCGTGCAGGAAGCCGCCCTCGGTCGCGTACGACGTACCGGGCTCGTCCGGGTCCGGGGCGTACAGCCGCTCCAGGTCCCAGCCGCGGTTCGTCGGGAAGCCGCCGACCGCGTCCACACCCTCCGACACCAGGCGCCACAGGTCCTCGGGGCTGGTGACGCCACCGGGGTAGCGGCAGGCCATGCCGACGATCGCGATCGGCTCCTGGGCCTTGTCCTCGACCTCGCGCAGGCGCTTGCGCGCGTCCCGCGCGTCCGCGATGGCCCGCTTGAGGTACTCCCTCAGTTCTTGCTCGTTCGCCACGTGTACTCAGCTCCCCGACGTGATGTGGCTCGGTGGTGAAAGGTCGTTGTGTGCGCGTCGTCGCGCCTCGGTGTCCGCGGCGCGTCGTGGCGCCTCGGCGTCCGCCGCCATCGCGCGGCCTCAGTCCAGGTCGTCGAGGAGCGCGAACAGCTCCTCGTCGGTCGCCGTGTCCAGGTCCCGGTCGGCGGCCCCGTCGCCGTCGCCCGCCGCCGCTGCGGCCAGGTCCAGCAGCTCCTTGAGCCGGCCGGTGATCTCCTGGAGCGCGTCCCGGTCGGCCGCGGCGACCGACTGGATGGAGTCCTTCAGCCGGTCCAGGTCCGACAGGACCGGCGTCGCCGCCGACACCTCCTCGACCGTGATCTGCTGCCGCAGGTACGCGGCGAGCACGGCCGGGTTCGGGTAGTCGAAGACCAGCGTGGACGGCAGCCGCAGCCCGGTCGCCGCGTTGAGCTGGTTGCGCAGCTCCACGGCGGTGAGCGAGTCGAAGCCGAGCTCCTGGAAGGCTCGTTCGGCGTCGACGGCGGCGGGGTCGGCGTGCCCCAGCACCCCGGCGACCTGGGCGCGCACCAGGTCCGTCAGGACCTCCATGCGCTGCTCCTCCGGCAGCGCGCCCAGGCGCTCCGCCAGGGACGGCCCGCCCTCGCCGCCCGCCGCGGCCGCCGTGCCGCCCGCCGCGGCGGTACGGCGCGGGGCGCTCGGCGCGAGCGCCCGCAGGATCGCGGGGAGCCCGTCGGGCCGGCGGCGCAGCGCGGCCGTGTCGAGCCGGGTGACGGCCAGGACGGCCTCGCCCGTGGTGGGCGCGGCGTCGAACAGGTCCATCGCGTCGTCCGACGACAGCGGCAGCAGACCCAGCCGGGCGAGCCGGCGCAGGTCGGTCTCGTCGAGGCCGCCGCTGATGGTGCTGGCCTCGGCCCACAGGCCCCAGGCGAGGCTGGTGGCGGGCAGGCCGCGGGCGCGGCGGTGCTGGGCGAGCGCGTCGAGGAAGGTGTTGCCCGCGGCGTAGTTGGCCTGGCCCGCGTTGCCGATCAGACCGGCGATCGACGAGTACAGCACGAAGGCCGTCAGGTCCTGGTCCTTCGTCAGCTCGTGCAGGTTCCAGGCCGCGTCGACCTTCGGCCGCAGGACCTTCGCCAGCCGCTCCGGCGTCAGCTCCGTGAGCACCGTGTCGTCGAGGACGCCCGCCGTGTGGACGACCGCGGTCAGCGGCCGGTCCGCCGGGATGCCGGCCAGTACCGCGGCCAGCGACTCCCGGTCGGCGGCGTCGCACGCGGCCACCGTGACCTCGGCGCCGAGCCCGGTGAGCTCGTCTTGCAGCTCGCGGGCGCCGGGGGCGTCGATGCCGCGGCGGCTGAGGAGCAGCAGGTGCCGCGCCCCGTGCCGGGTGACCAGGTGCCGGCCGAGGACGCCGCCGAGGGCGCCGGTGGCGCCGGTGACGAGGACCGTGCCGCCGTCCCAGCGCGGCCCCTCGGACTCCGCCGCCCCGGCCGCGGTGCGGGCCAGCTGCGGCGTGAGGAGCGCGGTGCCGCGCACCGCGGCCTGCGGGACGTCGGGGGAGACGTGCCGCGGGTCGAGGGTGTCCGTGTCGCGGTCGACGAGGACGATGCGGCCCGGGTTCTCGGTCTGGGCCACCCGGACCAGACCCCACACACCCGCCCGGACCAGGTCGGTGACGTCCTCGCCGGCACCGGTCGCGACCGCGCCGCGGGTCGTCACGACGAGCCTGCCGTCCGCGAAGCGCTCGTCCGCCAGCCACGCCCGCACCGTGGCGAGGGTGTCCCGCAGCGCGGCGTGGGCGTCCTCTGCCGTGTCCGCGCCCGTCCCGGCGGGCGGCGCGTACACCACGGTGTCGGCCCGCTCGACGGTGTCGAGCCCGGTGTGCCGGGACGCGCCCGGCACGGTGACGTCACCGAGGACCGCCCAGCCGGAAGCGTCCACCGGGGCCGTACCGGCCGGCCGGGCGAGCGGCGTCCAGACGACGCCGAAGAGGCCGTCCCGGGTGGTCGCGGCCGCCTCGCGCAGGGCCTCCGCCGACAGCGGCCGCAGCAGCAGCGACTCGATGGTCGCCACCGGGGCGCCCGTGCCGTCCGCCACCGTCAGCGCCGCCTCCAGCGTGTCGGTGTCCTGGCCGGACACCGTCAGCCGCACCCGCAGCACCGAGGCGCCCACGGCGTGGACCGTGACCCCGGACCAGGAGAACGGCAGCCGCGCCTGGCCCTTCTCGTCGATGACGCCCGGCAGCAGGGTGTGCAGGGCCGCGTCGAGCAGCGCCGGGTGCAGCAGGAACCGCCCGGCGTCGCCGCGCACCGGCTCCGGCAGCGCGACCTCGGCGAAGATCTCGCCGTCGCCGCTCCACACCCGGCGCAGCCCGCGGAACGCCTCCCCGTACTGGTAACCCAGGGTTTCGAGCCGCTCGTACACGTCGCTCAGGTCCGCCTCGACCGCTCCCGCCGGCGGCCACGCCGTCAGCGCGGCGCCCGCGGCCCCGGTCGCCGGGGCGAGCGTGCCGGAGGCGTGCGCCGTCCAGGGGCGCTCCCCGGACTCGTCGCCGTCGTCGGGCCGGGAGAACACCTCCACGGAGCGGTGGCCCGCCCCGTCGGCCTCGCCGACCACCACCTGCACCTGTACGGCCCCGTCCTCGGGCAGCACCAGCGGCGCCGACAGCATCAGCTCCTCGACCCGCTCGGCGCCCAGCCGCTCACCGGCCCGCGCGGCCAGCTCGACCAGGCCCGTGCCGGGCAGCAGCACCGTGCCGTGCACGGCGTGCTCCACCAGCCAGGGGTGGCTGCGCCGGGACAGCCGCCCGGTGAACAGGTGCTCGTCGCGGTGGGCCACGCCGACCGCCGCACCGATCAGCGGGTGCTCGGTCGCGGCGAGCCCGAGACCGGCCGCGTCGGCCGGGGATTCGGCGCCCTCCAGCCAGTAGCGGTCGCGCTGGAAGGCGTACGTGGGCAGCGGCACCGTGCGGGCGCCGGGGAAGACCGTCGACCAGTCGGGCGACGCACCCCGCAGGCGCAGCCGCGCCAGCGCGCCCATGACGGTCTCCTGCTCGGCGCGGTCCCGGCGCAGCGCCGGCACCAGCAGCCCGGCCTCCTCCTCCAGGCAGGACTGGGCCAGCGCGGTGAGGACCCCGTCCGGGCCCAGCTCCACGAAGTCCGTGACGCCCTCGGCCTCCAGGCAGCGCACGCCGTCCAGGAAGCGCACCGCCTCCCGGATGTGCGTGGCCCAGTAGTCCGGCGAGGTCAGCTGCTCGGCGGTGGCGAGCGTGCCGGTCACGTTGGACACGACCGGGATGCGCGGCGGACGGAACGTCAGCTCCGACGCCACCTCCCGGAACTCGTCCAAGACCTCCTCCATGTGCGGCGAGTGGAAGGCGTGCGACACCGGCAGCCGCTTCGTGCGGGCACCCTTCGCCCGCCACGCCGCCGTCAGGTCGTCGACCGCGTCCGCGTCACCCGAGATCACCACCGAGTCGGGCCCGTTGACGCCCGCGATCGCCACGGCGTCGCCGTACGGTTCGAGCGACGCGCGCACCTCCTCCTCCGTGGCCTGCACGGCCGCCATGGCGCCGCCCTCGCGGGCCGCCTGCATCAGCCGGCCGCGCTCGGCGACCAGGCAGCAGGCGTCCGCGAGGTCCAGGACGCCCGCCAGATGGGCGGCCGTCACCTCGCCGATGGAGTGGCCCAGCAGATAGTCGGGGGTGATGCCGTGGTGCTCGAACAGCCGGAACAGCGCCACCTCCACCGCGAACAGCGCGGCCTGCGTGAACGCGGTCTGGTCGATCAGCGCCGCGTCCGCCGTCTCCGGACGGGCGAACAGCACGTCCTTCAGCGGGCGGGCCAGCTCCTTGTCGAGGTGCGCGCACACCTCGTCCAGGGCCCGCGCGAACACCGGGCTGTTCTCGTACAGTTCGCGGCCCATGCCGAGCCGCTGGCTGCCCTGCCCGGTGAACAGGAACGCCCGCTTGCCGGGGCGCGCCGCGTGCCCGCGCACCACGCCCGCCGGTGTGCCCTCACCGTCGGCGAGGGCGGCCAGGCCGCGCAGCAGCTCTTCCCGGTCCCGGCCGACGACCGCGGCGCCCTGCTCCAGGACGGCACGCTCGGTGGCGAGGGACAGGCCGATGTCGGCCACGGACACCTCGGGGGCCTCGGTGGCGTACCGGTGCAGCCTCGCCGCCTGGGCCCGCAGGGCCGCCTCGTCCTTGGCGGACACGATCCACGGCACCACCGCGGGCGCCGCCTCCTGAGGGGCGGTGCGCGGGGCGGCGGACGGCGCCGGCAGGGCCTGCTCGATGATCACGTGAGCGTTGGTGCCGCTGATGCCGAACGAGGACACGCCCGCGCGCCGCGGCCGACCCGTCTCGGGCCAGGGGGTCTCCTCCGTCAGCAGGGCCAGCGCGCCGGAGTCCCAGTCCACGTGCGGGGACGGCTCGTCCACGTGCAGCGTCCTGGGCAGCACGCCGTGCCGCATCGCCTCGATCATCTTGATGACGCCGCCGACCCCGGCCGCGGCCTGGCTGTGGCCGATGTTCGACTTCAGCGAACCCAGGTACAGGGGACGCCCGTCGGGCCGGTCCTGGCCGTACGTGGCGAGCAGCGCCTGCGCCTCGATCGGGTCGCCGAGCCGCGTGCCCGTGCCGTGCGCCTCGACGGCGTCCACATCGCCCGGCCGGAGCCCGGCGGTCGCCAGCGCCTGCTGGATGACCCGCTCCTGGGACGGCCCGTTGGGCGCGGTGAGCCCGTTGGACGCGCCGTCCTGGTTGACGGCCGTGCCGCGGACCACCGCGAGGACGCGGTGGCCGTTGCGGCGCGCGTCCGACAGCCGCTCGACCAGCAGCAGGCCGACGCCCTCGGACCAGCCGGTGCCGTCGGCGGCCGCCGCGAACGACTTGCACCGCCCGTCCGGCGACAGGCCGCGCTGCCGCGAGAACTCCACGAACGTGTTCGGGCCGTTCATCACGGTCACACCGCCGGCCAGGGCCAGGTCGCACTCGCCGGTACGCAGCGCGTTCGCCGCCATGTGCAGGGCCACCAGCGACGACGAGCACGCCGTGTCGACGGTGACCGAGGGCCCCTCCAGGCCGTACGTGTACGACAGCCGGCCCGAGATGACGCTGGACAGGTTCCCGGCCAGCAGGAACCCCTCGAACTCCTCCGGCGCGGCCGGCAGCCGCGACGCGTAGTCGGCGTACATGGCGCCCGTGAACACCCCGGTGTTGCTGCCACGCAGCACGCCCGGGTCGATGCCCGCGCTCTCGAAGGTCTCCCACGCCGTCTCCAGCAGCAGCCGCTGCTGCGGGTCCGTCGCGGTCGCCTCACGCGGCGAGATGCCGAAGAACTCCCGGTCGAACAGGTCCGCGTCGTGCAGGAACCCGCCCTCGCGGACGTACGAGGTGCCCGTGCGCTCCGGGTCCGGGTCGTACAGGGCGTCCAGGTCCCAGCCGCGGTTCACCGGGAACCCGCTGATCGCGTCGGTGCCCTCGGCGACCAGCCGCCACAGCTCCTCCGGCGAGGACACCCCGCCCGGGTAGCGGCACGCCATGCCGACGATGGCGATCGGCTCGTCCGACGCGCCCCGCGTCCGCGTCTTCGCCGCGGCGGCCGGGGCCTTCGCGGCGGACACCCGGGTCAGCAGGTACGCGGCCAGCGCCGCCGGCGTCGGGTGGTCGAACACGGCCGTCGCGGGCAGCCGCAGCCCCGTGGTGGCCGCGAGCCGGTTGCGCAGGTCCACGCCGGCCATCGAGTCGAAGCCGATGTCGTTGAACGCCCGGTCCGGCTCGACGGCCGACGCGCCCGCGTGCCCCAGCACCCCGGCGACCGTGGCCCGCACCAGGTCGAGGACCGCCTCGCGGCGCTTCTCCTCGGGGAGCGCGGCGATCTGCCGGCCCCAGTCCGTACCGCCGCCCGCGGTCGCCTCGGCGGCGCGTGCCGCGGAGCGCCGCGTACGGGTCCGCACCAGGCCCCGGTACAGGGCCGGTACGGGCTCCGCGCCGCCCGCGAATCGGGCCGGGTTCAGGGCCGCCGGGGCCAGCAGCGGCTCGTCCCCCGCCAGCGCAAAGTCGAACAGGGCCAGGCCCTGCTCGGGCGTGAGCGGCGTCATCCCGGCCCGGCTCCAGCGGGCCAGGTCCGCGTCCGTGAGGGACGCGCCCATGCCGTGGCTGCCGTCCCACAGGCCCCAGGCGAGCGCGGTGGCCGGCAGGCCGGCGGCGCGCCGGTGCGCGGCCAGGGCGTCCAGGAAGGTGTTGGCGGCCGCGTAGTTGCCCTGCCCGGCGGTGCCGGTCAGCCCGGACACCGACGAGAACAGCACGAACGACGCCAGATCCTGATCCTTCGTCAGCTCGTGGAGGTGCCAGGCCGCGTCCACCTTCGGCCGCAGCACGGTCGCCACCCGCTCCGCCGTCAGCGACTCCACGGTCCCGTCCGCCAGCACACCGGCCGTGTGCACCACGGCGGTCAGCGGGTGCGCCGGGTCCACCGCGGCGAGCAGCCGCTCGACCGCCGCACGGTCCGCGGCGTCCGCGGCGACGACCGTGACCTCGGCGCCCAGCGCGGACAGTTCGGCGACCAGCTCCGCGGCGCCCGGCGTGTCCGGGCCGCGCCGGCTGCTCAGCAGCAGGTGCCGCACCCCGTACGCGGTGACCAGGTGCCGGGCGAACAGCGCGCCCAGCCCGCCGGTGCCGCCCGTGACGAGCACGGTGCCCTCGGGGTCCAGCCCCCGGCGCTCCGCCGCCCGCGTGCCGCGCCCGGCGCGGGCCAGGCGCGGCGCGTACAGGGCGCCGTCGCGCACCGCCAGCTGCGGCTCGCCCGCCGCACCGGCGGCGAGCGCCGCGACCGGCACGGCCGCGTCGGAGACGTCCAGGTCGATCAGCAGCACCCGGTCCGGGTGCTCCGACTGCACCGACCGCAGCAGGCCCCACACCGGGGCCGCGCCCAGGTCCGTGACGTCCTCGCCGGGCAGCGCCGCGACGGCGCCCCCGGTGACCACGGTGAGCCGCGCGTCGGCGAACCGGTCGTCGGCCAGCCACCGCCGCACCAGCTCCAGGACCCGCACCGTCGCCTCGTGCGCCGCCGCCGGGGTGCCGTCCGCGCCCGCGGCGCCGGACACCCGCACCACCGCCACGTCCACGCCGACGGCCGCGTCCAGGTCGTCGCCGACGACCCCCCACGACGGGTCGGCCTCGCCCTCGGGCGCCGCCACCGGCGCCCACTCCACCGTGAACAGCGCCTCGTCCACCGGGCCGGCCGCCGCGGACGACAGGTCCTCGCGGGCGATCGGCCGCAGCACCAGCGACTCCACCTCGGCGACCGGGGCGCCGGTGGCGTCCGCCAGGGTCAGCCGGTAGCTGTCCGCGCCGAGCGGCGTGATCCGCAGCCGCACCTCGGCCGCGCCCGTGGCCCGTACGTCGATCCCGGACCAGGCGAACGGCAGCCGGATCCGGTCCGACTCGCCCTCCACGGCCGCGTCCAGCACCAGCGGGTGCAGCGCCGCGTCGAACAGCGCCGGGTGCACGGCGAACCGCGCGGCGGCCTCGGCGTGCTCCTGCGGCAGACGGATCTCGGCGAACAGCTCGTCACCGGCCCGCCACATCGCCCGCAGCCCCTGGAACGCGGGGCCGTACCCGTACCCCAGCGCGTCGAGGCGCTCGTACACACCGGTCAGGTCCGCCTCCACCGCCCCCTCGGGCGGCCACGCCGTCCAGCGCTCGGGCTCGTCCGCCGTCTCCACGGCCGGGGCCAGCGCGCCCGCGGCGTGCCGCGTCCAGGCGCGGGCCGCGTCGTCGCCGAGGACCGCGCCCGTGTCGCCCGTGTCGGGGCGGGCGTGCACCGAGAACGGCCGCACCCCCGAGGCGTCCGCCGCGCCGACCGTCACCTGGACGCGGACCGCCGCACGCTCCGTCAGCGGCAGCGGCGCCTCCAGCGTCAGCTCCTCCACGCGCGGCACGCCCAGGTGGTCGCCGGCCGCCGCGGCCAGCTCCAGGAACGCGGTCGCCGGCACCAGCACGGTCCCGCCGACGGTGTGGTCCGCCAGCCACGGGTGGCCCCGCAGCGACAGCCGGCTGGTGAACACCGCCTCCTCGCGGTCCGCCAGGTCCAGGGTCGTGGACAGCAGCGGATGCCCGGCGGGCTCCAGCCCCAGGCTCCGCGCGTCCGCCGGCACCGACGGCGCCAGCCAGTAGTGCTCCCGCTGGAAGGGGTACGTCGGCAGGTCGACCGGCGCGGCCGAGCCGCCCGCGCCGCCCGTGAAGAACGACGCCCCGTCCAGCGGCGCGCCCGCCGCGTACGCCCGGGCCAGGCCCTCGACGAGCGTGTGGCCCTCCGGCTGCCCGGCCCGCAGCAGCGGCACGGCCGTGACGTCCTCCAGGGCGCCGCGCGTGAGCGCGGTCAGCACGGCGTCCGGGCCGGCCTCCACGAACACGGTCGCGCCCTGGGCGGCCAGCTCGCGTACCGCGTCCAGGAACCGCACGGTGGCCCGGATCTGCCCGCTCCAGTAGTCCGGCGAGGTCAGTTCGGCGTCCGTGGCCCGGGCCCCCGTCACCGTGGACACGATCGGGACGCGCGGCGCCCGGAACGTCACCTGGGACGCGACCTCGCGGAACGCGTCGAGGATGTCGTCCATGTGGGGCGAGTGGAAGGCGTGCGACACCGTCAGGCGCTTCGTCCTGCGGCCGCGCTCCCGCCACTCGGCCGCGATCCGCTCGGCGGTCTCCGCGTCCCCGGAGATCACCACCGAGTCGGGCCCGTTGACCGCGGCGATCGCCACCGCGTCCTCGTGCCCGGCGAGCGAGGCGGCGATCTCCGCCTCCTGGCCCTGTACGGCGATCATGGCGCCGCCCGCGCGGGCCGCCTGCATCAGCCGGCCCCGGGCGGCGACCAGCTTCGCCGCGTCGTCCAGGGACAGGACGCCCGCCACGTGCGCGGCGGCCAGCTCGCCGATCGAGTGCCCGGCCAGCAGGTCCGGGGTCACCCCGTGGTGCTCCAGCAGCCGGAACAGCGCCACCTCGACGGCGAACAGCGCGGGCTGCGTGTACGTCGTCTCGTCGACGAGCGTCGCGTCCGGGCCCTCCGGGTCCGCGAACACGACCTCGCGCAACGGCCGCTCCAGGTGCGGCGCGAACGCCGCGAACACCTCCTCCAGCGCCGCGGCGAACACCGGGTGACGCTCCGCCAGCTCACGGCCCATGCCGAGCCGCTGGGCGCCCTGACCGGTGAACAGGAACGCGGTACGGCCCGCGTGCGCCGCACTGCCCGTCACCACGCCGGGCGCCTGCTCCCCGCGGGCCAGCGCCGCCAGACCGGCCAGGAACCCGGCACGGTCCGCGGCGACCACGGCCGCCCGCTGCTCGAACGCCGTGCGCGTGGTGGCCAGCGCACGGCCCACGGCCGCGTCGCCCGGCGCGCCGTCGCCCGCCGCGTACGCCCGCAGCCGCTCGGCCTGGGCGCGCAGCGCGGCCGAGTCCCGCGCGGACAGCAGCCACGGCGCGGGCAGCGCCGGCGCGGCGAGGCCCGCCGGCTCCCCGGCCGGGGCGGCCGCCTCCCGCGGGGCCTCCTCGAGGACGACGTGGGCGTTGGTGCCGCTGATGCCGAACGACGACACCGCCGCGCGCCGCGGCCGCCCGGGCGCCTCCCACGGGCGGGCCTCGGTCAGCAGCTCCACGGCGCCGCGGGCCCAGTCGACGTGCGGCGACGGCTCGTCCACGTGCAGCGTCCTCGGCAGGACGCCGTGCCGCATGGCCTGCACCATCTTGATGACACCGCCGACACCGGCGGCCGCCTGGGCGTGGCCGATGTTGGACTTCAGCGAGCCCAGGAACACCGGCGCGCGGTCCTCCCGGCCGCTGCCGTACGTCGCCATCAGCGCCTCGGCCTCGATCGGGTCGCCGAGCCGGGTGCCGGTGCCGTGCGCCTCGACGGCGTCCACGTCGGCCGTGGTCAGGCCCGCGTCGGCGAGCGCCTGGCGGATGACCCGCTGCTGCGACAGGCCGTTGGGCGCGGTGAGGCCGTTGGAGGCACCGTCCTGGTTGATCGCGGAGCCCCGGACGACGGCGAGGACGCGGTGGCCGTTGCGGCGCGCGTCCGACAGCCGCTCCACCAGGAGCATGCCGACGCCCTCGGCCCAGCCGGTGCCGTCGGCGGACGCCGCGAAGGACTTGCAGCGGCCGTCGGGGGCGAGGCCGCGCTGCCGGGAGAACTCCACGAACATGCCGGGCGAGGACATCACGGTCGCGCCGGCCGCCAGCGCCATGTTCGTCTCGCCCGAACGCAGCGAGCGGATCGCCAGGTGCAGCGCCACGAGCGACGACGAGCAGGCCGTGTCGGCGGTGACGGCCGGGCCCAGCAGGCCCAGCTGGTAGGCGATGCGGCCCGACATCACACTGGCGGTGCTGCCGGTGAGGACGCTGCCCCGGACGTTCTCCGGCGCCTCGTACATGCGCGGCCCGTACTCGAGGGCCGTGGCGCCCACGAAGACGCCCGTGCGCGAGCCGCGCAGCGCCTCCGGGTCGATCCCGGCCCGCTCGATCGCCTCCCACGCGGTCTCCAGCAGCAGCCGCTGCTGCGGGTCCATCGCCAGCGCCTCACGCGGCGAGATGCCGAAGAAGCCGGCGTCGAACCGGCCCGCGTCGTGCAGGAACCCGCCATGGCGCACCGCGCTCTTGCCGGGCCTGTCCGGGTCGGGGTCGTACAGGTCCTCGTCCCAGCCGCGGTCCGTGGGGAACTCCGAGACCGCGTCGACGCCCTCGGCGACGATCCGCCACAGGTCCTCCGGGGACGCCACGCCGCCGGGGTAGCGGCAGGCCATGCCGACGATGGCGATCGGCTCGTCCGCGTCGACGGGCCGTACGAACGTGTCGACGGCGCCGGCCGCACCCAGCAGCTCCGCCTCCACGAACGTGATCAGCGCCTGCGGCGTCGGGTGGTCGAACAGCAGGCTCGTCGACAGGTCCAGACCGGTCGCGCGGGCGAGCGCCGCACGCAGCTCGGTCGTCATCATCGAGCTGAACCCGAGCTGCTGGAACGGCGTGCGCAGCTCCAGGCGCTCGTCGTCGCCGTACTCCAGGACGGCCCGGACGTGCCCGGTCACCAGCTCGGCCACGGCCCGCCGGCGCTCCTCGCCGGACAGCCCGGCCAGCCGCTCGCCGAGCGCCCCGCGCGGAGCGGCGGATATCGCCTCGTCCCGTACGCCGCCGTCGACGGCGGCGGGCAGGAGCACCTCCTTGCGGGTGGTCGCGTCGAACCAGTGGCGCCGCCGCTGGAACGCGTACGTGGGCAGGGCGACGCGCCGGCCGCCCCACGGCCCGTACACCGCGGCCCAGTCGACGTCCGCGCCGCGCACGAACGCCGTCGCCACGGCCGTCAGGACCGTACGCGCCTCGGGCCGGCCGGCGCGCAGGGCGGGGGTGGCGCCGGAGAGCGGGCTGAGGACGGCGTCGGGGCCGATTTCCAGGAGGGTGGTGGCGCCGAGGTCGCGGAGGGTCGCGACGGCGTCGGCGAACCGCACCGCCCTGCGGACCTGTTCGGACCAGTAGCACGGGGTGCGCAGGTCGTCGCCGGCGGCGAGACGGCCGGTGAGGGTGGAGACGACCGGGATGCGCGGCTCGTGGTAGGTGAGGCCCTTGGCGACCTTGTGGAACTCCTTCAGCATGGCGTCCATGCGGGGGGAGTGGAAGGCGTGCGAGACCGTCAGCCGCTTGGTCTTGCGGCCGAGCCCGCGGAAGTGCGCGGCGACCGTCTCCGCGGCGTCCTCGTCGCCGGAGATCACCACGGAGTCGGGGCCGTTGACGGCGGCGACGGAGAGGCGGTCGGCCACCTCGTCGACCAGCGGGAGGACTTCGTCCTCGGTGGCCTGGAGGGCGATCATCGCCCCGCCCGTGGGCAGCTCCTGCATCAGCCGGGCGCGGGCGGCGACCAGCCGGGCCGCGTCCGGCAGGGTCAGCACGCCCGCGATGTGGGCGGCCGCCAGCTCGCCGATGGAGTGACCGGCGACGTAGTCGGGCGTGACGCCCCAGGACTCCAGGAGCCGGTAGAGGGCGACTTCGGTGGCGAACAGGGCGGGCTGCGTGTAGCCGGTCCGGTCCAGTTCCTCACCGGTGGCGATGACCTCGCGCAGCGGCTTGTCGAGCAGCGGGTCCAGTTCGGCGCACACCGCGTCGAAGGCGTCGGCGTACACCGGGTGGGCGGCGTACAACTCCAGGCCCATGCCGGTGCGCTGCGCGCCCTGGCCGGTGAACAGGAACGCGGTGCCGCCCGGGGCGGCCGTCCCGTCGCCGTCCGCGCGGACGACCGCGCCCGACGGGCGGTCCTCGGCGAGCGCCCGCAGCCCCGCCACCAGCTCGTCCCGGTCCGCGCCGACGACGACCGCGCGCTCGGCGAAGACCGTACGGCTCGTCGCCAGCGACAGGCCGACGTCCACCGGCCGCGGCGCGTCCTCCTGCGCGGCGAACGCGGCGAGGCGCCCGGCCTGGGCACGCAGGGCGTCCTCCGAGCGCGCCGAGACGACCCAGGCCAGGGACTCCGGAGCGCCCTCGGCAGTGGCCTCGCCGGCGGCGGACGGCTCGGCCGCCGCGCCGGAAGGCGCCTCCGCCACCACGACGTGGGCGTTGGTGCCGCCCATGCCGAAGGAGCTGACGCCCGCCACCAGCGGCCGGTCCGGACGCGGCCAGGCCGAGTGCTCGCGCTGCACGGCCAGTCCCAGCTCGTCCAGCGGGATGGCGGGGTTGGGCGTCTCGAAGTTGAGGCTCGCGGGCAGTTCCCGGTGCGCGATGCTCAGCAGGGTCTTGATGAGCCCCGCGATACCGGCGGCACCCTCCAGGTGGCCGATGTTCGTCTTGACGGAGCCCACCAGCAGCGGGTCACCGGGCGCGCGGTCCGCACCGAGCGCGGCGCCCAGCGCGGCCGCCTCGATCGGGTCGCCGACCGGCGTCCCCGTGCCGTGCAGCTCCACGTACTGGACGGTCTCGTCGGGGCCCAGCGCGGCCCGCTCGTGGGCCAGGCGCAGCACCTGCTCCTGGGCGTCCCGGCCGGGCACCGTCAGGCCCTCGGTGGCGCCGTCGTTGTTGACGGCGGTGCCGCGGATCACGCCGTGGATCCGGTCGCCGTCCGCGAGGGCCGCCGACAGCGGCTTGAGCACGACGACGCCACCGCCCTCGCCGGGCACGAAGCCGTTGGCGCGGGCGTCGAAGGTGTACGACACGCCGTCGGGGGAGAGCGCGCCGAAACGTTCCTCCGTGAGGGCGTTCTCCGCCAGCAGGTTGAGGTTGACACCGGCCGCGATCGCGGTCGTCGACTCGCCGGTGCGCAGGCTCTCGCACGCCAGGTGCACCGCGACGAGCGACGACGACTGCGCGGAGTCCACCGTCATGCTCGGCCCGTGCAGGCCCAGCTGGTACGAGACCCGGTTGGCGATGACACCGCGGTTCACGCCCGTCATCGTGTGCTGCGTGACCGCGTCGGCGCCGTACTGGTACAGCAGGTTCGTGTAGTCGTCGCGCAGCGTGCCGACGAACACCGCCGTGGAGGTGCCGCGCAGCGACGCCGGCACGATCCCGGCGTCCTCCAGCGCCTCCCAGGTCAGCTCCAGCACCAGCCGCTGCTGCGGGTCCATCGCGGCGGCCTCGCGCGGCGAGATGCCGAAGAAGCCCGCGTCGAAGTGGTCCACGTCGGGCAGGAACCCACCGCGCCGGGCCCCCTCACGCGTGCCGGGTGCCGTGCCGGGGGCCGCGTCCGCGGGCACGTCCCAGCGGCCCGGCGGCACCTCCGTGACGGCGCTCGCGCCCTCGCGCAGAAGCTTCCAGAACTCCGCCGGCCCCGCCGCACCGGGGAACCGGCAGGACAGCCCCACGACAGCGATCGGCTCCCCGGGGCCCGCGTTCGCGGCCTTCCCCGTGGGTGCTCCGGCTGCTACAGGATTGTTCTCACTCGTCACCACGCTCGGCTGCCCTTTCATGGCTGTATCGCTCCATGGACCACTCGGTGAACTCCCCGGCGGATGAATTCCGCGGGCACTCGCGCCTCCCGCGGAAAGTGCCCGGAGTCCGTCGCGCGAGTTTTGTACGAAACCTTGAAAGCTGATGCTCAAAAGGCTAATGAGGCAGGGTTTTCGAACAGTCACGCGACGGTAACTCCGCGGCGAGGGAAGGGCGATGACCCGCGCGTTGCCGCGCGATGGGCGGCCGGTGGAACGTGACTGGATACCTTCTTACGCGGGCTCACGCGATACGAAGTCACGGCATTTCTCAGCGAGTTCGTCGTGGCCCCGCCCCCGGGAATCCGAAGCGAATTCAAGGAGATCGACGCCATGATCAACGATCGGGAAGGCCGCGCGATAGTGCTCGGCGGCAGCATGGCGGGACTGTTCGCCGCGCGGGCGCTGTCCGACACCTTTGCCGAGGTGCTCATCGTGGACCGCGATGAGCTCACCGGCCCCGGCGACCTGCGCCGCGGCCTGCCGCAGGGCCACCACCTGCACGGGCTGCTGGCCCGCGGCCAGCAGATCACCGAGGAGTACTTCCCGGGGATCACCGAGGAGATGAGGGCCGACGGCGCCCAGACCGGCGACGTCGCCGGCGACGTCCGCTGGATCATCAACGGCAAGCGCCTGGTGCAGGTCGAGTCCGGCCTGGTCGCGCTCACCTCCAGCCGCCCGTTCCTCGAGCGGCACGTCCGCGACCGGGTGCTGGCGCTCGACGGCGTCGGCGTCCTGGAGAACGCCACCATCCTCCGCCTGCGCACCGAGGCGGACGGCCGCGAGGTCACCGGTGTCGTCGTCACCCGCAACGGCGCCGAGGAGACCCTCGACGCCGACCTCGTCGTCGACGCCACCGGCCGCGGCTCCCGCACGTCGGTCTGGCTGGAGGAGCTGGGCTACGAGGCCGTGCCCGAGGAGAAACACAAGATCGGCCTCGGCTACACCACCCGCTACTACCGCGTGCCCGACGAGGCGTTCGAGGGCAACATCTCCATCAACACCGTCGCCTCCGCCGGCATCCCGCGCGGCGCCATCTGCCAGAAGATCGACGGCGGCCGGGCCATCGTCACCGCGTACGGCATCCTCGGCGACCACCCGCCCACCGACCCCGAGGGCTTCCTCAGCTTCATCAAGTCCCTCGCCGCGCCCGACATCTACGAGGTGCTGCAGGTCTCCGAGCCGCTCGACGACCCGGTCGCCTACAAGTTCCCCACCAACCTGCGCCGCCACTACCAGCGCATGACGGACTTCCCGGCCGGCCTGCTCGTCATCGGCGACGCCGTGTGCAGCTTCAACCCCAGCTACGCGCAGGGCATGACCGTCGCCGCGATGGGCTCGCTCGTGCTGCGCCGGCACGTCGCCGAGAACCGCCGCCCGGACGCCCTCGCGTACTTCCGCGACCTGGCGACGGACGCGATCGACGGCTGCTGGGAGATGGCCGTCGGCGCCGATCTGAGCTTCCCCGAGGTCGAGGGCGAGCGGACCCCCGAGGTCCAGGCGGCCCACGCCTTCATCGCCCAGGTCCAGGACGCCGCCGCCCGCGACGCGGCCGTCGCCCGCGTGTACTCCCGCGTCATCGGCCTGGTCGACTCGCCGTCGGTCCTCCACGCCCCGGAGATCGAGGCCGCCCTCGCCGGACCGCGGAACTGACGGGCGGCGACCACCATGCAGATCACCCTGGACGACCTCGTCTTCGACGTCGCCGTCGAC
The DNA here is from genome assembly GCF_040611175.1 of Streptomyces sp. NPDC003036. Classification (NCBI taxonomy): domain Bacteria; kingdom Bacillati; phylum Actinomycetota; class Actinomycetes; order Kitasatosporales; family Streptomycetaceae; genus Streptomyces; species Streptomyces sp. NPDC003036. Next base: position 12,307 of record NZ_JBEXNO010000063.1, on the reverse strand, counting down.
GGACCGCTCGACGGCGAACCGGTCCTGCTGCTCCACGGCTTCCCGCACAACAAGGAGTCCTGGACCGAGACCGCCCCCCTGCTGCACGCGGCCGGGCTGCGCACCATCGCCTTCGACCAGCGCGGCTACTCTCCCGGCGCCCGCCCCGCGGACGTCGACGCGTACCGCCTGCCGCACCTGGCCGCCGACGCGCTCGGCGTCCTCGACAGCCTCGGCGTCGCGAGCGCCCACGTCGTCGGACACGACTGGGGCGCCGCCGTCGCCTGGTACCTGGCCGCGAAGCGGCCCGACCGGGTGCGCACCCTGACGGCGCTCGCCATCCCCCACCTGGACGCCTACCAGCACGCGTACCGCGTCGACGAGGAGCAGCAGCGCAGCTCCCAGTACGTGAAGTTCCTCGTGTCGGACGGCGCCGCCGAGCACTTCCTCGCCGACGGCGCCGCGCAGCTGCACGCCTGGTTCACCCAGGCCGGCGAAGGAGTCCTGACGGACGCTCAGATCGAGCGGTACGTCACGACCCACACGCGTCCCGGCACCCTCGACGCGGCCCTCAACTGGTACCGCGCCAACGACCTCCTCGGCGACCCGTTCGACTTCGGCCAGGTCACCGTGCCCACCACGTTCGTCTACAGCCACACCGACACGGCCGTCAGCGAACTGGCCGTCGAGCGGACCGCCCAGCACGTCACCGGCACCTACCGGCTGGTGACCCTGGAGGAGACCTCGCACTGGCAGCCGCAGCAGGATCCCACCACCATCGCCGCCGAGATCCTCGCCCGCGTGCGGGCCCACGGCACGCCGGAGTCCTCGCCCGCGGCACCCCCCGCGACGTACTGAACCATCTGGCAGAAGAAGGGACCCCCTCTACTCATGTCCTCCAACACCGCACCCGCGGCGGAGTTGCGGGCCGGACCACGCGAATGGTTCGGACTGCTGGTGCTGCTGCTCCCGGTGACGCTGATGACAGCCGACCTGGGCGTGCTGTGGCTGGCCACCCCGTACCTCGCGGCCGACCTCCAGCCCAGCAGCTCCCAGCTGCTGTGGACCACCGACATCTACGGCTTCATGACCGTCGCCTTCCTGGTGGTCATGGGCACGCTCGGCGACCGGCTCGGCCGGCGACGGCTGCTGATCCTCGGCTCGATCGGCGTGATCGTCTCCTCGCTGCTCGCCGCCTACGCGACCAGCCCCGAGATGCTCATCGTCGCCCGCGGCCTCCTCGGCGTGGCCGGCGCCGCCGTCCTGCCGTCCACCCTCTCCCTGATCAGCCACATGTTCGCCGACGCCAAGCAGCGCGCCACGGCGATCGCCATGTGGGTGACCTCCCTCTCGGTCGGCATCGCGATCGGCCCCGTCATCGGCGGCGTCCTGCTGGACGTCTGGTGGTGGGGATCGGTGTTCCTCATGGGCGTGCCGGTCATGCTGGTGCCGCTGCTCCTGGCGCCCGTGCTGCTGCCCGAGTACCGCGACCCGAACCCGGGCCGTCTGGACATCGCCAGCGTCGTGCTGTTCCTCGCCGCGATCCTGCCGATCGTCTACGCCGTGAAGAAGTTCGCCGAGGACGGCTGGTCCACCGTCAACCTGGCGGCCATCCTCGCCGGCGTCATCCTCGCGGTGGTGTTCGTCCGCCGGCAGAACGGCCTCGAGTCGCCCCTGCTCGACATGCGCCTGTTCCGCATCCGCGCCTTCACCGGCGCGCTGCTGACGCTGCTGTTCGGCATGATGGCGCTCAACGGCGTCGAGTACCTGGTGCCCCAGTACCTGCTCGTCGCGGGCGGGCTGTCCCCGCTGGCGGCCGGTCTGTGGCTGCTGCCCGGCGCGGTGGGCCTCATCGTCGGCTCCCAGCTGACCCCGGTGCTCGCCAAGCGGATGCGCCCGGCGTACGTCATCGCCGTCGGCCTGCTCGTCACGCTGGCCGGCTTCGCCCTGACCGCCGCCGCCGACGGGGACCGGGACGGTGTCGTGCCGGCCTCGATCGGCCTGGCGATCGTCATGTTCGGCGTCGCCCCGATCAGCGTCCTCGGCACGGCGCTCGCCGTCGGCTCGGCGCCGCCGGAGAAGGCCGGTGCCGCCGCCGCGACCGGGCAGACCGCCTACGACCTGGGCCTGGCCCTGGGCATCGCGGTCACCGGCAGCGTCGCCGTCGCCGTCTACCGCGGCGACGTCGCCGAGTCGGCCCCGGCCGGCATCCCGGCCTCGGCCACCGAGGCCGCGCGCGACTCGGTGGGCGGTGCCACCGCCGCCGCGGAGTCGCGTCCGGCGGAGCAGGCGAGCCAGCTCGTCGCCGCCGCACGCGACGCCTTCACCGCCGGGTTCCACATGACCGCCTATGTCAGCGCGGGGCTCGCGGTGCTGACGGCCGTCATCGTCCTCGCCCTGCTCCGGCAGATCCCGGCGATCGGCTCCGAAGCCGCGCCGGAGGCAGCCGAGACCCCGGACGAGGCCGACGGGCAGACCGGTGCGGGGGCGTCCGCGGGCGCCCGCGAAGAGACCGTCACCACGGCCTGAGGGGACGACAAATGACCGAGAGCACCACCCCGCACGCCGCGGGATCGGAGTACGCCGAGCCGTTCCTGCTCGAGGTACTCGCCTCCGGCGGCCTCGACGCCGAGTACGTCCGCGGCGAGGGCAACACCCTCTACCTGCGCGGCGAGAACGGGGACGAGATCCCCGTCCTCGACTTCGTCGGCGGCTACGGCTCGCTGATGCTCGGGCACAACCACCCCGAGATCAACGCGTACGCCAAGGAGCTGCTCGACGGCGGGACCCCCGTCCACGCGCAGTTCTCCCGCCACCCGTACGCCAACGACGTGGCGGCCGTCCTCAACCGGATCATCCAGCGGGAGCGCGGCGACGACGAGTCGTACTACGCCATCTTCGCCAACAGCGGCGCCGAGGCGAACGAGGCGGCCATGAAGCACGCCGAGCTCGACCGCGGCCTGCGCGTGGCGGCGCTGGCCGAGGAGATCGACGGGCACATCACGGAGGTGACCGCGCGGGTCGCCGACGGCACCGCCGTCCTGCCCGCCGGCCTCGCCGACTCCGCGGAGGAGCTGGCCGCCGAGGTGCGCCGCCGCAACGAGGCGCAGTTCGCCCGGCAGCCGCTGTTCCTGGTGCCCGAGGGCGGGTTCCACGGCAAGCTCGCGGGCAGCGTCCAGCTCACCCACAACGAGGTCTACCGGCTGCCGTTCCGGGCGCTGGCCGCGCAGGCGCGGTTCGTGCCCCGCGACCAGCCGGGGGCGCTGCGGAAGATCGTCCAGGAGGAGCGGGCCACGGTCCTCGACCTGGCGGTCGCGGGCGGCGAGGTCCAGCTCGTGGAGCGGGACTTCCCGCTGTTCACGGCGTTCGTGCTGGAGCCGGTCCTCGGCGAGGGCGGCATCCACGAGCTGACCCCCGCGTTCGCGCGGGAGATCCAGGAGGTGTGCGCCGAGACCGGCATCCCGCTCGTCATCGACGAGATCCAGACCGGCATGGGCCGCACCGGCACCTTCCTGGCCGCCACGCGGCTCGGTCTGAAGGGGGACTACTACACCCTCGCCAAGAGCCTCGGCGGCGGTATCGCCAAGGCCGCGGTCATGCTGGTCCGCAGGCCGCTGTACCGGGGGCAGTTCGAGCTGGCCCACAGCTCGACCTTCGCCAAGGACAGCTTCTCCTGCTTCATCGCGCTGAAGGTGCTGGAGCTCATGGAGGCCGACGGCGGCGCCGTCTACCGTGCGGCCGCCGAGCGCGGGGAGCGGCTGCTCGCCATGCTGCGGTCCGTCCGGGACGACTTCCCCGAGGTCGTCAAGGACGTCCGCGGGCGCGGTCTGATGCTCGGGCTGGAGTTCCACGACCAGTCGGGAGCGGCGGCCGAGCCGCTGCGGCAGGTGGCGCTGAGCGGGTTCTTCGGCTACTTCGTGGCCGGGCACCTGCTGCGCGCGCACCGCATCCGCGTCTTCCCGACGTCCAGCGCCGTCAACACCCTCCGCTTCGAGCCGTCCGTGTACCTCACGGACGAGGAGATCGGCCGACTGGAGACGGGGCTGCGGGACGTGTGTGCCGTCATCCGCGACACCGACGGGGCCGACCTCGCCCCCCGGTGATCCATTAACAGACCAACCGGTCTTGTTTTTCGGGTGGAGATCACGCCTCCGCCCTGCCGTCCGCACAAAAATCGCACATCGTGGCGACCGGATCCCGGTGACCGGCAACACTCCAGAGGGCTCGGACACTTCCCCCGTCCGGGCCCTCTGGCCTGCTGTTTTAACGTTCCGTCAGGGGCGTTGCGGCGGTCGCCGCCCCCGCCTGGCCGCCCTGTCCGCATAGTCGGTGGGCATAGGTCCTTTGACAAACCGGACTGCTGGTTTGTAATCTCACCGGCAAGTAGCAGGGCCGTCGGCTCGGACTTGGGGGAGACATGCGCTTTCGGATGCTGGGACCGCTCGAAGTCGCAACGGACGACGTACCGGCCCCCCTCGGGGGGACGAAACAGCGCGCGACCCTGGGCTATCTCCTGCTCCAGGCCAACCAGGTGGTCCCGACCAGCCGGCTCCTGTCGGCCCTCTGGAGCACCGACAACGCTCCCGCGACCGCCCGCAAGATCCTGCAGAACGCGATCTGGAGCCTGCGGGGCCTGCTGAGCACGCACGCCCCGGCCCGCGGGCCCTCCGCGGAGCTCGTCACCCGCGTACCGGGCTACATGATCCGCGTCGAACCGGACCGGGTGGACCTGCACCTCTTCCGCATGTGGGTCGCGCAGGGCCGCGCCAAGCTGGCCGCCGGCGCCCCGGACGAGGCCCTGACCCTGCTGTGCCGCGCGCTGGAGCTGTGGCGCGGCCCCGTCCTCGCCGACCTCGTCGAGATCGGCATCATGTGGCCCGAACTGACGGCCGTGCAGAACGCCCGCCTCGACGTCCTCGAGGACTACTTCGAGGCCCGGCTGAGCTGCGGCCAGCACTACGCCGTCATCGGCGAGATCGAGGCCACCGTGGAGGCGGAGCCGCTGCGCGAGCGCAGCTCCGGCCAGCTCATGCTCGCCCTGTACCGGTGCGGCAGACAGGCCGACGCCCTCGGCGTCTACAACCGCATCCGGGCCACCCTCATCGAGGACCTCGGCCTGGAGCCCGGGCACGAACTGCGCCGCCTCCAGCAGGCGATCCTCGCCCAGGACCCCGCCCTCGACCTCCTGGACGCCCCGGTGTTCGGCAGCGGCGCCACCCTCCTGCCCGGCCCGGCCGCCGTCGCCGACGGAGGCGCCGCGGCGCGGGCGGAGAGGCACCGTCCGCTCACCACGGTGTCATCCGCCGCGGCCGCCCGGGACCATGGCAGGACCGCACCGCCCGCCCTCCGGGCCGGCGCCCCGGCCGCCCCCGTCGCGGCCGCCGCCCCGGCCCCGGCCCGGCTGCGCCCCCTGACCGGTATCGGCACCCCGGCTCTCACCCCGGGCGCGGCCGCCCGCCAGGGCCGCGTCAATGGCGGCCCGCCCACCCCGCTCACCGAGCGGACCGCCCCCGGCCGGCCGGTCCCGGCCCGCGTCGTGCCCCCGCCGCACGGTCCGCGCGCCGGAGCAGCCCAGGCCCGTACGGTCCCGGCCGCCCGGCCGGTCGCCGCACGCCGCCCCGTCCCCGGGCAGGGCGTCCGCACCGGCCTGGTGACGGAACGTCAGCGACTGAGCGTCCTCCTCGCCCGCACCCGGGTCCCCGTGCCCGCGCCGGGCGGCGGCCTCACGGCGTACCCCGAAGAGGTCATGGACGAGCTGCTGGAGTGCGCCAGCGCCACCGCCCAGCGGCAGATCGAACGGTTCGGCGGCGAGCCCGTCGCCACGATCGGCCCGGTCACCCTCGGCGTCTTCCGCACCGAGAGCGACGACAGCTCCGCCATCCGCGCCGTCCGCGCCGCCGCGGCCCTGCGCGAGGCCCTGGCCACGGCCGTGCCCGGCGGCGCCGGCGCCGGAGCGTACCCGGCCGGTCCGCAGCCGCGCCGCGGCGCCGTCCTGCACGCCTCCGTCGCCACCGGCCAGGCGCTCGTCCGCTTCCGGCCCGGGGAGGCCGTGCCGCCCTCCGTCAACGGCGCCCTGCTGGACCTGTGCCAGGGCCTGCTGAGCACCGCCCCCGCCGGCACCATCCAGGTCTGCGACGCCACCCGCGCGGCCACCGCGTCCGCCGTCGCGTACACCCCCGTGGAAGGGCAGCCGCGCACCTGGCGCGCCGTCGTCGTCCTCGCCCACACCCGCTCGGCCCGCGTCCGCGCCATGTGAGCGGCCCGCCGGGGCGCCGGCCGAGCCGGCGTTCCGGCATCTCAAACGGACCACACAAATGGAATTGGCCAGGGGTTACCCCAGGGTGGGAACTGGCCGATAACGTTCGGCGCCATTGGGGCTGAACGTCATGAAATCCACGCCACCTCCGCGTGAGGAACGGCTGTGGTTGTCGAGTTCCGTACCCATGCGGTTCGAACCCACACCCCCACAGCGATATCCGCAATTCCCGGACAGCACATCCTCACGGAGGTACACCGCAATGACCGGACTTTCCCGCCGGGTGTTCCTGCGAAACAGCGCAGTAGCCGGCGGCTCCGCCGCCCTGGCTCTCCCGGCGATCGGCGGCTGGGCGGGCGAGGCGTACGCCGACACGCCCACCCCGGCCGAGGCCGTCGCCGGCGAGGCGCTCGTCAAGGTCACGCCCGACGACCCGCGCTACGCCTCGCTCGTCACCGGCGCCAACGGCCGCTGGATCGGCACGCCCGCGTACGTCCTCGTCGCCAAGACGGCCGACCAGGTCGTCCAGGCCGTGCAGGAGACCCTCGACCAGGGCCTGCGCTTCACCGTGCGCAGCGCGGGCCACTGCTACGAGGACTTCACCGCCAACCCCGAGATACGCGTCCTCATCGACGTCTCCGCCATGACGGAGATCGGCTACGACGCGACGCGCCGCGCGTTCGCCATCGGGCCCGGCGCCCGGCTCGGCAACGTCTACCAGACGCTCTACGACAACTGGGGCGTCACCCTGCCGGGCGGCACCTGCCCGTCCGTCGCCGTGGGCGGCCACGTCCCCGGCGGCGGCTACGGCCCGCTGGCCCGCTCGCACGGCGTCACCGTCGACCACCTGGCCGCCATCGAGATCGTCGTCGTCGACGCCAACCGCAAGGCCCGCAAGATCGTCGCCACCTGCGCCCAGGACGACCCCAACCGCGAGCTGTGGTGGGCCCACACCGGCGCGGGCGGCGGCAACTACGGCATCGTCACCCGGTACTGGTTCCGTACCCCGGGCGCGACCGGCGCCGACCCGGCCGCGCTCCTGCCGAAGGCGCCCCGAGAGCTGATCCTCTCCGAGGTCGCCTTCTCCTGGACCGGCATGACCGAGGCCGCGTTCAGCAAGCTGCTCTACAACTTCTCGGCGTGGCACGCGGCGAACCAGTCGCCCACCTCGGCGTACGCCAAGCTGTTCAGCGCCCTCAAGCCCCGGCACCGCTCGGCCGGCGAGTTCCTGATGACCACCCAGATCGACTCGGCCGTGCCGGACGCCGACCGGCTCCTCGACGAGTACCTCGCCGCGATCGTCGCCGGCACCGGCCTGACGTACCGCGTCGACACCCGCAAGCGCGTCGACTGGCTGTACAACGTGCTCAACTGGCCCGGCCTCGGCGGCAGCGGCTTCGAGGGCAAGGGCCGCTTCAAGGCCAAGTCCGCCTACCTGCGCAAGCCGTTCCCCGCGGCCCAGCTCAAGGCGTTCTGGAAGCACCTGACCCGCACCGACTACAACAACCCCGCCGCCCTCGTGGAGATCGCCGGCTACGGCGGCCGGGCCAACCAGCTCGCGTCGAGCGCCACGGCCACCGCCCAGCGCGACTCGATCATCAAGATGCTCTTCATCGACCTGTGGGCCACCGAGGCCGAGGACGCCCAGAACATGGCCTGGGTGCGGGAGTTCTACCGGGACGTGCACGCCGCGACGGGCGGCGTCCCGCGCCCCGGCGGCGTCAACGACGGCGCGTTCATCAACTACGCCGACTCCGACCTGGCCGACCCGGCGCTCAACACCTCCGGCGTCCACTGGGGCACGCTCTACTTCAAGGACGGCTACAGCCGCCTCCAGACGGCCAAGCGCACCTGGGACCCGAACAACCTGTTCCGCCACGCGCTCAGCATCAGGCCCTGACCCCCGGGGTCCCCGGCTGACGGAGCGGGCCTTCGGACGGCGAGGCGAACCCTCGGCGACCGGAGGCCCGCTCCGGCGTTCCCCGGCCGGACCCCGGAGGCACACGGACGAGGGCACACGAAGGAGCCGCCCCCTCCCCCCGTGCGAAGGGGGAGGGGGCGGCGGGCTTCCGCGTGCGGAACGGAAGAAGTCCCCTCAGTACCGGATCGGTCAGATGCCCAGGCCGGAACCCCCGCTCGCGTCGATGTTCTGACCGGTCACCCAGCGGGCGTCGTCCGAGGCGAGGAAGGACACCACGTCGGCGACGTCCTCGGGCTGGCCGACCCGGTTGAACACCGAGAAGCCGGCGGCGTGGGCCTTGGCGGCCGGGTCGGCCATCCACGGGTGGATGTCCGTCTCGATGGTGCCCGGCGACACCGCGTTGACGGTGATGCCGCGGGAGCCCAGGGTCTGGGCCAGCGTCAGCGTCAGGACCTCGACGGCGCCCTTGGAGGCCGCGTAGGAGGTCATGCCCGGGAAGGCCACCTTGGTGACACCGGAGGAGATGTTGATGATGCGGCCGCCGTCACGCAGTCGCTCCAGGCCCTTCTGGATAATGAAGAACGGGGCCTTGGCGTTGACCGCGAACACCCGGTCGTAGTCCTCCTCGGAGACCTCGTGGATGAGGCCCGGGCCGGCGATGCCCGCGTTGTTCACCAGGATGTCCAGGCCCGGGGTGTCGGAGTGCCGGCCGATCCGGGCGTCGAACTCCTCCCACAGGGCGGCGGCGTCACCCGGGACGCCGAGCTGCGACTGGAAGGCGAAGGCGCGGCCGCCGTCGGCCTCGATCGCGGTCACCGTCTCCTTGGCGGCGGCCTCGTCGCTCGAGTAGGTCAGCGCGACCAGCGCGCCCTCCTTCGCCAGCCGCTTGGCGATGGCACGCCCGATACCCCGGCTTCCACCGGTAACCAGTGCCGTCTTGTTCGTGAGGGCAGTCATGCAGGCAACTCCCAATTCTCTCGACCGTGGCGACCTCTGATGCCAGGGCCGCGAATGCGATCGTCCTCCGGTGCCCTCATCGGCCGCCCATTCCCGGCCCATCGCCCGGTCTGCGCACGCGATTGCGGAATTAGTCTCCGGCCATGACCTACGAACCCGTTCTCGTGATCGGCGGCACCGGAAAGACCGGGAGCCGCGTCGTACGGCAGCTCACCGAACGCGGCGTACCGGTGCGCTCCGCGTCCCGCAACGCCGAACACCGCTTCGACTGGCTGGACGAGTCCACGTGGGGCCCCGCCCTCGACGGGGTCCGCGGCGTGTACATCGTCCAGCTCGACGGCGCGAACAAGACCGGCGCGTTCGTCGAGGCGGCGGCCCGCGCCGGGGTGGAGCGCCTCGTCCTGCTGTCCGCGCGCGGCGTGGACACCCCCGGCTACTACGGCTCCGCCACCGAGACCAGCGAGGACTTCCTCGCCGGCGAGGCCGCCGTCCAGGGCAGCGGCCTGGACTGGACGGTGCTGCGGCCCGGGTGGTTCGCCCAGAACTTCAGCGAGGGCTTCTTCAACGACGGCGTCCTGGCCGGCGAGTTGCGCCTTCCCGCCGGTGACGGCGCCGCCAGCTGGATCGACGTCGAGGACATCGCCGCCGTCGCCGTCGCCGCCCTCACCGAGAAGGGCCACGCGGGCCGTACGTACGAGCTGTCCGGGCCCGCGCCCGTGACCCTCTCCGAGGTCCTCGACCTCATCCGGGAGGCCACCGGCCGCACCGTCCGCTACACGCCGCTCACCGCCGACGCGTTCATCGCCGAGCTGGTCGGGCAGGGTGTCGCCAAGCCGGACGCCGAGCTGTGGACCGCGGCCATGCACCCCATCGCCCAGGGCTACGAGCGGAAGGTCTCCGACGGCGTCCGCGAGGCCCTCGGCCGTGAGCCGCGCGCCTTCGCCGCCTACGTGGCCGACGCCGCGGCGGCCGGAGCCTGGCGCGCCTGACGCGCCGGGGGAACGGCCGCACCCCCCCGGCGGGCGCGGCCGTTCACGCGGTCCACCGCACCGCGGGAGGCCTGACGGCGGTTCAACGGACGGCGGTTCAAGGCAACCTCAAGAAGACCTGTAGCGGAATTTCCCACTATGAGTGGTATGCCGAGGCACACACCCGGCGCACGGTGTTCCGCGCCGCCCGGCGCGTCGACGAGAACCACCTTCCCCCGCATCTGGAAAGGACAGGCATGAGCATCCTTGAGGAACAGCCGCCCAGCCCCTCGACCGCGTCGATGCTCGGGCGTGTGGCGGAGCTGGCGGACCTGCGCGAGCAGGTCCTGGCCGGCCCCAGCGCGCAGGCCACCGAGGCGCAGAAGAAGAAGGGCAAGCTCACCGTCCGCGAACGGCTGGAGCTGCTGTTCGACAAGGGCACGTTCACCGAGACCGAGCCGTTTCGCCGGCACCGCGCCACGGGCTTCGGCCTGGAGGCGAAGAAGCCGTACAGCGACGGCGTGGTGACCGGCTGGGGCCGGATCGACGGCCGCATCGTCTTCGCGTACGCCCACGACTTCCGCATCTTCGGCGGCGCACTCGGCGAGGCGCACGCCCAGAAGATCCACAAGCTGATGGACCTCGCGGAGAAGGCCGGCGCCCCGATCATCGGCCTCTGCGACGGCGCGGGCGCCCGCATCCAGGAGGGCGTCACCGCCCTCGCCGGCTACGGCGGCATCTTCCAGCGCAACGTACGCAACTCCGGTGTCATCCCGCAGATCAGCGTCATCATGGGCCCCTGCGCGGGCGGCGCCGCGTACTCCCCGGCGCTCACCGACTTCGTCTTCATGGTGCGCGGCACCTCGCAGATGTTCATCACCGGTCCCGACGTGGTGCAGGCGGTGACCGGCGAGCAGATCACCCAGGACGAGCTGGGCGGCGCCGACGTCCACGCCGGTACCTCGGGCGTGGCCCACTTCGCGTACGACGACGAGGAGCACTGCCTGGAGGACGTGCGCCACCTCCTGTCGTACCTGCCGTCCAACAACCGCGAACTGCCCCCGTCGGAGCTGTCCGACGACCCCGCGGACCGGCGCACCGAGGCGCTGCTCGACCTCGTCCCCGCCGACCCGAACCGGGCCTACGACATGCACGCCGTCATCGAGGAGATCGTCGACCACGGCGACTACTTCGAGGTGCACGGGCGCTGGGCGCCCAACATCATCTGCGCGCTCGCCCGGCTCGGCGGCCAGGTCGTCGGGATCGTCGCCAACCAGCCGCAGACACTGGCCGGCGTCCTCGACATCGAGTCCTCGGAGAAGGCCGCGCGCTTCGTCCAGATGTGCGACGCCTTCAACATCCCGCTGGTGAGCCTGGTCGACGTGCCCGGCTTCCTGCCCGGCGTCGACCAGGAGCACGGCGGCGTCATCCGGCACGGCGCCAAGCTGCTGTACGCCTACTGCAACGCCACCGTGCCGCGCATCTCCCTGGTGGTGCGCAAGGCGTACGGCGGCGCCTACATCGTGATGGACTCCCGCTCCATCGGTACGGACATCGCGCTGGCCTGGCCCACCAACGAGATCGCCGTGATGGGCGCCGAGGGCGCGGCGAACGTGGTGTTCCGCCGCGAGATCGCCGCGTCCGACGACCCCGAGGCCACCCGCGCGGCCCGCATCGAGGAGTACCGCCGGGAACTCATGCACCCGTACTACGCCGCGGAGCGCGGCCTGGTCGACGACGTCATCGACCCCGCCGACACCCGTTCCGCGCTGATCGGCGCGCTGGCCATGCTGCGCGACAAGCACGCGCCGCTGCCCACGCGCAAGCACGGCAACCAGCCCCAGTGACGCCGGACGACCGGCCGGCCGAAGGAGGAACCATGGCGGTACGAGCGGTGAGCGCGGTGAGCGATCTGCCGGAGGAGGCCACCAGCCAGGTATGGCGCATCACGGGCGGTTCGCCCACCGCCGAGGAAGTGGCCGCGGTGGCGGCGGTCCTGTCGGCGGTGCTGGCCGCCCGCGCGGAGGAGTCGGTCCGCGAGGCCCGGGAGCGCGACGGCGGCCGCCGCCGCAACGGGGCCCCCTGGCTCCCGTCGGCGGCCCGCCGCAGGGCGGCCACGTCCTGGGCCGCGGCCCCTGCCCCGACCTGGCCCGACGAACCCACCGGCTGAGCACTCAGGCCGGACGCACCGCCATCGCGTCGAGGGCTGCCAGGAGGCCGGGCAAC
>NZ_JBEXNO010000062.1:0-30783 GCF_040611175.1 Streptomyces sp. NPDC003036 | reverse complement strand
GAAGGTCTTCGGGCGCGCGAAGGCGCAGGCCGAGTCGATCCGGGCGATCACCTCGGAGTACCGGCAGGCGACCGTGCGGACCCTGCCGGTGCCTGCCGCGACCACCGCGCCCGGCCGCTGGCCGAGCGCCCCCGCGTACGCGGTGACCGCGTCGGCCGCCAGCGCGAGCCGGTCCACGCCGAGGGAACTCCGCAGCGCGGCGGGCAGCGTGGCGCGCAGGTCGTCCCCGAGGGTCGCCATCCCGGCGGCCCCGACGGCGACGGCGGCGAGGGGGACGGCGGCGAGGGGGACGGCGGTGACGGAGGCCGACCGTCCGGCGACACCGGCCCGGGTCAACAGCTCCTCGGCGGCGGGCACCAGCCGCTCCAGCAGATGCCCCGCGTCGATGCCCCGCTCTCCGGTCCGTACCGGCTCCGTGAACGCCACGCTGTCCACGGCCCGCACGCCACCGGTCTCCCCGGCGACGGCTCCGAGGGCCACCCGCAGCCCCGAGCCGCCGGAGTCGACGCCCAGCACCCACACGCGGCCGCTCATGCGCCGCCGCGCCGCGTCACGGCAGGCGCCACTCGACCGGCTGGGCGCCCTGCTGGAGCAGGAGCTCGTTCGTCCGGCTGAACGGGCGCGAGCCGAAGAAGCCGCGGTCGGCCGACATCGGTGACGGGTGGGCCGACTCGATGGCGGGGAGCCGGCCGAGCAGCGGGCGCAGATTGCGGGCGTCACGCCCCCACAGCACGGACACCAGCGGCTTGCCGCGTGCGGCGAGCGCCTTGATGGCCTGCTCGGTCACCTCCTCCCAGCCCTTGCCGCGGTGCGCGCCCGGCTTGCGGGGCGCCGTCGTCAGCGACCTGTTGAGCAGCAGCACGCCCTGCCGGGTCCACGGCGTCAGGTCGCCGTTGGAGGGCCGGGGCAGCCCGAGGTCGGTGTGCATCTCCCGGAAGATGTTCTCCAGGCTGCCGGGCAACGGCCGCACGTCGGGCGCGACCGAGAAGCTCAGCCCCACCGCGTGTCCCGGTGTGGGGTACGGGTCCTGGCCGACGATCAGGACCCGCACCTCGTCGAACGGCTGCTGGAACGCCCGCAGGACGTTCGCCCCCGCCGGGAGGTAGGTGCGTCCCGCGGCGATCTCCGCGCGGAGGAAGTCGCCCATCGCGGCGATGCGTTCGGCCACCGGCGCGAGGGCCTGCGCCCACCCCGGCTCGACGATTTCATTCAACGGTCGTGCTGCCACGGCCGTCACTCTACTGGCGCAGCGAGCCCCCTCTCACCCGACGCCCGAGGCATGGACCGCACCGGGCCCGCACCCGACCTCACCCGGGCCTCACCCGGATCTCACCCGGATCTCATCCGACGACCGCCGCCCGCACGCACAGCACGTCCGGCAGGTGGGAGGCGAGCAACTGCCAGCTGTCGCCGTCGTCGGCGCTCGCGTACAGCTCGCCGTTGCGGTTGCCGAAGTACACGCCCGCCGGATCGGCGTCGTCCACGCACATCGCGTCCCGCAGCACTGTGCCGTAGTGGTCGCCCTCGGGCAGGCCCGCCGACAGGGGCTCCCACGTCCCGCCCGCGTCACTCGTGCGGTAGACCCGGCAGCGGTGGTCCGCCGGGACCCGGTCCGCGTCCGCGGCGATGGGGAACACGTACGCCACGTCCGCCCGGTGCGGGTGCGCCACCATGGCGAAGCCGAAGTCGGAGGGCAGGCCGGCGCCGATGTCGGTCCACTTGGCGCCGCCGTCGTCGCTGCGGTACACCCCCCAGTGGTTCTGGAGGTACAGCCGGTCCGGGTCGCCCGCGTCCTGTGCGATCTTGTGCACGCACTGCCCGAACTTCGGGTGCGGGTCCGGCAGGAAGACCGCCGACACGCCGTCGTTCGACGGTGACCAGGTCGCGCCGCCGTCCCGGGTGCGGAACACCCCGGCCGTCGACACCGCGACCGTCACGAGGTCGGGGTCGCGGGGGTCCGTGACGACGGTGTGCACGGCCTCGCCGCCCCCGCCGGGCACCCACTGCGACCGGGTCGGGTGCTCCCACAGCGGCCGCACCAGCTCGAAGGTCTCGCCCTCGTCCGTGGAGCGGAAGAGCGCGGCGGGCTCCGTGCCCGCGTAGACGACACCGGGAGCGGCCGGGCCCGCCGGGTGGAGCTGCCACACCCGCTCCAGCGAAGCGCCGGTGTCCTTGGGGAACTTGACCGCCGGCTGCCGCGGTTCGGTCCAGGTCTCGCCCAGGTCGTCGGAGTGGAACACCGACGGCCCCCAGTGCGCGCTGTCCCCGCCCGCCAGCAGCCGGGGCGTGCTCCGGCGCCTGTCGATCGCGATCGAGTACACGGCCTGCGCGTTGAAGTGCGGGCCGCCGAACTCCCACCTGCCGTCTCGCCTGCGGCCGATGAAGAGTCCCTTGCGTGTGCCTACGGTGAGCAGTACGTCGGTCATGGCCGACACCTCCAGGACGCCGTTGTCGCGGATACGGGCCAGTGTGCACCCACCCACTGACAGTGGCCGTCCTGAAGGCGTTTACGCAGGTCGCGCGAGGTGTCAGACCGACCGGTGGTGTCGGACCGACCGGGGCGTCAGACCGACCGGTGGTACTGGTCGGGCACGTGCACCTCGCCGCCCAGCTCGCGCGCCGCGTGCCGGGCCCACGACGGGTTGCGCAGCAGCTCACGGCCGAGCAGCACCGCGTCCGCCTCGCCGTTGGCGACGATCTTCCGGGCCTGCGAGGCCTCGGTGATCAGCCCCACCGCGGCTACCGGCAGGCCCGTCTCCGCCTTCACCCGTGCCGCGAACGGCACCTGGTAACCCGGGCCGACCGGGATGTGGACGTGCGGCGCGTTGCCGCCGGTCGACACGTCGAGCAGGTCCACGCCGTGCTCCTTGAGCAGCGCGGCGAAACGGACCGTGTCGTCGGCCGTCCACCCCGCTCCCTCCTCCAGCCAGTCGGTGGCCGAGATCCGGAAGAACAGGGGCAGCTCCTCGGGCCATACCTCCCGGACGGCGTCGACGACCTCCAGGGCGAAGCGGGTGCGGTTCTCGAAGGAGCCGCCGTACGCGTCGGTGCGGTGGTTGCTGTGCGGGGAGAGGAACTCGTTGATCAGGTAGCCGTGGGCGCCGTGGATCTCGACGACCTCGAAGCCCGCGTCGAGCGCGCGCCGCGCGGCGGCCGCGAACTGACCGGCGATCTCGCCGATCTGCTCCCGCGTCAGCTCGTCCGGCACCGGGTGGCCCTCGTCGAAGGGCAGCGGGCTCGGGGCGACCGGCTGCCAGCCGTGCGCGTCGGCGCCGACCGGCGCGCCGCCCTTCCAGGGGCGCTCGGTGGAGGCCTTGCGCCCGGCGTGGGCGAGCTGGACGCCCGGGACCGTGCCCTGACTCTTGAGGAACCCGGTGATCCGGCGCAGCGCCTCGACCTGGGTGTCGTTCCAGAGGCCGAGGTCGTACGGGCTGATCCGGCCCTCGGGGGAGACCGCGGTGGCCTCCAGCAGGATCAGACCGGTGCCGCCGGCGGCGCGGGCCGCGTAGTGCGCGAAGTGCCAGTCGCCGGCGACGCCCGCGTTCGGTCCGAAGGCCTCGGCGCTGTACTGGCACATGGGTGCCATCCAGACGCGGTTGGGGATGGTCAGCGACCGCAGGGTGCGGGGCTCGAACAGTGCGCTCACGGCGGACTCCAATGCGCGGCGGGGCCGGTCGGTACGCCTCGTACGATAACCGTCGTAGTACGGCACCTGTCAAACTATGAGGTCTCTCGTACAATGCAGGGAACCGAGGAACCTGGAGCCCCCGTGACCGCTCTGACCACCGGAAGCACCGGAAGCACCGGAAGCACCGGAAGCACCGGAAGCACCGGAAGCACCGGAGCCGCGGGCTCCAGCCCGCGCGAACTCGCCCACCCCCCGCGCGACGACATCCGCCTCGAAGGGGTGCTCCACGCCCTCGCCGACCCGATGCGGCTGCGCGTCGTACGCGAACTGGCCACGGCGGAGTCCGAGGTGGCCTGCTCGCACATCGAGTTGCCGGTGACCAAGTCGACCACCACGCACCACTTCCGCGTCCTGCGCGAGAGCGGTGTCATCCGCCAGACCTACCGGGGCACGGCCAAGATGAACGGCCTGCGCCGCGCCGACCTGGAGGCGCTCTTCCCCGGTCTGCTGGACGCGGTCCTCGCCGCCGCCGAGCGGCAGGGCGTCCGCCTCGCAGGCTTCTGAGCGGTCGGCGAAGGCGTCTGCCGCGTCTCGCCCGCGACGCGCTGGGCGCCCGTACGGAGGTGGCCGAGGACGCCTTTCCTGCCCGGTTCGGTCCAGCGGATCGTCGTCCGCACCGACGGCGGCGCGGTCTCGAAGACCCTCGAGCGGCGGCCGCGGCCACCGTCCCCGCCTGCCGGGCGGCCGCGCCGAGCCCGCTGGAGGCGCTGGCCGGTCCCTGATCCCCGACCCCGGAAAGACCGGAAGACAGGCCCTACACCTCGCGGGCCGCCTCCGGGTCCCGGTCGGACGCCGGCCAGACGTACGGGAGGTCGTCCGGGACGCCGGGGAAGTGGCCGCGGTAGAAGTCGGGGTCCTTGCGCAGCAGCGCCGACTGGTGGCTGCGGTGGAAGGCGGGGTCGCCGAGCCACGGCGGCAGCTCCCCGGCCGCGGCGAGCCCGCCCTGCGGCCGGGGCGCGCCCTCCACCGGCCGCCGCCAGGCGCGGAAGTCGCGCATCAGAGTGTCGGCGCAGGTGTCCGGGCGCCCGGTGGCCGTCCAGACGCGGCAGACGTCCAGGCCGTAGCGGACGAGCGCCTCCTCGTACCCGGTCCACATGCGGACCGCGGGATGCCTGCGCCATCCGTATCCGGGCACGGTCAGCCCGCGGAACACCTGGAGCGCCTCCACCCGCTGCTTGCCCAGCCGACGCGGATCCAGGGCCTCCGCCGAACGGGTGAAACCGGAGTAGGGCAGGAAGGTTTGCATGAGATGTCCCTACCCGAAGTCGAAGGCGTCGGCCGCCTACGACACCGAACGCCCTCCGATGCCGGTGCGAGGAATTCGCGCGTACGAGCCAAGGGTGACGGCCACCCGTATCAGACGGTCAGGGGCCCTGTTGCGCTGCCAGACCCCCGGGGCGGGAACACGCCGGCAGGGCGTGGGCCGGGCGGGGGCGGCGAGACGGGATGGGCGTGACCGAGCGCGGTACGACCAGTGGGGCCGCTCCGGAGGGGACGGGGGCGGGCGTGACGGATCACGGCGTCCCGGGCGCACGCGCGGCGACGGAGGACCGACCGGGCGGGCGGCAGCGCGGCGAAGGGCCCGGCGAGCGACGGCAGGGCGACCGCGACGGGCCGGGCCGGGAACGGCCGAGCGAAGGGCCCGGCAGACCGGCGACGGCCACCTCGACTGGCCCGACCTCGCCGCCATGGCCCGCGCACTCTCCACCCGCCTCGACCTGCGAGCCCGAGGAGACCCGGCTCTGCGAAGCCTTCGCCGCCTGGTGGCGCGAGCTCCGGGCCGCCCTCGACACGGACGGCGACGGCCGCGTCAGCGCCGACGAGTACGCCGCCGCCGTCCCCTCCCTCGCCGGACCCGCGCTCACCCGCGTCGCCGAGGTGCTCTTCGACGCCACCGACAAGGACGGCAGCGGGAGCATCGACGCGGACGAGTACCGGACCCTCTTCCGCGCCGCCTTCCACCGCGACCTCACCGCCACCGACGGCGCCTACGGCCGCAGCGCCTTCGTGGGCGACTTCCTCTCCTTCATGGCGGGCCGCCGCGGGAGCACTCCGTACGAGCCCCTCCTCGCCGACGCCTAGGCGTCGAGATGATCTGCGAGGGGGAGCATCGCAGGTCAGCGGGGCCCACCGTTTAGGCTGCCGTCCCGGGCCGGCCCGTCGGCCGGTCGGGGATCAGGGGGGACGACAGTCGGATGGACAGCACCACCGAGGTGTTTCAGCCGCTCCAGGCGGACGACCCTGCCGTCGTGGCCGGTTACCGCCTGGCGGCCCGGCTCGGCGCGGGGGGCATGGGCCGGGTGTACCTGTCGCACACCCAGGGCGGCCGCCCGGTGGCGATCAAGGTGGTGCGGCCGGAGCTGGCCGACGATCCGGCCTTCCGGCGACGGTTCCGCCGGGAGGTGGAGGCCGCCCGCCGGGTCAGGGGCGCCTACACCGCGGAACTGATCGACGCCGACACCGACGGCGCACCCCCCTGGCTCGCCACGCTGTACGTGCCCGGGCCGTCCCTCACGGAGGCCGTCGCCCGGCGTGGTCCGCTGCCGGTGTCCGCCGTGCTGTGGCTGATGGCCGGCGTGGCGGAGGCGCTCCAGTCGGTTCACGCCGCGGGGATCGTGCACCGCGACCTCAAGCCGTCCAACGTGCTGCTGGCCGCCAACGGGCCGCGGGTGATCGACTTCGGTATCTCGATCGCCGCCGACCTCTCCTCGTACACCGCCACCGGTTCCACCGTCGGTACACCCCACTTCATGGCCCCCGAACAGGCGACGGCCGGTGACATCACCCCCGCGACCGACGTCTTCGCACTGGCCCAGACGGCGGCCTTCGCGGCGCTGGGCGAGCCGCTGTACGGGGACGGCATCGCGCCCGTCGTGCTGTACCGGATCGTGCACGAGGAACCCGACCTGTCCCGGCTGCCCGAGCCGCTGCGCCCGCTGATCGCCCGCTGCCTGGCGCCCGATCCGGGGGACCGGGCCACGCCGGCGGAGATCGTGGAGTGGTGCCGACGGCAACTGGACGCGGATGCCGGCGCGGACGCGGGCGCGGACGGGGGCGGCGGGCCGGCCGTCTGGCGCGAGGTCACGGGACCCGAGGCGACCGTTCCGGGCCCGGTGCGCACCCCCGTGGCGCCGTCGACCGCACCCCTGACGCTGTCGCTGCGGCCCGCCCGGCGGTCGCCGCCCGGACGGCGGCGTACCGCGCTGATCACGGCCGCGGCCGTGACGGCGGGCGCTCTGGTGCTGTCGGGCCTGACGTGGCTCGCCGGAGACCGGTTCGGCCTCGGCGAGCGGGCCGCGGACACACCCGCTTCGACACCCGGCCCGGTGAAGTCCGCCCGGTCCACGGCGCCGCCGTCCAGCGCCCCGCCGACCGCCGCCGGCTCTCACCGGGACCGGGCGTCGCGACCTGTCCCGAACGCCTCCCCGGCGGAGGGAGCGGTTGTGCTCTCCCCCGTGTGGCTGGATGGAAAGAACTCCCTGAGCCTGCGCGAGCCGATGCTGCGTAAGGACCGTACGGGCGACATCCGCCTCGACTGCGAGGACGACGCCGACTGCGCGCTGCAGAGCGATACCAGCGTGTTCCTGCAGATGTTCAACGGAAAGGCCGCCTCCCTCGCGGTCTGCCGTCACTTCCTCAGCGGCGCCTCCGGCTCCGCGTACCGCACCTGGTCGCTCGCGGCGGCGGACGACGGCACCGAGTTCTGCGTCAAGAACGCCTCCGGCGACATCGCGGTTCTCAGGATCCAGGTCAAGCAGACGACCCTGCGAGAAGCCGCCTTCCTGCAACTCGGCATGAACGTCTGGAGGGAGGCGGCCTGAGGCGTCAGCAGGCGGCGGTGGCCCGCTGGGCCGCTCCGCTTCAGCCGCGTGGTGTGGTGCCGCCGAGGACTTGCTCGCGGAGGATGTCGGCGTGGCCGCAGTGCTGGGCCAGTTCACGCAGTACGTGCAGGTAGACCCACCGCAGCGGCAGCGGGCCCCGGCGGTTGCCCCGTACGACGTCGTCGAGAGCGAGCTGCGCCGTGGCTTCGCGCGAGGCCTTGCACGCCTGCCGGTAGGCGTGCTGGACGGAGGCGATGGTGTCGGCGTCGTCCAGGTCGAAGGACTCGTCAGGCGTGGCGGGAATGCCGATGTCGGCGCGGGACCGGCAGGTGATCGCCTCGTCGAACCAGACCTTCTCGACGAAGGCGGCGTGCTTGAGCAGGCCCAGCAGCGTCGTCTTGGAGGTGACCAGCGACCTGCGGGCCTGCTCTTCGGTGAGCCCGTTCAGGCTGTCGTGCAGCGCGGATCGGTGCTCGTCGAGGAACGCCTCGAACTGATCGCGGAACGCTGCGTGGAAAAGGGCCGGTTCCAATGTCGGCGGGATCGTCATGACCTTCCCTCGGTCGTTACCGGGCGTGGGCCGTCAAGGTGTGCAGGATGGCCTCGGCGTGTGTCCAGAGCAAGGATCCCGCGGCGGCGGGAACCAGGTGCCGGGTTGCCGTCGGGATCATCCGGGTGAGCGATTCACCTCGATCCGGAGAGTGGACCGGACTGGTGTCCTGCTGTCCGTACCAGAGGTCGACGGGGACGGCGATGTCGGCGGGGTCGAACGGCCAACGGCCCATCGCCAGGACGGTGTCGCGGGCATAGCCTGCCGGGCCCTGGCTGAACGCCTCGTCCATCGCGCGCCGGAAGGCATGCTGGAAGACCGGGTCGGTGTAGACGGCGCGATCGGCCTCGGGGCTCGTGGCGAGGATCAGATCCCACAGTGTGTCGGCGCTGCCGAAGCCCGCGAAGGAGGCCTCAGCGGCGTCGGGGTCGGCTGCGACGGCGTCCACCATGTCCCTCACCTGCGGAGGCAGGGAGTGGGCGAAGCGAGCATGGGCGAGTTCGTCGCTGCCCGACACGACGGCCACCGCGTTCACCAACCCGCCGGCCGCCAGCGCGAGCGCGAACGGCGCCCCCTGCGAGAACCCCACCGCCGACGGCACTCCCAAGGCCCGCTCCTGGATGAGGTGGCGGATGTCGGCGGCCCAGCTGGTCAGGGTGCGTCCGGGGGCTGGGTCGGAGGCGCCGAGACCGGGCCGGTCCACGCTGATGAGCCGAATCCCGGCCGAGTCGAGGACGCCGCCGCCGAAACCGAGCCACCGGCTGGTGGCCGCCCCGGGGCACAGCAGCACCGGGTCACCATCGGCCGGTCCCCATTCCGCCCAGCCCAGGGCTCGACCGTCCAGAAGCCGGGTCCGCCCGAGCCGCGCTGGTTCCCACACGCCGTAGTCCATAACGAGATTGTCCTACAAGGCAGTTCGGCCTCGGGACCATGGGTAGGCAGAGCCCGTGGAAGTCGACCTCGGCTTCACGGTTAGGGTCGGTCCATGAGCGAGCCGACCTTCGTCCCCTCCCTGCAGGACCTGCGTTCCTTCGGGACGTGGGCTCCGCTGTTGCGCGCGTGGGCCGGCGGGGTCGAGGTGGGGCGCGAGGGCGGGGACGTGCGCGTGGCCGGTGCCGTGGGCCGGGACGGCTGGGCGTCGTCCTCCGGGACCCGGCCGCGCGGGCGGGCTTCGGCTGCCGAATACGAGGCCGTTGAGCGTGTGCGGGACGCGCTGGTGGTGGCGGGCGTGGAGTCCGTGACGTTCTCCGCCCGGATCGCTCCCTCGGGGAGGACCCGGCTGCGGCTGATGGGCCCCAGCCCCGCCGTCGAGTCGGGACCGGGGAGTGGCGGAGCCCTCCTGCTGGTCGAGGGCGCCGTCCCCGAGCCGTGGCGGCGGCTGCCCGACCCCGCCTCGGCCACGCGGCCGAAGCGGCCGGCGGATCCGGCGGCGCTGGAGCGGTGGTTGCGTGAGCGGCTCCCCGGCGCCATCGGGGCCCGCGACGAGGAGATCGCCGCCGCCGAAGCGCGTCTCGGTCTGCCGCTGCCCGGCGAGTTGAAGGCCCTGTACCGGGTCGTGCGGGGCCGGTGGGAGGACTGGGAGGGAGACACCCGGGCCGGGGACGCGGTGTACGAGACCGTCGGCTGCGAACTCCTCCCCCTGGACGCCCTGTACGTGGCCGACGCCGCGTCCCGGCCGGCCCCGTGGCGGTTCGCGGCCTGCGAGGCGGTCGTCACCCCGCCCGACAGCGCCGTCCAGGGCCTCGTCGGCTCGCCCGGCTGGATCGTGTTCGGCGACAACGGCGGTGGCGACCGGCTCGCTGTCGACCTGACCCCGGGGCCCGCGGGCCGGACGGGTCAGATCGTGATGCTGAGCCACGAGGAGTTCCGCGGCGCTGAGTTGATCGCCGACTCGCTCACCGACCTGGTCCGGGGGGTCGAGCCGCGGCGCCGCCGGCGGAACCGGCCCCGCGGGCGGCGGGAGGGGCCGGCCGTGGCCCACGTCAACGTGGCACACCTGCGGAGCGTCGAGGCCGCCGCGCATCCCGGGCTGGAGGTGCTCTGCATCGGGGTGTGGGACGACCCGCCGGTCGATCTGACCCCTGTGGTCGGGCTGCCGCGTCTGCGCACCCTCACGGCCTATCCGGGCACCCTCGCCGATCCACGGCAGATAGGCCGCCTCACCGGGCTGGAGTACCTGGAGATCGGACCGGCGGAATGGCGGACCCTGCTGGACGCCGGTGCCGTGCCCCGCAGCCTGGCGGCGGCCGGCATCACCACGCACGGCCTGCGCGACCACGAGCGGCTCGTCGACCTCTCGAACGAGATCCTGGCGCTGTGGGGCCGGCCTCCGATCGTCAGCACCGTCGTCGACGGCGACCTGGGCTCCCTGCCGTTCTCCTGACCGTGGTGCGCGCCTCCGTACGCCACCCGAGGACTACCCGTTCACCCCCGCGGCCCCCAGCAGCTCCGCCCAGTCGGCGATCTTGACCGTGGAGCGCCCCAGGGTGCGGCCGAGCGCTGCCTCCGCCTGCTCGATGGAGAGCCACCCGGGCCACTCCACCGGCTGCAGCCCCCAGCTCCGCAGCGCGGCGAGCGGATCGTCCGCCACCGGGCGGCGCAGCAGCAGCGCCGCGTCGTCCAGGAGCGAGGTGGCCGTCTCCTTGGCGCAGGGCCGGTTCGTGCCGATCACGCCCGTCGGGCCGCGCTTGATCCACCCCGCGACGTACTCGCCCGGCGACGGAGCGCCGTCCCGCAGCACCCGCCCCGCCGCGTGCGGCACCGTGCCGCGCGCGGCGTCGAACGGCAGGCCCTCCAGCGGCACCCCGCGGTACCCGACCGCCCGCAGCACCAGCTGGGCCTCGACGTCCTCGTACGCGCCGGTCCCGCGCACCCCGCCCGCGCCGTCCGGCACGGTCCGCTCGAAGCGCACCCCGGCCACCCGGCCGCCGCGCTCCAGCACCTCCACCGGGCGCAGGAAGAACCGCACCCGGATGACCCGCTCCCGCGGCTCCCACGCGGTGCTCTCCGCCCAGGCGCGCACCACCTCCACATTGCGCCGGTTGACCGCCGGCAGCCCCGCCGGGTCCGCGTACGCCGGGTCGAGCGCCAGGTCCGCGGGGTCGACCTCCACCCGGGCCTGCGGCATCGCGCCCAGCTCCCGCAGCTCCTTGGTGGTGAACTTCGCCTGCGAGGGCCCCCGCCGCCCCACCATGTGCACCTCGCGCACCCGGCTCGCCGCCAGCGCGCCCAGCGCCGCCTGCGGCACGTCGGTGGGGTGCAGCTCCTGCGGGCCCCGGGCGAGGATCCGGGCCACGTCCACCGCCACGTTCCCGACCCCGATCACCACCGCCGAGCGGGCGGCGAGCGCGACGCCGAAGCCGTTCTCGGCGGCGTCCGGGTGGGCGCTGTACCAGGAGACGAAGTCCGTGGCCGAGTAGCTGCCCGGCAGGTCCTCGCCCGGCACGCCCAGCTTGCGGTCGCGCGCCGCGCCGACGCAGTACACGACCGCGTGGTACAGCTCCAGCAGCCGCTGCGGCGTCACGCCCCGGGCGCCGACCTCGACGTTGCCGACGAAGCCGATCCGCTCGTGCTCCAGGACCGTGCGCAGGTTGTTCTGGAGGGACTTGATCTTCTCGTGGTCCGGCGCGACCCCGTACCGTACGAGCCCGTACGGACAGGGGAGCCGGTCCAGGACGTGGACGCGGACGTCCGGCACGCGGGTCTGCTCCACCAGCGACTGGGCGGTGTAGACCCCGCTCGGCCCGGACCCGACGACGGCGATTCGAAGCACGGCCGCGCTCCTTCCCGCAGGGATTTCCAGCATCGCACCGCCGCGCCCGTCGCGGGAGATGCGCGCGCCATCCGGGGCGGAAGCCCCAGTTCTCGCCGCCCCGGACGGCGCGCGCTCACATGGAGCGCATCCGGTTGATCTCGGCGGTCTGCTGCGCGATCACATCGTTCGCCATCTCCTCGACCTGGACGTTGTTGCCCTCGGACAGCACCTCCGTGGCCATGGTGATCGCGCCCTGGTGGTGGGTGATCATCAGCTTCAGGAACAGCTCGTCGAACGCCTTGCCGCGCGCCGCGCGCAGCTGGTCCAGCTGCGCCTCGGTCGCCATCCCGGGCATGGAACCGTGGTCGTGCCCGCTGTCCGGGGTGGGGCCTTTGTTGTTCTCCAGCCAGCCCTTCATCGCGTCGATCTCCGGCCGCTGCGCCGCGGCGATCCGCGCCGCCACCTTCCTCACCTGCTCCGACGCGGCCTGCTCCGGCGCGAGCGCGGCCATCGTCAGCGCCTGGCCGTGGTGGACGATCATCATGCGGGCGTACGTGAAGTCCGCCGTGTTCGGCCTGTCGTCGGGGAGCTCCTTGGCGGCCTGCTCCGGCGACAAGGTCCTGGCCGGTTCGCCGGGCTTTCCGGGTGCCACGACCACTCCGCCCCCGCCCCCGTCCCCCTTGGCCTGCGCGCGGTCGTCGGGCCGCGTCGGCGCCGACTCGCAGGCGCCCAGGGCCAGTACGGCGGCGAGGACCGCCACGGCGACGTCGGATCCGCGGACACGCGCGGCACTGATGCGGTGCGAGCGGTGCAACACGACGAACCTCCAGGGGCACGTGGACCGGCCGGTGGTCATCCTGCCCCGGGACGGCCCCTTCGCGCGCCCCCCGGTCGAAAACTCTCCTCAACGACTGCGCAGGGCCTCTGTTGAGATGTGCATGCAAAGCAACATACTGCCGGGGTCCGCAACCCGTTCAACTCCGAACGGACCCAAGGGAGGACGCAGTGACCTCGTTGCGCACCACTCACGCGCGGCGGCGCAGGCGTCTCGCCGTGGCCACCGCCGCGGCCGGATTGCTCGCGACCCTGCTGACGGCCGGTCCCGCGGCCGCCACGCCCGACCCCGGCGACGTACCGGCCGCCCCGGAGAGCGTCTCGGCACAAACGGAGGCGGAAGTCCGGGCGGCCATCCGCAGCGGTGAGATACCCGGCGTGGACCAGGTGGTCCACAGCGCCAACATCACCCACCTCGCCAACGTCCCGCACGACGCCTTCACCGGCATCAACTCCGACCTGGCCTTCCAGGGGAAGTACGCCTTCTCCGGCAACTACGACGGCTTCCGCGTCTTCGACATCAGCAACCCCAAGGCACCGGTCACCGTCGCCCAGGTCCTCTGCCCCGGCGCCCAGAACGACGTCTCCGTCTCCGGTGACCTGCTCTTCCTCTCCACCGACTCCTCGCGCAGCGACAGCTCGTGCAGCAGCACCTCGCAGCCCGCGACCGAGAAGTCCTCCTGGGAGGGCATGAAGATCTTCGACATCAGCGACGTCCGCAACCCGCGGTACGTCGCCGCCGTCGAGACCGCCTGCGGCTCGCACACCCACACGCTGGTGCCGGAGCGCCGGAACGTCTACGTCTACGTCTCCTCGTACGCGCCCAGCGCCGCCTTCCCCGACTGCCAACCGCCGCACGACGGCATCTCGATCATCAAGGTGCCGCGCAAGGCGCCCGAGAAGGCGGCGGTCGTCACCTTCCCGGTGCTCTTCCCGGGTGAAGGCCCCGACGGCGGCGGCAACCCGGGCGGCCCCACCAACCCGGGCGTCTCCAAGACCACCGGCTGCCACGACATCACGGTGCTGCCCTCCAAGAACCTCGCCGCCGGCGCCTGCATGGGCGACGGCATCCTCATGAACATCGAGGACCCGGAGAACCCCAAGGTCATCGACCGCGTCCAGGACAACGTCAACTTCGCCTTCTGGCACTCGGCGACCTTCAACCAGAAGGCGAACAAGGTCGTCTTCACCGACGAGCTCGGCGGCGGCGTCGGCGCCACCTGCAACGAACGCACCGGACCGAACCGCGGCGCCGACGGCATCTACGACGTCGTCGGCAAGGGCGACCAGCGCAAGCTCGTCTTCCGCAGCTACTTCAAGATCGACCGCCACCAGGCGGACACCGAGAACTGCGTCGCCCACAACGGCTCGCTCATCCCGGTCAAGGGCAGGGACATCATGGTCCAGGCCTGGTACCAGGGCGGCCTCTCCGTCTGGGACTTCACCGACTCGGCCAAGCCCAGGGAGATCGCCTACTTCGAGCGCGGCCCCCTCACCACCGACAAGCTCACCACCGGCGGCTCCTGGTCGGCGTACTACTACAACGGCCACATCTACTCGAACGACGAGCGCAAGGGCTTCGACGTCCTCCGGCTCGACGACCGGCGTACGGACGCGGCGAAGCGGGTGCGGATGCACGAGCTCAACGTGCAGACGCAGCCGGATTACTTCGACGACTACGACGACGACTACGACGACGATTACGACGACGAAGACGACGACTGACCGTCCGCCCGGTCCCGCGTTCCGTCGGACGGCCCGTCGTCCGGACCGCCGTCCGGCGGAACACCGAGCTCCCAGTCCAGCCCGTACCGCTGGAACAGCTCCGCGCGCAGCCGCGCCCGCGGCATCGGCGCGCCCGGCAGCAGCACCGCGAAGACCGCGCCCATCAGCAGCGCCCGCAGCAGCGGATAGTCCGCGTCCACGTCACGCACCCCGGAGCGGGCCACCGTGTCCCGCAGCAGGGCGGCCAGCCGCTGCTGCTCGGGGCACTGCACGAACCCCTCCGCCTGGAGGATCCCCGCCATGTGCGTACGCATCAGGACCGGCCGCTGCACCGCCAGGTCCAGGATCGCGTCGATGGCGCGCGCCAGACGCTCGCGGCCGTCGTCGGTGCGCGGCTCGCGCTCCAGGGCCGCCTCCAGCGTCAGGTGCATCAGCCGGTGCACCGCGGACTGGAGGAGCTGGCGCTTGCCGGGGAAGTAGTACGAGACCAGCCCGCGCGCCGAGCCCGCCCGGTCCGCGATGTCCGCGAGCGTGGTCGCCTCGTAGCCCCGTTCGCCGACCAGCTCCACCGTCGCCTGCAGCAGCCGCTCCCGGGAACGCCGCCGCAGTTCTTCATTGACCGATGCGCTCCGCGGGGACATGCTTTAACTCCTGCGTTGACTGGCTCTCAGCCAATATACTCAGGGCATCCTCGCGCGACGCCCCTGCGGCTGTCCGGCGGGGGGTGGTGTCATGCGGACCGGGCGACGCGGGGGATCGTCCGGTCCCATGGCCTACAGCAGGTCCAGCACCGGGCGCAGCGC
The DNA here is from genome assembly GCF_040611175.1 of Streptomyces sp. NPDC003036. Lineage (NCBI taxonomy): Bacteria > Bacillati > Actinomycetota > Actinomycetes > Kitasatosporales > Streptomycetaceae > Streptomyces > Streptomyces sp. NPDC003036. The sequence continues at coordinate 15,608 of NZ_JBEXNO010000062.1, read as the reverse complement.
CGCCGGCCGCTCACGCGCCGGCAGGTGGTCCACGAAGTGCACCGCGCATCCGATGTCCGCCGCGCCGCCGTCCGCATAGCGGTCGTCGCCCACCATCAGCGCGTGCCGCGGCTCCTGCCCGAGCGCCTCGCACGCCGTCCGGAACAGCCACCCGTCCGGTTTCTGCACCCCGTGTTCGTACGACAGGGCGTAGGCGTCCACGAAGCGGTCCAGCCCGTGCGCCCGGAACACCGGGCGCAGGTCCCAGCCGATGTTGCTGACCACGGCGACGCCGACGCCGCGTTCGCGCAGCGCGGCGAGCACCTCGCGCGCGTCCGGGTACGGCTCCCAGGCCTCCGGGGTCATGTGGCGGTCGTACAGCGCGTCGTACAGCACGGGGTCGGGCAGCTCCACCTGGCGCGCCAGAGCCGTGTACAGCGTGCGGTGGTGGTCCGCGGTGACGTCGCGGGTCGCCCACTGCTCCGCCAGGTGCTCCGGCACGCGGCGCGGGGCGCCGCCCCCCGGCAGGGCCCCGGCGGCCTCCAGCTCCTCGGCCCAGCGGGCGACGGCGGCGGGCGGGGCGGTGATCCCGGAGGCCTCCAGGACGGTGCGCAGCCAGCACTCGGCCGGCTCGATGCGGAACAGGGTGCCGGAGAAGTCGAAGAGGACGCAGCGGATCGTCATGCCGGGATCCTTGCCCGGTCAGCCCCGGCGCGACAACACCGTCCGTTCGTACGCCAGGACGGCGACGGCCACCAGGCAGGCCCCGAGGAGCCAGCCCCCGACGACGTCCGTCGCCCAGTGCACCCCCAGGTACACCCGCGTCAGCCCGACGCCCGCCACCGACACGGCACCGGCCACCGCGACCACGCGCCACGCGCGGGTGCCGGGACCCCTTCCGTACCGCGCCAGCAGCCACAGCAACAGCCCGAAGGTGAGCGCCGCCGTCATCGCGTGCCCGGAGGGGAAGGCCGCGAAGTGGGCGGTGTCCACGGGGTCCCGCCACTGCGGCCGGTCCCGGCCGACCACCGTCTTGAGCGTCTGCTGGACGGCCGCCCCGACCACGCTCACCGCCCCCGTCCACACCGCGAGGAGCCGCTCCCGGGCCGACCAGAGCCACACCACGGACAGCGCCGTCAGGGCGCGCATGGTCCACGGATCCCACACCCAGTCGCTCAGCACCCGGTTGACGCGCGTGAGCACGGGGCTCCGCACGGCCGAGTCGTGCAACCCGTCGGCCACGGCCCGGTCGAAGGCGACCAGCGGACCCCATTCGACCGCCACCAGCACCAGCAGCACCCCCGCGAGGGCACCGGATCCCAGCGCGGCGGCGGAGGCGGACGGGGTGCGTGTGGGCGGAGGGAGTGTGGGGGAGCGCATGCTCTGATCCTCCCCGACAACCGGGACCCTTAACAGGGCGCTCCCACCTCGGCCCTGCCCCCGCCTTCGCCCAGCCCTAACCGAGCGCCCGGAGCGCCGGGACGAACGCCACCAGCACCGGCACCACCGGCACCAGCGCGGCGGCCGCCGTCAACCGCAGCCGACGGCCGGCCGTGAGGCGGGGGGCGGCCGCCAGCAGCCGGTTCACCCGCTGCGGCAGCTGGGCGTCCGGGGCGGGGCCCGGACCGAACACGCCCCGGTGCTCGTTCAGTTCCACCAGCGCCAGCGCGATCGTCAGCCGTCCGTACCGCCGCGACGCCACGTCGTCGGCCGCCAGCTCCACCAGCCGGTGCATCTCGTCGCGGAACGCCGCGAACACCGGCACCTGCGGAAAGCCCGTGGCCAGCGCCGCCGAGCAGTGCAGCAGCCAGTCGTGCCGGGCGCGCGCGTGCCCCTGCTCGTGGGCGAGCACCGCATCGAGCTGACGCCCCTTCTGGCGGCGCAGCGCGGCCGTGGTGACGACGAGCCGCGGCTCGGCGCCCGGCAGCCACCAGGCGTCCGGGCGGTGGCCCTCCAGCAGCACCAGAGGTTCCTCGTACCTCTCCTCGCCCGGCAACAGCGGTGCCCGTACGAGGAGTTCGGCGCGGCGTCGGCGGCGGCGCGCCCGGGCCCGGCGTACCTCGCGCGTGAGCATGGCGGCGCTCCACAGTCCGCCGCAGGCCAGCAACACCGCCAGCACGGCGGACCACGGGCCGTGCTCGGCCAGGGCGTACGCCTCCACCACGCCCCGCGGCGCCGGGGCGAAGACGTGCCCGCGCACCGCCTGCCAGGCGGCCGCCGCGCTGAACGTCATCGACAGGCCGAAGCTCACCAGCACCGAGGCCACCACGCACTGCCACACCCACAGCGCCACCACCGGCTCGCGCTCCGCCCAGTCGGCCCGGGCCAGCAGCCGCGGGGACGCGCATGCGGTCAGAACGCCGAGTGTGAGCAGCGCGAGGGAGACCACCATGGGCCACACCTTATGAGCGCGCCTTACCCATCGGTACGGTCTCGCGCGCCAAGTGACGCACGCCACGGTTTCAGAGCGACAGCAGCATCGCCCACATCGCCAGCCCCATGGACACCCGGCAGGCGAGCACCATCCCGGGCACGCCACCCACGGCCCCACCGCCCGGACCCGCCCCCGGTACCAGCACCGCGACCGGCACCGCGACCGGGGCCAGGCGGGCCCCGGCCCTCAGTACGTACACCGTGTAGTACGCCAGCAACGCCCCCGTCAGCAGGGGTATCCCGCCGGGGGCGCCGTGCCCCGCGTGCGCCCCGCCGCTCCCGCCGGCCATCGCCACCGCCATGTACACCATGGCCAGCGACCCGACGAGGTGGTGCAGGTGACCGGCCCCGCGCCGGGCCGCCCACCACAGGGCGTGCAGCGACGCGGCACCGAACACCACCGCGTACACGGGCCAGGTCCCCGGCGCGGAGAAGGGCACCGCCATCGCGGCCATCCCGAAACCCATCAGGGCCTCGCCCGCCGCCGCCGTACGCTCGGCACCGGCGCAGCGCCTCATGCGCGCCACGCAGGAGGCACCGGTCACCGCGCACAGCGCCACCAGCAGCCAGCCCGGCATCGCGGCTCCGTGCACGGCGTACCTCCCCGTTCGACGAGACGGCTCCGGGGAGGCTGCCCGCACCGCCGCGGGCGCATACAGGCGCAGAGTCGTACGAGGGGAGCGCGGGAGGCGCGTCACCCCTCCGGGTTACCCTCGCACGCGGAACACCCGTACCGAGGAGGGTCATGGACACCGCACCGCCGCAGGACGCCCGGGAGCTGACCTATCGCGACGCCGTCGAGGCCGACGTACCCGCGCTCGTCGAGCTGGTGCAGTCCGCCTACCGCGGTGACAGCAGCCGCGCCGGCTGGACCACCGAGGCCGACTACCTCCAGGGGCAGCGGACCGACCCCGAGGGCGTACGCCAGATCATCACCGCGCCCGCCTCCCGCCTGCTGACCTTCGAGCGCGACGGCGGGATCATCGCCTGCTGCCACCTCGAACACCGCGGCGACGCCGCGTACTTCGGCATGTTCGCCGTCCGCCCCGGCCTCCAGGGCGGCGGCCTCGGCCGGCGGATCCTCGCGGAGGCGGAGCGCCTCGCGGTCGCCGAGTGGGGCGTGCGCGAGATGCACATGACGGTGATCTCGATCCGCGAGGAGCTGCTCGCCTGGTACGAGCGGCGCGGCTACCGCCGTACCGGACAGATGACCCCCTTCCCGTACGACGACGAGCGCTTCGGCGTGCCCCAGCGCGACGACCTCCAGTTCGAGCTCCTGGTCAAGGAGCTCACCACCCCCTAGGACGGCCCTGGCTCGGCCGGTTCCTCCGTGCGGAACGCCAGCCGGCCGTCGGCCACGCCGACCCGTACCCGCGCGCCCGCCGGGAGGCGGCCGTCCAGCAGGAGTCGGGACAGCTCGTTGTCCACCTCGCGCTGGATCGTGCGGCGCAACGGGCGTGCGCCGTACTCGGGCTGGTGGCCGCGGCGGGCGATCCAGTCGACCGCGTCCGGTGCGAACTCCAGCGTGATGTCCTGGGCGCGCAGCCGGCGCCGCGTCTCCTCCAGCAGGAGGTCGGTGATCTGCCGCAGCCGCTCCTCGTCGAGGCGCCGGAAGATGACGATCTCGTCGATGCGGTTGAGGAACTCGGGGCGGAAGTGCTCGCGCAGCGGCCGCAGCGCCCGCTCGCGCATCGCCTCGTCCTCCGCCTCGGTGTCCGTCGCGCCGAAGCCCAGCAGGCCGCGGCCGGTGCCGATGGCGTCGGAGCCGAGGTTGCTGGTCATCACGATGACCGTGTTCTTGAAGTCGACGGTGCGGCCCTGCGAATCGGTCAGCCGCCCGTCGTCCAGCACCTGGAGCAGGATGTTGAAGACGTCCGGGTGGGCCTTCTCCACCTCGTCCAGCAGAAGCAGCGAGTACGGGTGGCGGCGCACCGCCTCCGTGAGCTGCCCCGCCTCCTCGTGGCCGACGTACCCGGGGGGCGCGCCGACCAGGCGGCTCACCGTGTGACGCTCCTGGAACTCGCTCATGTCCAGGCGCACCATGCGGTCCTCGCTGCCGAACAGCGCGTCCGCCAGCGCCCGCGCGAGCTCGGTCTTGCCCACGCCGGTCGGGCCGAGGAAGAGGAAGCTGCCGATGGGCCGGCTCGGGTCGGCGAGACCGGCCCGTGAGCGCAGCACCGCCTGCGAGACGGCGGTGACCGCCTCGTCCTGGCCGATGACCCGCTTGCGCAGGTGCTCCTCGAGGCCGAGCAGCCGCTCCTTCTCCTCCTGCGTCAGGCTGCTCACCGGGATGCCGGTCTGCCGGCTGACCACCTCGGCGACGTCCTCGGCGGTGACCTCCAGGACCCGCCCGTCCCCGGCCGCCGGTTCGCCGCGACCCGCCTTGATCCGTTCCTCGATGTCCTGGATCCGGTCGCGCAGCTCGGTGGCCTTCTCGTACTGCTCCGCCGCCACCGCCTGGTCCTTGTCGCGCACCAGCTGCTCGCGCTGGCGCTCCAGGACCCGGATGTCCGCGTCGCCCGAGTTGGCGCGCAGCCGCACCCGTGCGCCCGCCTGGTCGATGAGGTCGATCGCCTTGTCCGGCAGGAACCGTTCGGTGATGTACCGGTCGGACAGCTCCACGGCCGCGAGCAGCGCCTCGGGCGCGTACCGGACCTGGTGGTGGGCCTCGTACCGGTCCTGCAGTCCGCGCAGGATCTCCAGCGCGTCCTCGGGGCTGGGCTCGGGCACCAGGATGGGCTGGAAGCGCCGGGCGAGCGCCGCGTCCTTCTCGATGTAGCGGCGGTACTCCTCCATCGTCGTGGCGCCGATGACGTGCAGCTCGCCGCGGGCGAGGGCGGGCTTGAGCATGTTGCCCGCGTCCATGGAGCCGCTCTCGGAGCCGCCGCTGCCGCCGCCCGCGCCGACGACCGTGTGGAGTTCGTCGATGAAGACGACGAGGTCGTCCGTGTGGGACCGGATCTCGTCGATGATCGCGTTCATCCGCTCCTCGAAGTCGCCGCGGTAGCGGGTTCCGGCCACCACGCCCGACAGGTCCAGCGCCACCACCCGGCGGTCGCGCAGCGTGTGCGGCACGTCTCCCTCGACGATGCGCTGCGCCAGCCCCTCGACGATGGCGGTCTTGCCGACGCCCGCGTCGCCGATCAGGACGGGGTTGTTCTTGCCGCGCCGGGAGAGCACCTCGACCGTCTGCTCGATCTCCAGCTCGCGGCCGATGACCGGGTCGATCCGGCCCTCCTTGGCCATGTCGGTGAGGTCGCGCCCGTACTTGTCGAGGTTCGGGGTGCTGCGCTGCGGTAGCGGCCGGTGGTCCACGCCGGAGTCCGACCATCCGCCGGGCGGCACGCGCGGGGTGCCCGACGCGCCCGGCACGGCACCGGGGTCGAACCGGGCCTGCGTCAGGATGCGCCCCGCCGCCGAGTCGGGGTTGGCGGCGAGCGCCGCGAGCACGTGCTCGGGGCCGATGTAGGAGGCACCGGTGTGCCGGGCCAGGTCGTGGGCGTCGAGCAGCGCGCGCTTGACCGCCGGGGTGACGGCGATCCGGGACTGCGGAGGCCCCTCACCGGCCGTCCGGTCGATCTCCGCGACCAGCGCGTCGGGGTCGGCGCCCGCGCGGGCGATCAGGTCGCGGGTCGGCTCGGTGGTCAGCGCGGCCCGCAGCAGGTGCTCGGTCTCCAGATCCGGGCTGCCGTGCTCGGCCGCGTACGAGGCGGCGTCGCCGACCATCCGGCGGGCCGGCTCGCTCATGAGCCGGCCGATGTCGATGTACCGGGGCCCGGACCGGCCCGATCCGGACGAAGATGATGTTCCGCCGCCGAAGAAACGGGCCAGGAACTCGCTGAAGGCGTCGGGGCCGAAGCCTTCCGGGCCCATGAAGCCGCTGCTCATATGTGTCCGTTCCGTCCGTTCCGGTGTCCTGGATGGCTGGGACACCTCGCGGGTTCCCGAGCGCATTTCGGTTACACCTGTGACGAACGGGACCGCAGCGGCCGCGGCGGGCGCCGTGCGCGGCGAGCCCAGGGGGAGACCTCAGGCGGTGAACCGGCTCGTGCGGCGGATCTCCGGGTGGTCGGTGGTCACCCCGTCCAGCTCCAGGGCGCGCGCCAGCCGCAGGTGCTGCTGCGTGTTGACCACCCAGCCGATGATCCGCAGCTCCGCCTCCCGCGCCCGCTCGGCGGTCTCCAGGGTCAGCCGGCGGATGTTCAGCGCCAGCGTGGCGGCGCCCACGGCCCGTGCCCGGTCCACGATGTCCGCGACGTCCGCGACGTCCGCCCGCGTGTGCGCCTCCCAGCGGCTGGCGATGAGCACGGTCCGTACGCCGGGCACCAGCCGGGCGATCTCCGCGACCGCCTCGTCATGGAAGGACGACACCTCGACCCGGCCGGTCAGGCCGCGCCGGTGCATCACCTCGGCGAGCGCGCGGGCCGCCGCCACGTCCTTGATCTCCGCCTGGAGCGGCGCGTCCACCGCGTCCAGGACCTCCTCGAAGACGGGGATCCGCTCGCCCAGGCCCGCGTCGAGGGCGCGCAGCTCGTCGAGGGTCTTGTCGGCGATCGGGCCGGTGCCGTCGGTCGTGCGGTCGACGTCGGCGTCGTGCATGACGACGAGCGCCCCGTCCTTGCTCAGATGGAGGTCGAGCTCGATGGCATCCATGCCGACGCGCTCGGCGCGGCGGAAGGAGCGGAGGGTGTTCTCCGGTTCCACACCCATGACTCCGCGATGACCGATGGTGACGAAACTCAAGATCTTCTCGCTTCCGTCGAGGGCCGGGAGCGCGGCCGGGCTCCGGGTCCCGCCGCGCGGCACGGTCGCAGCAGCCTAACGGCCGCCTCCTGGTGCGGAACCGGTCGCGCGGGGGCGGAATGGAGTAGGCCGCTTCCCCTTCCGTGCGCCCCCGGCGCACCCGTCCTCACCCGTACGTGGGCGTGCCGTGTCGGCCGTCGCGGACGGGGTAGGGGCGATCGTGGCCGGAACCGGCCCCGGGGCCGTATCGCCGTCCGGCGCGTGATGCCCCCGCCCACACCCCCTCGGACAGGAAAAACAGCGGTGGCGGAGGGGGGTCGGCAGGATAATTTATTCTTACTCCCCTTGTGGCGGAGAACCGCCCATGGATACGGTGCCTTAACGCGAGGTTCTCCCGTGGAGGAAGAGTGATGACGGAAATTCTTGTGCAGGACGCTGCCGGTGGTGCGGTGTCCACCGACGCCGGGGCGGACAACCGGCCGGACGCCAGGGTGATCGACCACCCTGCCTGGCCCGTGCTCAAGAATGCCGTGGAAGAGATCCGCCCCTGGCAGTCCGCCGACGGCTCCATAGACCTCGACGCCGAGGGCGCCCCCGCCCGCGCCACGGTCGACGCCGCGCTCGACCGCGTCGCCGCCGCCGTGGAGCAGCTGTCGCCGCTGCTGCCGCACGACGCCGCGTACCACCGCGCCGCCGTCGCCGACCTGCGCAAGTGGGCCGCGAGCGGCTACGCCGTGCCCGACTTCCTGGACTCGCTGCTCGCGTTCCAGCCCGCCGCCCAGCGCGTGGACGGCCGCCAGCACCTCGTGCTGTTCCCGATGTACACGCAGAACGGCAACCCGGACCGCAACCTCGAAGCCGTCGTGCTGCGCATGGTGTGGCCGGAGTGGCTCGCCGAGCTGGAGGCGACCCGCTACGACAACCCGCTCTTCTGCGGCATCACCTTCGAGGACTTCACCGCCGGGTACGACACCCACTCGGCCGTCCTCTTCCCGGAGACCATCGCCGTCCGCGAGGCCCCCGAGCGCTTCAGCTGGGGCGGCATCTTCTGCGACCGCGAGGCCGCCCGCTTCCGCCGCGTCACCGAGGCGGCCGTGGACATCCTCGGCATCGACCTGCCGGACGACATTCGCGAGATGCTCGGCGACCAGGAGCGGTGCGAGAAGGCGTTCGTGCTCTGGGACATGGTCCACGACCGCACCCACAGCCACGGCGACCTGCCGTTCGACCCCTTCATGATCAAGCAGCGCCAGCCGTTCTGGATGTACGGCCTGGAGGAGCTGCGCTGCGACCTCACCGCCTTCAAGGAGGCCGTGAAGCTGGACGCCGAGGGCAACGCCCACGGCCGCGACGTGCAGTACGCCGTGCTGTTCGACCGGATGTTCCGCTTCCCGGTCTCCGGCGACCGCAACCGCAACTACGACGGCCTCGGCGGCCAGCTGCTCTTCGCGTACCTCCACAAGCACGACGTGCTGCGCTGGACCGACAACACGCTGAAGATCGACTGGGAGCGGGCCCCGCAGGTCACGAACCAGCTGTGCGCGGAGATCGAGAAGCTCTACCGCGACGGAATCGACCGCCCCAAGCTCGTCCACTGGTTCGCGGCGTACGACCTCGTCTCCACCTACCTCGCCCCGCACCCGGGCTCCCGCTGGGCCAAGGGCCCCGACGCCCTCGACCTGAGCCTGCCGCCGCGGAAACTCGTGGACGACGTGCTTCCGGACGAGTTTCCGCTCAGCATGTTCTATGAGGCGCTCGCCAAGAAGCTCAAGAGCGTGATCGCCTCCGCCAAGGGGATCACCGCGCAGAGCGCCGAGCAGGTCGCCGCGTGAGCTCTCGTACGGAGGAGGAGGCGACGCCCATGAACGGAAACGGGAACGGCAACGGCAACGGTGCCCTCGAAGGCGCGGTCATCGCGGTGGCCGGAGCGGCGGGCCCGGCCGGGCGCGCCACCCTGCTGCGGCTGGCGGCGGCGGGCGCGACGGTCGTCGGCGCCGACTACGACCCCGAGCGCCTGGCCGAGGCGGTCGACGCCGCCCGGTACATGCACGGCGGCGCCACGGTCACCGGGGACATCGTCGACCTCCTCGACCTGAACGCCACGCGGGAGTGGGCCGACAAGACCGAGAAGGAGTTCGGCCGCATCGACGGTCTCGTCCACCTTGTCGGCGGCTGGCGCGGCAGCGCCTCCTTCCCCGAGACGAACCTCGCCGACTGGGACCTGCTGGAGCGGCTGCTGATCCGCACGGTCCAGCACACCTCGCTCGCCTTCCACGACGGGCTGCTGCGCAGCGACCGCGGCCGCTACATCCTGGTCAGCGCCGCCGGCGCGACCAAGCCGACCGCCGGCAACGCCGCGTACGGCGCCGCCAAGGCGGCGGCCGAGGCGTGGACGCTCGCCCTCGGCGACGCCTTCCGCAAGGCGGGGGGCGAGGCGGGGCCCAAGGCCGCTGCTGCCATCCTGGTGATCAAGGCACTGGTGCACGACGCCATGCGCGCCGAGCGCCCGAATGCGAAGTTCGCGGGCTTCACGGACGCCAAGGACCTGGCCGACGCCATCGCCGGGCTCTGGGAGAAGCCCGCCCAGGAAGTGAATGGACAGCGCCTGTGGCTGACCCCCAAGCCGTGATCCACGCCGTGACCCCCGGCATGAAGACCGATGCCCGCCGCCACCACGACCCGGGTGTACGGGGCTTCGCCAGCGACAACTACGCCGGCGTCCACCCGGAGATCCTCGCCGCGATCGCCCTCGCCAACGGCGGCCACCAGGTCGCCTACGGCGAGGACGTGTACACCGAGCACCTCCAGCGGGTCATGCACAGCCACTTCGGCCCGACCGCCGAGGCCTTCCCCGTCTTCAACGGGACGGGCGCCAACGTCACGGCCCTCCAGGCGCTCACCGACCGCTGGGGCGCGGTGATCTGCGCCGAGTCCGCGCACATCAACGTGGACGAGGGCGGCGCGCCGGAGCGCATGGCCGGGCTGAAGCTGCTGACCGTCCCCACCCCGGACGGCAAATTGACGCCCGAGCTCATCGACCGGCAGGCGTTCGGCTGGGACGACGAGCACCGCGCCATGCCGCAGGTCGTCTCGATCACCCAGAACACGGAGCTCGGCACCGTCTACACGGTGGACGAGATCCGCGCGATCGTCGAGCACGCCCACGGCCTCGGCATGAAGGTCCATCTCGACGGCGCCCGGATAGCCAACGCGGCCGCGTCGCTGAACGTCCCGATGCGGGCGTTCACCAACGCGGTCGGCGTGGACGTCCTGAGCTTCGGCGGCACCAAGAACGGCATGATGATGGGCGAGGCCGTGGTGGTCCTCAACCCGGACGCGGTCCGCCACATGAAGCACCTGCGCAAGATGTCGATGCAGCTCGCGTCCAAGATGCGGTTCGTGTCGGTGCAGTTCGAGGCGCTGCTCGCCAAGGACCTGTGGCTGCGCAACGCCCGGCACGCCAACGCGATGGCGCAGCGCCTCGCGGAGGGCGTGCGCGCGGTGGACGGGGTGGAGATCCTCCATCCGGTCCAGGCGAACGCGGTCTTCGCGCGGCTGCCGCACGAGGTGACCCTGCGGCTCCAGGAGCGCTTCCGCTTCTACTTCTGGAACGAGGCGGCGGGCGACGTCCGCTGGATGTGCTCCTTCGACACCACCGAGGACGACGTCGACGCCTTCCTGCTGGCGCTGAAGGAAGAGATGGCACGCTGAGCGCCGCACCTCTGAAATAGTGCATAAAAATGCGATCGGCCGGAAATTCATTGACTTCCGGCCGATCGCTTCCTTAGGGTCTGAGGGTATGGAGCTGATGCAGCAGACCCCGGAGCTCTCCGCCTATCTCGCCGTCGACGACGCCATCGATCATGAGCACGCACGGGTGCGAGGCATCGCGGCGCGGCTCACCGTCGAGCACGCCGATGCATATTCATACGCCAAGGCTGCCTTCGAATTCGTCCGCGACGCCGTCGCCCACTCCGCCGACGCCGACGACCCGCGCGTCCCGTGGCGCGCCTCCGACGTGCTGGAGCTGCGCGTCGGGACCTGCTACGCCAAGTCCCACGCGCTCGCCGCGCTGCTGCGCGCCCGCTCCATCCCCACCGCCCTGTGCTACCAGCGGCTCACCGACGAGGACGGCACCAACCCGGCGCTGCACGGCCTGATCGCCGTCCGGCTGCCCGGCCGGGGCGCGTGGGCGCGCCAGGACCCGCGCGGCAACACGCGGGGCCTCGACGCCCAGTTCGTCCTCGACCACGAGCAGCTGGCCTATCCCGTACGCCCGGAGTTCGACGAGGTCGACTACCCGGTGCTGTACGCCGCACCGCACCCGGTCGTCCTGAACGCCCTGCGGGTCGCCCGCGACCGCGAGTACCTGTGGAAGACGCTCCCGACGGAGCTCTGAGCTCTGACCGCGGAGCGCCGGTACGCGGCGGTTCAGCGGGCTTCGCGCAGCTCGGCCGGCGTCGGAGCCGTACCGCCGAGATGGGCCGGCACCCACCACGTGTCGGCCGCGTCCTTCGGCCGCACCGGGTAGGCGCGCTGCGCCGCCTCCAGCAGCTCCTGCACCCGCTCGCGCAGACGCCGCGTGATCGCGCCCGCGTACTGGTCGGTGGGCGCCTCCACCGGCTCGCCGACCCGGATCGTCACCGGGATGTGGCTGCGCTTGAAGTTGCGCGGCCGGCCCTTGGTCCACAGCCGCTGGGTTCCCCACAGCGCCATCGGGATCAGCGGCACGCCGGCCTCCTGGGCCAGGCGCGCCGCGCCCGACTTGAAGCTCTTGAGCGTGAACGACTGCGAGATGGTCGCCTCGGGGAACACCCCGATGATCTCGCCGGCGCGCAGCGACTCGAGCGCGTGGTGGTACGCGGCCTCGCCCTGCTCGCGGTCGACCGGGATGTGCTTCATCCCGCGCATCAGCGGCCCGGAGATCTTGTGCCGGAACACCGCGTCCTTGGCCATGAAGCGCACCAGGCGCTTCTGCGGCAGCGCCGCGAGACCCGAGAAGATGAAGTCCAGGTAGCTGATGTGGTTGCTCACCAGCACCGCCCCGCCGCTGCGCGGGATGTTCTCCGAACCCTGAGTGTCGATCTTCAGGTCGAGCGCCTTGAACATCGTGAGAGCGGCGCCGATGACCGGCCGATAGACGAGTTCTGCCACAGGAGAAGACCCTTCTTCGTCGATGCCTGGGGAGGTTCTCCCGGCGGAAGTTACGCAGCCGTAGGTATCCGGCATGGGGCAGATCGTGCCGCATGTCCGCCCCGCAGGCCAGTCCTGGCGCCGCCGGGAGAGGAGATTCTTGTCACGTCGTGGCCGCTCGCCAGGGCTGCGGGAATCAGCGCGGGCCCCATCGGCGCTGCACGGGACGGCGGCGTCGAACGGAGGGCGGAAGCGGTGACGAAGGACGTGGAGGGTGTGGAGGACGTGGGTGGTGCGCCAGCGGCGGACGTGCTGGGTCCCGAGCTGCTGGGGGCGGCCCTCGGGGAGAGGGCCACGCTCGTGCAGTTCTCCAGCGCCTTCTGCCAGCCCTGCCGTGCGACCCGGCGCGTTCTCGCCGAGGTGGCGGGCATGGTCGGGGGCGTGGCTCATATCGAGATCGACGCCGAGGAGCGCCTCGGGCTGGTCCGCGCCCTGGGCATCGCCAGGACCCCGACCGTGCTGGTGCTGGACCGCGCGGGCCGGATCGTGCGCAGGGCGGCGGGCCAGCCGCGCAAGGCCGATGTCATCGCGGCCCTGGGCCACGCGGTGTGACCGGCCGTGACGCATCTCGCATCTACTTCGCGGAGTCTGCCTTGACCGCACCCGCCGCGCATCGAAAGGCTGGCGTCCCATGACGGCCCCGTCCGAACTCGACGTTCCTTCCCGGCAGCAGCATGCCGACCCCGACCTCCTCCGCTCCGTCTTCCGGCGGCACGCCGCGGGTGTCGCCGTCATCACGGCGCACGGCGAGCGGCCCGTCGGCTTCACCGCTACCTCCCTGACCTCGGTCGCCGCCGAGCCCCCGCTGATCTCGTTCGGTGTGGGCACCTCGTCCTCCAGCTGGCCGGTCCTGGCGGAGGCCGAGCACATCGGCGTCCACATACTCGGCGAGCACCAGCGGGAGCTGGCCGCCACCTTCGCGCGCAGCGGCGCCGACCGCTTCGCCCCGCCGACGCGCTGGTACCCCGGCCCCGACGGCGTACCCCTCCTCGACGGCGTACTGGCCTGGCTGGTGTGCCGCGTCGTGGCCCGTGTCCCCGCCGGTGACCACCGCATCGTCGTGGCCCAGGCGGTGGCCGGCGATCCGGACGGCCCGGGGCGGCCGCTGCTGTACCACCAGGGGCGGTTCAGCGGGCTGCGGGACTGAGGGATCCTGTACGTACACCCCGGTTACTCAGCGTTGGCAAGGTCACAGTTCAAAGCGCTTGCTTACTGGGAAGGCACTGGGTGTACTGACGAGTAATATTTCGCCCGGGGCGGCCGCCGCCCCGAGCGGAAACCGTCCCATCAGGCGCCTATGCTGCGTGCAACAAGGCAGCCCAGTTATGACGATGTGTAGGAGAGCCGGCGTGAGCTTGAGGATCGTTGTCTGTGTGAAGTACGTGCCCGACGCCACCGGCGACCGGCACTTCGCCGATGACCTGACCGTCGACCGCGACGACGTCGACGGCCTGCTGTCGGAGCTGGACGAGTACGCGGTCGAGCAGGCGCTGCAGATCGCCGACGAGGCCGACGACGCGGAGATCACGGTCCTGACGGTCGGTCCCGAGGACGCCAAGGACGCGCTGCGCAAGGCGCTGTCCATGGGCGCCGACAAGGCCGTCCACGTCGAGGACGACGACATCCACGGCTCGGACGTCATGGCCACCTCGCTGGTGCTCGCCAAGGCCATCGAGAAGACCGGCTACGACCTGGTCATCTGCGGCATGGCGTCGACCGACGGCACCATGGGCGTCCTGCCGGCGATCCTCGCCGAGCGCCTGGGCGTCCCGCAGGTCACCCTGCTCTCCGAGGTCTCCGTGGAGGACGGCACCGTCAAGGGCCGCCGCGACGGCGACACCGCGTCCGAGCAGCTGGAGGCGTCCCTGCCGGCCGTCGTGTCCGTGACGGACCAGTCGGGCGAGGCCCGCTACCCGTCCTTCAAGGGCATCATGGCCGCCAAGAAGAAGCCGGTGGAGTCCCTGGACCTGGAGGACCTGGAGCTCGACGCCGACGAGGTCGGCCTCGAGGGCTCCTGGACCAAGGTCGACTCGGCGGCGGAGCGTCCGGCCCGCACGGCCGGCACGGTCGTCAAGGACGAGGGCGAGGGCGGCAAGCAGCTGGCCGAGTTCCTCGCGAGCCAGAAGTTCATCTAGGGCTCGCGCGAGCCACTCACCCCGCCCCCTGATTCTTCGCATCGCAGGAGATTGAGTCCCATGGCTGAAGTTCTCGTCTACGTCGACCACGTGGACGGCGCCGTCCGCAAGCCCACGCTGGAGCTGCTGACCCTCGCCCGCCGCATCGGCGAGCCCGTCGCCGTCGCCCTCGGTGCCGGCGCCGAGGCCACCGCCGCCACGCTCGCCGAGCACGGCGCGGTCAAGGTCCTCACCGCCGACGCGCCCGAGTTCGCCGACTACCTCGTCGTGCCGAAGGTGGACGCGCTGCAGGCCGCGTACGAGGCCGTATCGCCCGCCGCCGTGCTGGTGCCGTCCTCCGCCGAGGGCAAGGAGATCGCGGCCCGCCTCGCGGTCCGTATCGGCTCCGGCATCATCACCGACGCCGTCGACCTCGAGCCCGGCGACGAGGGCCCGGTCGCCACGCAGTCCGCGTTCGCCGCCTCCTTCACCACCAAGTCCCGTGTCTCCAAGGGCACCCCGGTCATCACGGTCAAGCCGAACTCGGCCGCCGTGGAGGCCGCCCCGGCCGCGGGCGCCGTCGAGGCCCTCGCCGTCTCCTTCTCCGAGAAGGCCACCGGCACCAAGGTCGTCTCCCGCACCCCGCGCGAGTCGACCGGCCGCCCCGAGCTGACCGAGGCCGCGATCGTGGTCTCCGGCGGCCGTGGCGTCAACGGCGCCGAGAACTTCTCGATCATCGAGGAGCTCGCCGACTCGCTCGGTGCCGCCGTCGGCGCCTCGCGTGCCGCCGTCGACGCCGGCTGGTACCCGCACACCAACCAGGTCGGCCAGACCGGTAAGTCGGTCTCGCCGCAGCTGTACATCGCGGCCGGCATCTCCGGCGCGATCCAGCACCGCGCGGGCATGCAGACCTCGAAGACCATCGTGGCCATCAACAAGGACGCCGAGGCCCCGATCTTCGACCTGGTCGACTACGGCGTGGTCGGCGACCTCTTCGAGGTCGTCCCGCAGCTGACCGAAGAGGTCAAGTCCCGCAAGGGCTGATCCGTCGGATCGATCGGCAGACGTGGCCCGGGGCCGCGCGGTGATCCCTGGAGAAGGTCATGCAGTCGGGCAAGCCGCTGCTGATCATCGCCGAGGACGTCG
>NZ_JBEXNO010000061.1:0-30963 GCF_040611175.1 Streptomyces sp. NPDC003036 | reverse complement strand
GCAGCCGGTCCTCCGTCAGCCGCACCATGTTCTCGGCGCCAAACACCCCTTCCAGACCGGAGCGCCGGTCACCGCCCTTCCCGCCTCGCGCGACGAGGTCGTTTTCCTCCGGTTCGCGAACGCCATTACCATCCAACGGCCGTTGAACATGAGAAACGGGCCGCGTACATCGATCTTCCGGCACCTGCATCCGGAAACCCGTCCGCCCGTTTCCGATTGGGAGAGGTGCTTGTGAACATCAGCGAATCCAACGCGCGTGACCGCCTTTGCGAGGCTCTGCGGGAGCGCGAGGAGGAGATCGCGGACCGGTGGGTCCGGCTGCAGCTGGAGCAGGCCTCGGTGCTCGGCTCCGACATGAGCGAGCAGGAGGTACGGGAAGAGGCGGACCTGCTCATCTCCGCCCTGGCCGCCGGCCTGGCGGGCGATACGCCCGTGGAGCGGCTGGTCACCTCGCGCAACGAGCTGCGTCAGACGGTGATAGAGCTGTCCCTGCGCCGCGCGCGGGCGGGCGTCTCGCCGACGGCCACCTCGCTGGCCGTGCTGTCGCTCAAGGAGGCGCTGCTCTCCGCGGTCCAGCACACCACGCGCGACTCGGCCGACCTGTTCTCCGCCGCGATCCTCATCAACCGGCTGCTGGACGCGGCCGGTGTGCTCTCCTTCGAGACGTACGTGGAGGGGCGCGAGGAGATCATCCAGCGGCAGAGCCGGCAGCTCCTCGAAGTCTCGACGCCCGTCGTACGGCTGTGGCGGCACGTGCTGGCCGTACCGTTGATCGGCACGCTGGACACCGCGCGGACGCAGGTGGTGATGGAGAGCCTGCTGCAGGCCATCCAGGACAACGAGGCGCAGGTCGCCATCATCGACATCACCGGCGTACCGGCCGTGGACACCGCCGTCGCCCAGCACCTGATGCACACCGTCAACGCCGTACGGCTGATGGGCGCCGACTGCGTGATCAGCGGGATCCGGCCGCCGATCGCGCAGACGATCGCACAGCTGGGGATCGACCTGTCGACCATCCTGACGCGGGCGACCCTGGCGGACGCGCTGGCGGCGGCCATCCGGCTCACCGACCAGCCCGACGTCGACTCCGCTTCGGCCTCGTCCCGGCCGGTGAACGCGTGACCACGCGCCGCGCCACGGGCGTTCCCATCCTCCGGCTCGGCGACGTGCTGATCACCGGGCTGCTCAACGAGCTGGACGATCAGTCGGCGCTGGCCTTCACCGACGAGCTCACCGAGCGGATCGCCGCCGACGGCGCCCGCGGTGTGCTGATCGACATCTCCCGCCTGGAGATCATCGACTCGTTCGTGGCACGCACGCTGATGGAGCTGGCCACCATGGCCCGTCTGCTGGGAGCACAGGTCATCGTCGCGGGGATGCGGCCGGCGGTCGCCATCACCCTGGTCGAGCTCGGGCTCCAGCTGACCGGTGTCGAGACCGCGCTCAACGCGGAGCAGGGCCTCACGGCCCTCGGCTGGCATCGCATGCCCCATCCCCCATCCCCCGGCGGAGGTCCTGAGTGACGTTCCACGGTGAACGGCTGGCGCCGGGTGTCGAGCTGGTACCCCAGCGGGGCCCGGTGACCGAGTCCGCCGGCAGAGGCCGGCCCACGCCCCGTCCCGGTGACCCCCGGGGCGGTGACACCCGGGGCGGTGGCGCGAGCAGCGGTGAGGCCGGCCCCGCCGACCCCGGAGCGGCCTACCCCGGAGCCGCCGCCCCAGACCTCCCGGACGGTGCGGCCCGCTACACCGTCGCCTCGGAGGAGGACCTCCTGACCGCCCGTCACGCCGTACGCGCCGCGACGGTCGCGGCCGGCTTCGGGCTCGTCGACCAGACCAGGATCGTCACGGCCGCCAGCGAACTCGCCCGCAACGCCTGCGTACACGGCGGTGGCGGCACCCTGGAGATCCGGCTGGTCTCCACGTCCGGCCGGCGCGGCCTGCGGCTCACCGTCCGCGACGAGGGCCCGGGCATCCCGGACGTCGAGAAGGCCCTCACCGACGGCTTCACCACGGGCACGGGCCTCGGTCACGGCCTGGGCGGTGCGCGGCGGCTGATGCACGAGTTCCAGGTGGACAGCGCCCCGGGCCGGGGCACCACCGTCGTCGTCACCCGCTGGAACGACCGCTGATGTCCGTCACCACCCACATCCCGGTCGACCACTACAGCGCCGTCCAGCTCGCGGCCTCGACCGCGCGCCGGACGGCGCTCGACCAGGGGCTCACCGGCGCCCTGCCGGACCGGGCGGCCGTCCTGGCGAGCGAGCTCGCCAGCAATGTGTCCCGGCACGGCCGGCAGGGGTCGCTGTACCTCCAGCCGCTGCCGCTGCGCCGGGGCGTGGAGATCCTCGCCGTGGACCGGGGCCCGGGCATGGCCGACCCCGAACGCTGCATGACCGACGGCTACAGCACCGGCGGCTCACTGGGCTCGGGCCTCGGAGCCGTCCGCAGGATCGCCGACGAGTTCACCCTCCGTACGAAAGAGGGCACCGGGACACTGGTGTGCGCCCGGCTCGGGGAACCTGGCGCCGGCGACGGCTCGCCGGCGGACGGGACTCCGGCCGTGGGGGCGGTACGCGTCCCCGCCGACGGCGAGAGCGCCTGCGGGGACTCCTGGGGCGTGGCCATGACCGACGGCGCCGAGACGGCCCTGGTCGTCGACGGCCTGGGCCACGGCGCCTCCGCCTCCGAGGCGGCGGAGCTCGCCGTGCGTACCTTCCACCGCGACCCCGGGCAGCCGCTGCCGCAGCTGCTGAGGGCGATGCACCGGGCGCTGCGGCACAGCCGGGGCGCCGCGGTGGCCGTGCTGCGCCGGACGGCGGACGAGCTGGAGCTGTCCTCGGTGGGGAATGTGCGCGGGCTGCTGCTGACGCCGGGCGGCGTACGGCAGCGCTTCGGCGGCCAGCCGGGCGTCGTCGGCTGGAACATGCCGGAGCCCCGGGTGCAGCGGATCCCCGCCGAGCCGGGCACCGTCTCGCTGCTGCACAGCGACGGCATCGACGCCCGCTGGGCGGACTCCCCCTCGCCGTTCCTCACCTCGCTGCCCGCCCCGCTGCTCGCCGCGGCGCTCGTCCACGCACACCGGCGCAGCCGCGACGACGCGACCGTCCTGACCCTCGGCCCGGTCCGGAGGGACCCATGAGCGAAAGCCCCGTGAAGGCGCAGACCACCACCCACCACTCGCTCGCCGGGCTGCGCACCACCCTGCGCCGCCTCGCCCACCGGGCCGGTCTGTCCGTCGAGACGCGCTACCGCCTCGCGCTGTCGGCGACCCGGGTGGCGGCCCCCGAGCTGCAGGCCGGGCGGCCCGTGTTCCTGGAGACGGTGCCCCCGGGCCCGGCCGAGACCGACGGCGCCGGAAACGGCGACGGCGGCGGCGGCCGGGGCGACGGCGACCGCGACGGCCGGCTGACCGTACGGCTCCACATGCCGTACGCGCCGCACCGGCCGGCCCTGGACGGGCTGCCGCTGCCGGCCGAGCGGCTGCCGGGGCCGGCGGTCGTGTGGCGGGTGCCCGCCGCTTCCTCCGTCTCCTGCGGTTCCTCCACCTCCTCGGCGTCGGAGCCGGGCGACGGTCCGCCGGGGCTCGTGGAGCTCCTGGAGGAGGAGCTGAGCGCGGCGGTCGACCGCATGGACGCGCTGGCCGCGGACCACCAGCGGCTCAAGCACGAGCTGGCCGAGACGAACAGCGGCGTGCTGGCCCTCTACGTACAGCTGGAGGAGCGCGACGAGCAGCTGCGGCAGGCGCACGGGCGGATACTACGCCAGCTGGAGGACGCGCTGCGCCCGCCGCCGGTGCGGGTGCCCGGCCTGGAGCTGGCCGTCCACTACGAACCGGCGGAGAAGCACGCCCCGACGGGCGGCGACCTGTACGACTGGTTCGTCCTGCCGGACGGCACGGTGCACATCACGGTGGTCGACGCGCTGGGGCACGGGCTGACCAGTACGCGCAGCGCGCTCAACGTCACGCACGCGGTACGGACGCTGGCGCTGGAGGGGCACCCCCTGGATTCCATCGTGGCCCGCACGGACGAGGTCCTGGCCACGTTCGACCACGAGCTGATGGCCACGGTGCAGCTCGTCCGGCTCGATCCGCGGAGCGGCGAGCTGGTGCTGGCCAACGGCAGCCACCCGCCCGCGCTGCTCGTCCGGGGCGACGGTGACACCCGGCTGCTGGAGGTACGCGGCCGGGGCATCGGCTTCCCGCTGCCGGGCAGCGAGCGGCTGCTGCGGGACCGGCTGGACCCCGGCGACCTGCTGGTGCTCTACACCGACGGGCTCACCGAGAGCCGCCGCGACCCGCGCGAGGGCGAGAAGCGGCTGGCGAAGGCGGCGCGACGCCACCGGCACCGGCCGATAGAGGAGATTCCGGCCGCCATCGCCGAGGAGATGCACACGGTCATCCTGCATCCGGACGACACGGTGGCCCTCACCGTGCGGCGTGCCGACGCCAACCAGGGTGGTTAACCCCGGGGGGCCGGGTAGGCGAATAGCTGACGCGAGGAGGAGCCGCCCATGTATGTCATGGAGTCGCCGCCCGGCGACAGCATCTCGGTCCGCTCCGTGACCGCCGGTTTCCTGGCCGAGCACTGTCCCTGGGTCGACCGGGACGCCGTGCAGCTCGTCGTGACGGAGCTCACGGCGAACGCCGTGCGCCACACTCAGGGGTGGTGGCGACTGCGCCTGCGCGCCGAGGCCGACGAGCTGTGCGTGGAGCTGGACGACGGGAGCACCCGCGCCCCGGAGGTGCGCGCGCCGGACTTCACCGGCGGTGGCGGCTTCGGATGGCCGATGGTGCTGAGCCTGGCGGGCCGGGTGGAGGTCCGGCGCCGCGCGTACGGCAAGACGGTCCGGGCGGTGTGGGCGCGGTCGTGACCGGAACGCGGGAAGGCCCCGGGCCGTCACAGCCGGGGCCTTCCCGCGACTCCACTCACTCCACCGCCAGCAGGCCCTCCCGCAGCCGCGCGGTGATCCGTGCCAGCAGCCGGGACACATGCATCTGCGACACACCCAGTTCCGCTCCGATCTGGGACTGCGTCATCTCCTCCACGTACCGCATCCGCAGGATCTGGCGGTCGCGCTCGTCGAACTCCTCGATGAGGGGCTTGAGCGCCTGCACGTTCTCGACGATCTCCAGCTCCTTGTCGGGTTCGCCCAGCCGGTCGCCGAGGGTCTCCGACGCGGCGGCGTCCCCCGCGTCGTCCAGGGGCAGGTCGAGGGAGCCGGCCGAGTAGCCGTTGGCGGCGACGAGGCCCTCGATGACCTCGTCCTCCTCGATGCCCAGGTGGGCGGCGAGTTCGGCGGGCGTCGGCGACCGGTCCAGTTGCTGGAACAGCACGTCGGTGGCGCGGGCCAGGTCGATGCGGAGCTCCTGGAGCCGGCGCGGCACGTGCACGGACCAGCTGGTGTCCCGGAAGAACCGCTTGATCTCACCGACCACGCACGGCATCGCGAAGGTCGTGAACTCGACCTCACGGCTCAGCTCGAAGCGGTCGATGGCCTTGATCAGACCGATGGTGCCGACCTGGATGATGTCCTCCATCTGGTCGGAGCGGCTGCGGAAGCGCGTGGCCGCGTACTTGACCAGGGACAGGTTGAGCTCGATGAGCGTGTTGCGAACGTACTGGTACTCCTCCGTGCCTTCCTCCAGCACGGCCAGCCGTTCGAAGAAGCGCTTCGAAAGTTCCTTCGCGTCCCTCGGAGCCACCTCGCCGGGGTTCGGCACGTCCGGCAGCTGGGTCGTCGGAGCGTCGGTCCCCGTCGAGATCGTGGTCGCCATGGACACTGCACCCTCCCTATCGTTCTCCTACGGTCGCAGGGCGCGGGTACCCGCCTCACCCGAGTGCACGCATCCGAATCAGGTCAAGCCCTGGGAAAAAACGACGGGGCCGTTTACGCCAACGGCGCAAACGGCCCCGTCCTCTTGACGCGTGGGGACGCGGGGGCCGCCGGCCGTCATGCCGACGACCGGGCGGCTTACGGAGCGTCAGCTCCAGCTGGAGTGCAGCGGCTTGCCCTCGGCGTAACCCGCGGCGCTCTGGATGCCGACGATCGCCTTCTCGGCGAACTCCTCCAGCGAGCCGGCACCGGCGTAGGTGCAGGAGGAGCGGACGCCCGCGATGATCGAGTCGATCAGGTCCTCGACGCCCGGGCGGGACGGGTCGAGGAACATTCGCGAGTGCGAGATGCCCTCCTCGAAGATCGCCTTGCGGGCCCGGTCGTACGCGGACTCCTCGCTCGTGCGGTTGCGGACGGCGCGCTTGGACGCCATGCCGAAGGACTCCTTGTACAGGCGCCCGTTGGCGTCCTGCTGGAGGTCGCCCGGGGACTCGTACGTCCCGGCGAACCAGGAGCCGATCATCACGTTGGACGCACCGGCGGCGAGCGCCATGGCGACGTCGCGCGGGTGGCGGACACCGCCGTCGGCCCACACGTGCTTGCCGTACTTCTTCGCCTCGGCGGCGCACTCCAGGACGGCGGAGAACTGCGGCCGGCCCACACCGGTCATCATGCGGGTGGTGCACATGGCGCCGGGGCCCACACCGACCTTGATGATGTCCGCGCCGGCCTCGATCAGGTCGCGCACGCCCTCGGCGGCGACGATGTTGCCCGCGACGATCGGCACCTGCGGATCGAGACCGCGGACGGCCTTGACCGCGGCGATCATCGACTCCTGGTGCCCGTGCGCGGTGTCCACGACGAGCGTGTCGACGCCCGCGTCGAGGAGCTGCTTGGCCTTGCCCTCGACGTCGCCGTTGATACCGACGGCGGCGGCGATGCGCAGCTTGCCGTTGGCGTCGACGGCGGGGCTGTAGAGGGTCGCGCGCAGGGCGCCCTTGCGGGTCAGGATGCCGGCGAGGCGGCCGTCCTTGTCCACGGCGGGGGCGTAGCGGCGGTTGTGGTGGTCCAGCGTGTTGAACGCCTCGCGGGGGTCGATGTCCGCGTCGAGGAGCAGCAGGTCCTTGGACATGACCTCGGAGAGCTGCGTGAAGCGGTCCACGCCGGTCAGGTCCTGGTCGGTGACGACACCGATGGGACGCTGGTCGGCGTCGACGACCACACCGGCGTTGTGCGCGCGCTTCGGCAGCAGCGACAGCGCGTCGGCGACGGTCTGGTGCGGGTCGAGGACGATCGGGGTGTCGAGCACGTGGTGGCGGCTCTTGACCCAGGAGATGACGTCGGTGACGACCTCGATCGGGATGTCCTGCGGGATGACGACGAGACCACCGCGGCGGGCGACGGTCTCGGCCATCCGGCGGCCGGCGATCGCGGTCATGTTGGCGACGACCAGCGGGATGGTGGTCCCGGTCCCGTCGGGGGAGGAGAGGTCGACACCCTGGCGGGAGCCCACGGCCGAGCGGCTAGGCACCATGAATACGTCGTCGTACGTCAGGTCGTACGGCGGCTTCAGGTCATTGAGGAAACGCACGTGCTGAACATCCCAGTCGTTCGGAGTTGGCCCCCGGGCATTTCAGCCGGGGGGAAAACGCACGTACTTCATTGTCCCATGGCGCCGCCGGTATCGACCCCAGGCGAAAGCTCCAGGCCACGCCAAGCGCCCTGGTAGCTTCCTACAAGTGTGGTGCTATGCGTCCGGGTCGGCGCGGTCCAGGGCCGGACGGGGGCCCGGGGTGAACTCGGTGAGCAGGTAGTCGGCGGCCGAGGTGTCCGTGACCAGGCTGGTGACCAGCCCGGACCGCAGGACGGCGCCGATCGCCGCGGCCTTGCGCTGCCCGCCCGCGATGGCCACCACCTCGGGGATGCGGCGGAGCCGGTCGGCCTCGACGGTGATGCACCGCTCGCCGAGGTCGCGGCCGACGCGCCGGCCGTGGGTGTCGAAGAGGTGGGCCGACATCTCGGCGGCGACGCCGAGGGAGGCGTAGTGGGCCCGCTCCTCGTCGCTGAGCATGTCGTGGACGGTGGAGATGCCCGGCTCCCACGAGCCGATGGAGACCGCGGCGACCGTCACCTTGTCGAAGTACTCGAAGGCGCGGGCGATGCCGGTCTGGCTGCGCAGCGCGGCGGCGGTGGCGGGGTCGGGCAGCAGCATCGGCGCGTAGATCGGGTGCGCCTCGCCGCCGGAGACCTGGGCGGCACGGCGTACGGCCTCGACCGAGCCGCGCTCGGCGGTGCCGGCGTCGTACACGCCGGTGAGCTGGACGACCGTGCAGGGCGGCAGCCGGTCGAGGGCGGCCGCCATGTGGATGGTGGAGCGGCCCCAGGCCAGGCCCAGGACGTCGCCTTCGTTCACCAGCTCGCCGAGCAGGTCGGCGGCGACCTCGCCGAGGTTCTCCGGGTCGGGCGACTCGTCCTCGCCCTCGGGCGGCGACTCCACGACGACCGCGTGGCGCAGCCCGTACCGGGCGCGCAGCGCGTCGGAGCGCTCCGCGTCGAGCTCGGCGGGCACCCGGATCTCGATCCGTACGAGATCGCGTTCCAGGGCGGTCTCCAGGACCCGCGCGACCTTGAAGCGGCTTACGCCGAACTCCTCCGCGATCTGGATCTTGGATTTGCCCTCGAGGTAGAAGCGGCGGGCCATGGCCGCCGCCTGCACCAGCTCCGCGGGTCCCATCCGCAGGGCTGGCCGTCCCGCCGACATTGCAGACACCGCGATCTCCTCACTGCTGTTCGCACTCCGGATTGCCATCCTTGCAGATCCGGGGTTCCTTGATCAGTCCTGTTGGTTTGCGTTCACCGGGCCGTTGCTCGCCGGACCGGAGCTCAGTGGGCGCAGGCCCAGGCGGCGGACGCGGTGGTCCGCTCCGCCTTGTCGCGCAGCGCCCGTACGGCGGCCGCCGGGTCCTCGGCCCCGTACACCGCGGAACCGGCGACGAAGACGTCGGCCCCGGCCTCGGCGCAGCGCTCGATGGTCGACTCCGAGACACCGCCGTCGACCTGGAGCCACAGCTGGAGGCCGTGCTTGGAGATCAGCTCCCGGGTGCGGCGGATCTTCGGCAGCATGATGTCCAGGAAGGCCTGGCCTCCGAAGCCCGGCTCCACCGTCATGATCAGCAGCATGTCGAGCTCGGGCAGCAGGTCCTCGTACGGCTCGATCGGCGTCGCGGGCTTCAGCGCCATCGACGCCCGCGCTCCCTTGGCGCGGATCTCCCGCGCCAGCCGCACGGGCGCGGCGGCCGCCTCCGCGTGGAAGGTGACCGACCCGGCGCCCGCCTCCACGTACTGCGGGGCCCAGCGGTCCGGGTCCTCGATCATCAGATGGCAGTCCAGCGGGATGTCCGTCGCGCGCCGCAGCGATTCCACGATCGGCACGCCCAGGGTCAGGTTGGGCACGAAGTGGTTGTCCATGACGTCGACGTGGAGCCAGTCGGCGCCTTCCACGGCCCGCGCCTCCTCGGCGAGACGGGCGAAGTCGGCGGACAGGATGCTGGGGTTGATCTGTGCCATGAGCCAAGCCTGCCATGCCTCATGGCGTTTCCTTTACCCGATGCCGGTCCGGCGCTCGGCGGACCGGGCGCACAAGCCGCATTCCCGGCGCAATCGTCACGCCGTGCGCCGCAGCAGCGCCAGGTACATCGCGTCCGTGCCGTGCAGATGCGGCCACAGCTGTACGTCGGGGCCGTCGCCGAGCGCGGGGACGCCCGGCATCAGGGGCCTGGCGTCGATGAGCTCCGCGCCGCCGTGCTTCTTCAGTACGTCGTCGACGACGACTCGCGTCTCGGCCAGGTGCGGCGAGCAGGTGGCGTACCCGACCACGCCGCCGACCCGCGCCGCCCGCAACGCCTCGACGAGCAGGGTGCGTTGCAGCGGAGCGAAGCTGTCGAGGTCCTCCGGGCGACGGCGCCAGCGGGCCTCGGGCCGGCGGCGCAGCGCGCCCAGGCCCGAGCACGGCACGTCGACGAGGACGCGGTCGAAGGAGCCGGGGCGCCACGGCGGACGCGTGCCGTCGGCGGCGATCACCTGGTACGGGCCGGGGTTGCCGGTCAGCGCCCGGTCCACCAGGCGCGCGCGGTGCGGCTGCTTCTCGGAGGCGAGCAGCGCGGCACCGCGCTCGGCGGCCAGCGCGCCCAGCAGGGCCGCCTTGCCGCCGGGCCCCGCGCAGCCGTCGAGCCAGCGCCCGTCGGGGCCGTCGAGCGGGGCGTTGGCGAGGGCGATCGCCACGAGCTGACTGCCCTCGTCCTGAACCCCGGCCCGGCCCTCGCGCACGGCGTCGATCGCACCGGGCTCGCCGCCCTCGGCGAGCCGCACGGCGTACGGGGACCAGCGCCCGGGCAGGCCCGCCTCCTCGCCGAGCACGTCCAGCAGCTCGGCCGCGGTGGAGCGGCCCGGGCGGGCCACCAGCGTGACCTCGGGCCGTTCGTTGTCCGCCTCCAGCAGGTCCTCGATCCCGGCGCGGCCGCCGCCCAGCGCGTCCCAGAGCGCCGAGACGACCCAGCGCGGGTGCGAGTGCACGACCGCCAGGTGGTCCTCGGCGTCCTCCTCGTACGGCGGAGCCACCCGCTCCAGCCAGTCGTCGAGCTCGTGCTGAGCGATCTTCCGCAGGACGGCGTTGACGAACTTGGCGCGCCCATCGCCGAGCACCACCCGCGCGAGCTCGACGCTCGCCGAGACCGCCGCGTGCGTGGGGATGCGCGTCCCCAGCAGCTGGTGCGCGCCGAGCGAGAGCACGTCCAGGACCGGCGGGTCGACCTCGCGCAGCGGCCGGTCCACGCAGGCCGCGATGATCGCGTCGTACGTGCCCTGCCGGCGCAGCGTCCCGTACACCAGCTCCGTCGCGAGCGCCGCGTCGCGCCCGTCGAACCCCTCCTTCTCGCGCGCCCTCTTCAGCAGCGGTGGCAGGACGAGGTTGGCGTACGCGTCCCGCTCGTCGACCGCGCGCAGCGCCTCGAAGGCCAGCAGGCGCACCGGATCCTTTTTGGGGCGGCGGTACGGCTTGGACGGACGGCGACGGGACTGCTCGCTCAAAAGGTGCTCCGCTTTTCGGACTTTTCAGGCTTTTCGGTGAGGCTGGATCCTTGGGCCGGATCCTGGGGCTCGCCCCTTTCAGCCTACGCCGCTCCGCCGCCCGCCCACCCGTCGCCCACCACCACCCTTGCACGACGGCGCTACGCGCCGGCCCCGACCTTCTCGCCCGGGGCGATCCGCACCCCCCGTGCCCAGTCGGCGCCTCGCATCGGCTTCTTGCCCTGCGGCTGCACCCAGAGCAGCTCGACGGCGTGGGAGCCGGTGCCGACGTAGACGTTGTTCTTGGCGGCCGCCAGCTCGCCCGGGGCCAGGTCGGTGCGGTCGGGCACCGGAGCGGCCTGGACGACCTTGAGCCGCTCGTCGCGGAAGACGGTCCAGGCGCCGGGCGCGGGCGTGCAGCCCCGTACGACGCGGTCCACACGGAGCGCCGGGGCGTTCCAGTCGATCCGCGCGTCCTCGACGGTGATCTTCGGGGCGAGGGTGATGCCTTCGGCCGGCTGCGGCACCGCCGTGAGGGTGCCGTCCTCGATGCCGTCCATGGTCGCCACGAGCAGCCCGGCACCGGCGAAGGCGAGCCGCGTGAGCAGGTCGCCGCTGGTGTCGGTGGGCCGCACCTCCTCGGTGAGCACGCCGTACACCGGCCCGGAGTCCAGGCCCTCCTCGATCCGGAACGTCGACGCGCCGGTCACCTCGTCCCCGGCCATGATCGCGTGCTGTACGGGCGCGGCACCGCGCCAGGCGGGCAGCAGCGAGAAGTGGAGGTTGACCCAGCCGTGTGCGGGAATGTCGAGCGCCGCTTTGGGCAGCAGCGCGCCGTAGGCGACGACCGGGCAGCAGTCCGGCGCGATCTCCCGCAACCGCGCCTGGAACGCCTCG
This sequence comes from Streptomyces sp. NPDC003036, assembly GCF_040611175.1. Classification (NCBI taxonomy): domain Bacteria; kingdom Bacillati; phylum Actinomycetota; class Actinomycetes; order Kitasatosporales; family Streptomycetaceae; genus Streptomyces; species Streptomyces sp. NPDC003036. The sequence goes on along the minus strand of NZ_JBEXNO010000061.1, from coordinate 19,162 downwards.
TCGCGGGGCCTGGCCGGCTTGAGGACCTCGATCCCCTCCTCCTCGGCGCGCTGCGCGACGGGGCTGGCGACGAGTCGGCGTCCCCGCCCGGCGGGCGCGTCGGGCCGGGTGACGACGGCGGCCACCTCGTGCCGGTCCGAGGCGATCAGGGCGTCCAGGGCGGGTACGGCGACCTCGGGGGTGCCTGCGAAGACGAGCTTCATCGGTGGCTGACTGCCTGTCTGTTGGAGGCGGTGGTGGGCAACGCACCAGTCTAGGTCGTGGCCGCGGGGGGCGTACGCAGTCATGTGCGCCCCGCGCATATGCGGATACGCCTCTTCAGCGTGACCCCGACCACGGGTGGAGCGTTGGTCAAGCAGAGATTGACCGAAACGGGCCGCCCCGGTGCCCCAGGTGCGGCCCGACCCTTTTCAACGCCGGTTCGAGAGGCTTGTAAATGGCCGACCACGCAACCCACGACGCCCAAGCCCGGGCAAGCCTGCACCTGTTGGTGCGGGACATCGAGCGGGTCCGCCGGCAGGTGGACGCACTGCGCACGCTCACCGCCCAGCTGGGCAATGTGTACCGCCCGCGGCGATCCGGCCCGTCCACGGGCTTCGTCGTCTACGGCAGGGCCCCGGCCCCGACCGTCAGGCTCGCCCAGGAGCTGCGGGACAGCGTCGAGACACTGGTGACCGCGGCGGTCGACTTCGACCGCTCGCTCGGGTTCTCGTGGGACGCGGTGGGCTCGGCGCTCGGGGTCACGAAGCAGGCGGTCCACCGGCGGTACGGCTCCCGCGGACGCCAGTCGGCCGCGCCGGAGCAGGACCGCGCGCCCGAGCCCGGCACCACCCGCACCATGCCGGTCGTCCCCCCGGTCCCTTCGGTCCCCGCGGCCCGCTCGATGCCGCCCCAGCCGACGGCCGGCTCGCTCCGCGAGGAGCCCCGCCCGAGCGCGTTCCCCTCCCCGCGCAACGGCTGACCCGCGCAACGGCCGACCCGCTCGACGGCTGACCCGTACAACGGCTGATCCACGCAGCGGCCGACCTACGCAGCGGCTCACGGAGCCGCTCGGGTCACCGGCCCCCGCCCCCGCCGGCCTCGCGGGGGGCGGGGGCCGACGCACGTCAGCCGATGGCCGCGCCCGTCACCCGATGTCCGGTGGGTCCACCCGGACCCGTACCAGATCTCCCCCGCCCCGTGCCAGCCGGGCCGCCTGCGCCGCCTTCAGCGCGGCGGCCAGCGCCGCCCCCCTGCCCGGCGGCACGCGGAGCAGCGCCCGCTCCCACACCTCGCCGGGCGGGGGGTCGCCGGGGCGGCGCGGGGCCCCCGGCGGCGGGGGCGGCAGCGGCACCGGCCCCAGCACCTCGGTCTCGCGCGGCAGCTCGGCCGCCGCGAGGAACGTCGCCACCGCCTCCGCGCGCCCCGTCACCGCCGCCATCCGCGACACCGGCGGGAACCCGAGCTCCGCGCGCTCGGCCAGCTCCCGCTGGGCGTGGCCCACCGGGTCCCAGCGCACCAGCGCCTGCACCGGCCGCAGGGTCGGCTCGGCCACCACCACCACGGTGCCGCCCTCGGCCTGCCCGCGCACCAGCGAAGCGGCGTCGATCCAGCGCCGCAGCGCCTCCTCGCCCGCCCGCAGGTCGGGCCGGCCGAGCATGGCCCAGCCGTCGAGCAGCAGCGCCGCCGCGTAGCCGCCGCCTTCGGCGACCGGTTCGGCGCCTGGGGTGCTGACCACCAGCGCGGGCCGCGCGGGCACGGTGTCCAGGACGTGGTCGCGCCCCGACGTCCGCACCGGCACGGCCGGGAACGCCCGGCCCAGCTCCTCCGCCGTGCGCCGTGCGCCCACCACCTGCGCCCGCAGCCGCACGGCACCGCACTCCACGCAACTCCAGTCCGGCGCGCCTCGCCCGCACCAGCCGCACCGCAGGTCGCGCTGCTCGGGCGCCTCCAGCGGGCCCGCGCAGTGCCGACAGCGCGCGGGCGTACGGCACCGCTCGCACGCCAGCCTCGGTACGTAGCCCCGGCGCGGCACCTGCACGAGCACCGGCCCGGTCTTCAGACCCTCGCGTACGGCCTGCCAGGCCAGTGACGGCAGCCGGGCGGCACGGGCGGCCTCGTCGCGCGCCAACTCCCCGTCCCCCACGGTCCGTACGAGCGGCGCGGCGGCCCGCACCTGCTCGCGGGGCGCCAGGAGGGGCCGGGCCCAGCCGGTCTCGACGAGCTGCGCGGCCTCCACCGTGCAGCTGGTGGAGCCCAGGAGGAAGCCGCACTTGTCGTGGGCGGCGCGCAGCAGCAGCACCTCGCGGGCGTGCGGCAGCGGCGCGTGGGGCTCGCTGTGGCTTCCGTCGCCGTCGTCCCACAGGGCGACGAGACCGAGGTCGGCCACCGGCGCGAACATCGCCGCGCGCGTCCCGACGACCGCGCGCACGGCCCCGCGCCGTACGGCGAGCCACTGCGCGTACCGCTTCTCGGGGCCCGCCTCGGCGGTGAGCAGGGCGTGCCGCCCCTCCCCCAGCACGCCCGTCAGGGCGGTGTCGACGCGCGCGGCGGCCCGTCCGTCGGGCACGACGACGAGCGCGCCGCGCCCGGAGGCGAGCGTGGCGGCTACCGCGCGGGCGAGCTCCTCCGCCCAGTGGGGCCCGGGCAGGGCGTTCCACACCGCCCGGGGCGCGCCCCCCTGGGCGAGCGCCCGCAGGAAGGCCGGCCCCTGCGCGTACCGCTCCCACGTCCCGGGCTCGGGCGCGGCGGGCGGCGGCAGCGGCGCGGGCGACGGCCGGGCCTCGGCACGGGCGTTGCGCGGCGGGATCGCCAGCTGGAGCACATCGGCGAGGCTCCCGGCGTACCGGTCGGCCACCGCGCGCGCGAGTCGCAGCAGCTCGTCGCTGAGCACGGGCTCGGGCGACACGACGTCGGCGAGCGCGGCGAGCGGCCCGGAGTAGTCGGACTCGGCGCGCCGCTCGATCAGGAACCCGTCGATGAGCCGCCCGCCCTCGCGCCGCCCGTCACGCACGTGGTGGGACCCGGCCCCGAACCGCACCCGCACCCGCACGCCCGGCCGCGCGACGGCGTCGAGCTCCTCGGGCACGGCGTAGTCGAAGAACTGGTCCAGGTGGAGCACGCCCTTGTTGACCACGACCCGCGCGACCGGCAGCTCCTTGGCCAGCGCGGCCCCCCGCCAGGTCCGCGGCTTGGCCCGCGGCACCTTGGCCCTGCGCACGGTCTCGCGTATGAGCGCGAGCTGCTCGGGCGGCTCGGCCGCCTCCCGACCGCCACCCTCCGGCTTCCCGTTGTCGCTGCTCACAGCCCCATTCCTACCAGAGCCCACTGACAACGCCCGCTGTCGGCGGCATGGGCTTGGATGACCGCGTGACCGTCTACGACACCGCCAAGCTGCTGCCCTCGATATCCGTCCTGCGCGACCACTGCCGCGCGCTCGCCACATTGGAGGCGATCATCCGCGCGGACGATCCCTTCTTCCGCCGGTACGCCTTCGACGGGCGCTGGTCCGCGACCGAGGAGCTCGCCACCATGAGCACGGGCTGGGGTGACGAGTTCTCCATCGTCTTCTCCCCGGCCGGCGCCTGGATCCGGGGGTTCGACCACTTCTCCCCGATGAGCCCGTACGTCGACGACATGCCGTGGCCCGGAGTCGTCGACGAGGTCCCCGAGGTCTTCCGGCGCTATGTGAAGAAGCCCGCGTTCTCGGACCCCGACGGGTTCCCGGTGGTGACCGCCTGCCTGTGGCGGACCGCCGACGACGAGACCTGGCGCACGGGCACGATCGACTTCCCGGAGAACGACAACGACGGCGAGGACCCGGACGGCGCGGCGTACCTCTTCCAGCACCTGACGAACCGCTCCGCCGAGGCGTACCAGAAGTTCGCCGTGGAGCGACACCAGGTCCCGGTCGACCTGGCGGCCGTACGCCACGTCCTCGCCCTGCGCCCGCTCACCGCCGAGGTGGTCACCGCCCTGCGCCCGGACCGCACCCTCGCCGACCTGGCCGACGATCTCGCGACCATCGGCTATCCGCACGCCGGCCACTGAGAACGCCGCACAGCGGGAGCGGCGGAGCCAACATGGCTGGATTCCGGGGTGCTCACGATGAACCGCTACAAGAGGAAACGGGAAACATCACCGAGTGCCTTGCTCACGGCATCGCTTTGCATCGAATCTTGCACGCGGCAAGCAACGACGTGACGGCGTCAAGACGAAGGCGAGACCGGAGGGGTACGGATGACTCTGCAGCCACGCACGTTCGGTGGTGTGCTTCGAAGGCTCCGGATTGCCGCCGGTCTGACGCTGACCGACCTGGCGTCGCGCATCCACTACAGCAAGGGTCAGCTCAGCAAGGTCGAGACAGGGCAGAAGCGCCCCACTGCCGAGCTGGCCCGGCTCTGCGACGTCGTGCTCGAAACGGGAGGGGAACTGGAGGCGCTGTTACGGAGCCCGGGCCCGATGGCCCCGGCCCCGGCCCCGGGGCAAGGACAGCCCGCAAGCGCCACTGGACAGGAACTGGGCCGACGCCAGGTCATCACGGCCGGAGCGATGGGTGTGCTGGGTCTGGGCGCCGTCCCACCCGACCAGGACATCGCCGAGACGGGCGGCGAGACACTACTGGACGTCGTCCGGACGCTGTTCGATCAATTCCGGCTACTCGGACAGTCCACGCCACCGGAGGCCCTTCTACCGGCTCTTGAGGGGCACATCCGGCTGCTGCGTTCGCTCGCCGGGCGTACAGGTTCCCGCACTGCCATGGAACTGGTGGCCCTGGCGGCGCGATACGCAGAGTTCGCAGGCTGGATGGCTCAGGAGGCGGGAGCGGAGCGGGACGCCCTCCGCTGGACGGAACAGGCTGTCGAGCTCGCCACGGCCTCGGGAGATCGGCACCTGTCCTCGTACGCCCTGGTGCGCCGAGCGCTGGTGGCGTACTACCGCGGTGATGCCTCGGCCACGATCGATCTGGCAGGAGGTGCCCGCTCGGGTTCTCTGCCTCCCCGCATCCGGGGGCTCGCGGCTCAGCGTCAGGCGCAGGGATATGCCATCGCCGGCGACTACAACGCCTGTATGCGGGCGCTCGACACTGCCCGTGAACTGCTGGAAGCCTCCGCGCGATCGGAGGAGACGCCGGTCCTCGGCACCACGAACCTCCGCAATCCGGCCGATATGACAATCGGCTGGTGTCTCCTCGATCTGGGACGTCCGGCAGAGGCCGCAGAGGTACTGGATCGTGAGTGCGCGCGCATCCCCTCTCAGGCCCTCCGCACACAAGCGCGGTATGGAATCAGGCAGGCCTTGGCTCATGCGCTGTCAGGAGAGCTGGAGGTCGCCTGCGAGGTGACCGGCCGGCTCCTCCTGACGACCGAGCTGGTCGGCTCGGCAACCATCGCCACTGACGTAAGGCGCCTGGCCCGCACCTTGTCCCGGCATTCTCGGCACCCCGCTTATCTGGCGATCGCACCACAGCTCGCCACCTGCCTGGCCACCGCCCGTGGAGCGGATAAGCGTTGACGAGGCTGTGCCTGCCGCCCGTCCACCCGCTATACCTCCTGTCCCCTCACGATTCCCGTCAAGCAGAGGAGCTCCGCCATGCCTGATGTATTCGTCAACTACCGCACGGGAGACGGCGAAGAAACCGCTGTCGCGATCGAACGGGAACTGTCGCATCGCTTTCCCGGCGGGCGCATTTTTCGCGCCGGCAAGTCGCTGACACCAGGAAGGCTCTTCGGCCCCGACCTGATCACGAATGTGCGGCGCAGCGGCGCCCTCATCGCCGTCATCGGGCCGCGTTGGACGGAGTACACCCAGCTGCACGATGAGGGCGACTGGGTGCGCAAGGAGATCGAGGAGGCGTTCCGCTGCGCTGTGCCGGTAATCCCCGTGCTGGTCGGCCGAACAACGGAACGGCTCCGGGAGGAGGGCCTGCCGCCTTCTCTGGCGCCGCTTGCCGCATGCCACTCCATCCGCTTCGACACCCACGACGCGGAGTACGGCCTGCGGCGCATCGGTGACGCCGTCGCCGACCTGGTTCCCGGGCTCGCGTCCTACGAGCGGCAGGCCGGGCCCGATGCCGAACCAGGAACGAGCCCCCACAACTCCATGGCCAATGTCTCGGGCGCCACGAACATCCAGGCCAGGGACATCGGCGGAGACGCGGGAGGCACGATCATCAAGGACGTACACGCCCCGCTGCACCTCGGGTCCGGGGCCCAGCACAACCACGCGCCTCACCTCTCCGGAGACGGCGCCCAGTACGTCGCCGGCGACAACAACGGCGGTGTCCACCACTCCTGGAACCGCGAGCGGCGCAAGGAGGACGGGAGCCGGTGAACGACGTTCCCCCGGCATGGGTCCACGGGGTCATGGGCTCGGTCCACTCAGGACAGGGATCGCAGTTCAACATCCACTATCAATACCCCGCCGGGCCCTTCGCCCCCGATGATCTCCGAGCCCTGCTCAACGACAGCGAGGGCAAGGCTCCTCGCGCCGTCGCCGAGGACGAGCTCATGTGGCTGCGGCGGCATTTCATCCACCCGCGCGGCTACGACCGGGCGTACGAACTCCTCGAACGACGGCACACGGTCCTGCTCGATGGACACCCGGGGAGTGGACGCACTGCCACCGCTCGGATGCTTCTGCGATATTTGCCTCGTGCCGGCGGAAAGTTCCTTGAACTCCTGCCGGACGGGGACGAGGAGGAGCGGCGCCTCGACCCGGACAGGGTGGGCGAGGCGGACCAGCTGTTACTCGATCTGTCGGACGCGGATCAACAGGTGTGGCGGGGAATTCAGGCCGAGCTTTCGGGCTTCCGCGCGTCCGTCAGCCAGAAGCGCGCCCATCTGGTGGTTGTCTTGCCGCCGCAGGTAGGGCACCACCTACACCAGGAGTACGCGGCCTTGCGGGTGGAGATCAGCCGTCCGCCGGGCATGCGGCTGGAGCTGGACATCATCCGAAGGCGCCTTCGGTATGCAGGGGTCGACCCCACTGTGGCCGAGCCGGTGCCGGATACCCTCCGCGACTACCTTGTCCAGCGACCGCCCCTGCGCGAGGTCGCCGGCCTGGCACGGTTGCTGTGCGAAGAAGCGGCACGCTTCCCTACGCCCGCACACTCGTTCGACGACTGGTGCGCGGCGGCGGTGGATGCGGCGACGCGCCGCGAACCGCAGGTGGCGGAGCTCCTCGAGGGCCTGCCTCAGGCGCCCGAGCGGGCACTCCTCCTGTCAGCCGCGATGCTGCACGAGGCACGGGCTGACAGTGTGCACAAGGCCTCGGTCGATCTGCTGGCCGCCGTCGGACACCCAGAGGACGCCACTTCCTTGCTGGAACGACGTGGGCTGGACGAGCGGCTCCGGGCGATCAAGGCAGCCACGGACACACGAAGACTCGTCAGGTTTGATCAGCTTCGCTTCGACGAGGCCGTCCGTCATCACTTCTGGGACAACCACCCGGATCTCAGGCCATCCCTCCGCACGTGGATCGGCGGGGCGCTCGCACTGCCCGGCCTCACCGACGCCGACCGGGACCGTCTGGTACAGCGTTTCGCCGAGCAGTGCTGTCGTACCCGCCGTGCTGAGGACCTGTTCGGACTCGTGGAACGGTGGGCGGGCACAAGCGACCGGGGTCCTGGCATCCGCGCGGCGGCCCAGCTGCTGAAGCACGGCTTGGAGGACGCGGAGCTGGGTCGTCCTTGCCGCAGCCGGATCTACACCTGGGCCACGGGACAGCGGCTCTCCAGAGGGCTTCGCCGAGTGCTGATCAGCGTATGCCTGGAAGTGATGCCCGTGCGGCATCCGTACGCGGCCATGGTCCGGCTGCATCATCTCGCCGCACGGGAGACTCCCGGCGACGAAGCCCGCCGGGCACTGGTTGAGCTCGTCCTCGGCGATCACCGGCTCCACCGCCGCATGCTGGAGCGGCTGGCATCCCCGTCGTCGCAGCGGGACGCGGTGACGGACGTCAGCCTGTTCCTGGAACTGGCGGACCCCCGAGCGTTGACCGAGGCAGGCCTCCGTGCGTTTCCCCTACTGGCCGAAGCACACGTGGGTCACTGGCTCACGAAGGGGTGGCGAAACGTCTTCCGCAGCCGCCCCTGGGGGGAGTGGCGGAGTCGGGCGGAGAGCTGGTTCGACGCAGCATGCGACGGCCTACCGTACGGGCACCGGCTCCTCGACATCCTCACCGCGGCATGCACGGAGGACGTAGGCGTCCAGGCCCGCCTCTACGCTTCCGCCCGTGACTGGGCGCGAGCCCATCCGCATCCAGGTCCAGAGCGTTCCGGTCTGCCGGCCGCGCTCCTCAAATCGATCATGACGAAACGAAATCTTCGTTCGGCAGTGCAGCAGGAGGCAGCCGCGCCATGACCACCGGCCAGAAGACCATCATCCTCTTCGTCACCGTGATCGCTGCCTTGCTCGTGACCATCCTCGGGCTGTACCAGCGGTGGCCTGGTTGGGCGTGGCCGGCGGCAGCGGCTGTCCTGTGCCTGGCGCCAGCCCTGGCCATCAGGGCAGGGAGCCGGAACCCCGAACCGTTCCCGCCCGGCACACTGCCGGATCCGGATCTGCCGATCCCTCCGGTAGAACGGCGGGAACTGCGGGTCTGTGACGTGGCCCTGCCCAGCGCAGAGCAGGACTACGACTTCCTCTTCTCCGCCACGGTGCGCTGGTGTCCCCTGGAGCCATCAGCGGAGTCCCCGACGGTGAATGCCGGCGGTCTGGCTGTGGAGGCGATCCTCAACAGGGCGCGTTCCGTCACAGCAAGCCGGGCTCCCTCCGCCAGCACCTTCATCCAGCATGAGCTCGCCGGTGCTCTGGCAACCATGCACCCGGATGAGAGTGGACAGCTCCAGGCCATGGCGCTCGACGTCTCGCTCGTCCTGTCGAAGGACGATCAGGAGCGTCTGGACAAGCTGGCGGCTGTCCGGAAGGACGAGGCGGTGTGGGCGCATGAGCGGAAGTACGAACAGAGCCGCCGTGCGTATCTGGGTGAGGACGTGCTCAAGGACACGGGAAGTGCGGTCGTGTGGTGGCTGCACAAGAACGACGACCAGGTGGCCAGGACGGTGCAGGACATAGGGCTTCTGGCCCAGCTCACCTCGGCTTCGAAGAACGAGCACGTGGCCGAGCCGTTCAGGCATCTCGTCCCGGATGCCGCTCCTGACCCCGGCAGCGGCAGCTTCGAGGGTGATCGCTCCGGCGCCTCCCCCGCTCCCCCGGAAACAGAGGCGGGAACCGAGGCCTCCGCAAGGGCTCCGGAGGATGTTCTCGCCGAGTTCCTGGACGCTGCGGGCTTCAGCCCCGCGGACGCAGAGTACTTCTTCCTGGGTGCTCAGGCTGCGGAGAACCTGGAGCAGCTCAAGCCTGATGTGGCGGCCGCGATCCGGCGGCGCTTCGATGACACACCGGCTCCGCACACGGAGCCGGTCCCGCCTCAGCCACAGCCCTTCTCCATGAACGGCCACGCTTCCATGACCGGCGACGCGTCCGGCCTCGGTGACGCACCGCACTGACGTGCCGAAAAGGGCCTGACAGGCATGCGATGGCCCCGGACCGTGTGGGTCCGGGGCCATCGCACCACATCAATAACAGTCGTTACAGCCCGGCGGCCGCGCGCAGCGCGTCCACGCGGTCCGTGCGCTCCCAGGTGAAGTCGGGGAGCTCGCGGCCGAAGTGGCCGTAGGCGGCCGTCTGGGAGTAGATCGGGCGCAGCAGGTCGAGGTCGCGGATGATCGCGGCCGGGCGGAGGTCGAAGACCTCGGCGATGGCGGTTTCGATCTTCTCGACGTCCACCTTGGCGGTGCCGAAGGTCTCGACGAAGAGGCCGACGGGCTCGGCCTTGCCGATGGCGTAGGCGACCTGGACCTCGCAGCGGGAGGCCAGGCCGGCCGCGACGACGTTCTTGGCGACCCAGCGCATGGCGTAGGCGGCCGAGCGGTCGACCTTGGACGGGTCCTTGCCGGAGAAGGCGCCGCCGCCGTGGCGGGCCATGCCGCCGTAGGTGTCGATGATGATCTTGCGGCCGGTCAGGCCGGCGTCGCCCATCGGGCCGCCGATCTCGAAGCGGCCGGTCGGGTTCACCAGCAGGCGGTAGCCCTCGGTCTCCAGCTTGATGCCGTCGTCCAGGAGCTGCTTGAGCACGTGCTCGACGACGAACTCGCGGATGTCGGGCGCGAGCAGCGACTCGAGGTCGATGTCGGAGGCGTGCTGCGAGGAGACGACGACCGTGTCGAGGCGGACGGCCTTGTCGCCGTCGTACTCGATGGTGACCTGGGTCTTGCCGTCGGGGCGCAGGTAGGGGATGGTGCCGTTCTTGCGGACCTCGGTCAGGCGGCGGGAGAGCCGGTGGGCGAGGTGGATCGGGAGCGGCATGAGCTCCGGCGTCTCGTCCGACGCGTACCCGAACATCAGGCCCTGGTCGCCGGCGCCCTGCTTGTCGAGCTCGTCCTCGTCGCCCTCGACCCGCTGCTCGTACGCGGTGTCGACACCCTGCGCGATGTCCGGGGACTGGGCGCCGATGGAGACCGAGACGCCGCAGGACGCGCCGTCGAAGCCCTTCTTCGAGGAGTCGTAGCCGATCTCGAGGATCTTGTTGCGCACGAGCGTGGGGATGTCGGCGTACGCCTTGGTCGTCACCTCGCCGGCCACGTGCACCAGGCCGGTGGTGATCAACGTCTCCACTGCGACACGGGAGGTGGGGTCCTCCCGCAGCAGCGCGTCGAGAATCGTGTCGCTGATCTGGTCAGCGATCTTGTCGGGGTGACCCTCGGTCACGGACTCCGAGGTGAAGAGACGACGGGACACAACGCTCCCTGGGTTTGCAGCGGCTGCTGGCTGATCGTTTGCGGACCGGCAGGGGGCTGCGCCCCGCGTCGTTCCGAGGACAGTTTATCGGGCGCTCTCGATCGTCGGACCAGGTGTCTCGCACCGTGGGAGTCGGATTGGCCACGCACAGCCGTTCGTGGCTCGAATTCGCTCCCGTTCCTACCCAGAACGCCCGTCTTCTTACGGTTTCATCCCCGCAAGGGGGTGCATGTGACATTCATCCGGCTTTTACCCGAGTCGCCCCAGACGGGGTACGACGAGGTCCCAGACGATGTCCGCCAGGGCCTCCTTCGGGCCGTACGGAACGGGCGTCTCGGTACCGTCCACAGCCAGCACCACGGCCTCGTTCTCGGCGGAGCCGAAGGTCTTGCGCTCCCCCACCTCGTTGACGACGAGGAGGTCGCAGCCCTTGCGGCGGAGCTTGTCCCGGCCGTTGGCGAGGACGTCGTCGGTCTCGGCGGCGAAACCGACGACCACCTGGCCGGGGCGGGCGCGGTCGGCGGAGATCTCGGCGAGGACGTCCGGGTTGCGGACGAGCTCGACGGGCGCGGGCTCCTGGCCGTCGCGCTTCTTGATCTTGCCTTCGGCGTACGTGGCGGGGCGGAAGTCCGCGACGGCCGCGGCCATCACCACGGCGTCCGCGTCCGCCGCCGCCTTGAGCACGGCCTCGCGCAGCTGGACGGCGGTGCCCACGTGGACCACGTCGACGCCCGCCGGGTCCGGCATGCCGGTGTTGGCCTCGATGAGCGTCACCCGGGCACCGCGAGCGGCCGCGGTCCGCGCGAGAGCGTACCCCTGCTTACCGGAGGAACGATTCCCCAGGTAGCGGACGGGGTCCAGCGGCTCGCGCGTGCCGCCCGCGCTGACGACGACGTGCCGGCCCGCGAGGTCGGGCGCGGCGGCGCCCCGGGCGAGCACGCGGCGGCAGACCTCGAAGATCTCGTCCGGGTCGGGCAGCCGGCCCTTGCCCGTGTCGGCGCCGGTGAGGCGGCCGACGGCGGGCTCGATGACGACGGCGCCGCGCCGCCGCAGCGTGGCGACGTTCTCCTGGGTGGCGGGGTGCTCCCACATCTCGGTGTGCATGGCGGGCGCGAAGACCACCGGACACCGGGCGGTGAGGAGCGTGTTGGTGAGCAGGTCGTCGGCGAGGCCGTGCGCGGCCTTCGCCAGCATGTCGGCGGTGGCGGGGGCCACGACGACGAGGTCGGCCTGCTGCCCGATCCGGACGTGCGGGACCTCGTGGACGTCGGACCAGACCTCGGTCGAGACGGGGTTCCCGGAGAGGGCGGACCAGGTGGCGGCGCCCACGAAGTGCAGCGCGGAGTCGGTCGGGACGACGCGGACGTCGTGGCCGGACTCGGTCAGCCGCCTCAGCAGCTCGCACGCCTTGTAGGCGGCGATGCCGCCGCTGACGCCCAGGACGACCTTCGGCTTGTGCACTCGTGCCTCCTCAAGGCATTTCCCACCGCGATGCACACCACACGGCACATCACCGCACGGCACATCACATGACACACCACAGGCCCGGCGGTGGGTACCGCCGGGCCTGCGAACGACGTGCTGATGCTGAAAAGCGCTGCTTCAGTGCGCCGGGCCCTCAACGGCCTCGGACGTCAGCAGACCCGCGTTGATCTCGCGCAGCGCGATCGACAGCGGCTTCTCGTGGACGTGGGTGTCCACCAGCGGACCGACGTACTCCAGCAGGCCCTCACCGAGCTGCGAGTAGTACGCGTTGATCTGACGCGCGCGCTTGGCCGCGTAGATCACGAGGCTGTACTTCGAGTCCGTGGCCTCGAGCAGCTCGTCGATCGGCGGGTTGATGATGCCCTCGGGCGCAGTGATGGAAGAGGACACGCTCTACCTTCCGAAAACTTCTGGAAATGGGACAAAGATCAAACAACTTGCATCAAGGCTAGCAGCTCACGCGCTACGTCCTCGACCGAGGTGTTGACGAGCGTGGTGTCGAACTCCGCTTCGGCGGCGAGTTCGATCTTGGCGACCGCGAGCCGGCGCTCGATGACCTCCGGCGGCTCGGTGCCGCGCCCGGTCAGGCGGCGGACCAGCTCGTCCCAGCTCGGCGGGGCGAGGAAGACCAACTGGGCCTCGGGCATCGACTCGCGGACGAGCCGGGCGCCCTGGAGGTCGATCTCCAGCAGGACGGGCTCGCCCGCCTCCAGCCGCTCCATGACGGCGCGGCGGGGGGTGCCGTAGCGGTTGCCCGCGAACTCGGCCCACTCCAGCAGCTCGCCGTTGGCGATCAGCTTGTCGAACTCGTCATCGCTGACGAAGTGGTACTGGACGCCGTCCCGCTCGCCGGGTCGCGGCTTACGGGTCGTGGCGGACACCGACAGCCAGACCTCGGGGTGCACCTTGCGCATATGAGCGACGACCGTGCTCTTGCCGACCCCGGAGGGGCCGGAGAGCACGGTCAGCCGCGGACGTACGTCCGATGTTGCAGCCATGGGGCGATTATTCCAGGTTTACCTCGATGCCCCGGACCGGCCCCGGCCGTCAGGCTCCGGAGCCGCCGAACTCGCGCTCCAGGGACGCGATCTGGTTGGAGCCGAGCCCTCGCACGCGACGGCTCTCGGAGATGCCCAGCCGCTCCATGATCTGCTTGGCGCGGACCTTGCCCACGCCAGGCAGCGACTCGAGGAGGGCGGACACCTTCATCTTGCCGATGACGTCGTTCTTCTGGCCCTGCTGGATGACGTCGTGGAGGGAGGCACCGGAGTGCTTGAGTCGATTCTTGACCTCGGCCCGCTCCCGGCGAGCCGCGGCGGCCTTTTCGAGCGCGGCTGCGCGCTGTTCAGGGGTAAGGGGCGGAAGAGCCACGCCTACGTCACCTCGGATGTCGAACTGTCGGATACGGACCGGTGAGGAACCTAGTCGGCCCACACCAGGGGAGCAACGAGCAACGCAGTGCACGTTGGCTCTGCGACGGAGACTAGCGGCCATGGCCGCTGGAGTCAGCGAGAACAGACGAAAAGTCCTGGTCAGCATCGCTCTACCACGACAATACGGGCATATCGGTCGGGTTTTGCGGCCTGTTCCCGCCCTCTTGCCGTCAACGGGCCCGCGAACGGCGCCACCGCGCGGCGTGATGCAGGTCACACGGCAGTCTCACGCATCGGTCGCCGCGCGCACCTCGTCCGCGTACCGCACCGCCGCCTCGCGCAGCGCCACCGCGTCCGGGCCGTGCCGCAGCACGCCGCGGCTGACGTTCGGCACCACGTTGCGCACGGCCGCGCCGAAGACGCCCGGGAGGTCGGCGGGGGTGGCGCCCTGCGCGCCGATGCCGGGGGCGAGCAGCGGGCCGTTGATGTCGAGGTCGTACGAGGAGAGGTCGCCGAGCGTCGCGCCGACGACCGCGCCGAAGGAGCCGAGCGGGGTCTCTCCCGCGTTCTCCTCGGCGAGGTGGGCCAGCATGGTCGCTCCGATGGTGCGGCCGTCCTCGCGTACCGCGCGCTGCACCTCGGCGCCCTCCGGGTTCGAGGTCAGGGCGAGCACGAACAGCCCGGCGCCGCTCTCGCGCGCCAGGTCCACGGCCGGCTTCAGGGAGCCGTACCCGAGGTAGGGCGAGACGGTCAGGGCGTCCGAGAAGAGCGGGGAGTCCTTGCGCAGGTACGTCTCGGCGTACGCGGCCATCGTGGAGCCGATGTCACCGCGCTTGGCGTCCATGACGACCAGCGCGCCCGCGTCCCGCAGGTCCGCCACGGCCCGCTCCAGGACGGCGATGCCGCGCGAGCCGAACCGCTCGAAGAAGGCGCTCTGCGGCTTGAAGACGGCGACGGTGCCGGCGAGGGCGTCGACGACGGTTCGGGTGAAGGTCTCCAGGCCCGCCACGTCGTCGTTCAGGCCCCAGGCGGCCAGGAGGGAGCTGTGCGGGTCGATGCCGACGCACAGCGGGCCGCGGGTGTCCATGGCGCGGCGGAGGCGGGCGCCGAAGGGTTCGAGCGGGCTCATACGGTGGCCTTTCGGGTGTCGGCGCCGACGGCCTCGGCGAGGGTGGCGTACGGGGAGGCGTTCAGCCGGGCGGCGAGGCCCTTGTGGATCGCGCGGGCGTAGAAGGGGCCCTCGTAGATGAAGGCGCTGTAGCCCTGGACGAGGGTGGCGCCCGCGAGGATGCGCTGCCAGGCGTCCTCGGCGTTCTCGATGCCGCCGACGCCCACGAGGGTGATGCGGTCGCCCACGCGGACGTAGAGACGGCGCAGGACCTCCAAGGAGCGCTCTTTCAGCGGCGCGCCGGACAGGCCGCCGGTCTCGCTCGTCAGGTACGCCGGGGACTTCAGGCCCTCGCGGCCGATGGTCGTGTTGGTGGCGATGATGCCGTCCAGGCCGAGCTCGACGGCGAGGTCGGCGACGGCGTCGACGTCCTCGTCGGCGAGGTCGGGCGCGATCTTGACGAGCAGCGGCACGCGGCGGCCGGTGACCGTGCGGTCGGCGGCCTCGCGCACGGCGCTCAGCAGGGGCCGCAGGTGCTCCACGGCCTGGAGGTTGCGCAGGCCGGGCGTGTTCGGCGAGGAGACGTTGACGACCAGGTAGTCGGCGTGGCGCGCGAGCCGCTCCGTGGACTTCACGTAGTCGCCGACGGCCTCGGCCTCCGGCACGACCTTCGTCTTGCCGATGTTGACGCCGACGACGGTCTTGAAGACCGGCACGCGCGCGCGGAGGCGGTCCGCGACGGCGGCCGAGCCGTCGTTGTTGAAGCCCATGCGGTTGATCAGGGCGCGGTCCGCGACGAGGCGGAAGAGGCGCTTCTTGGGATTGCCGGGCTGCGGCTCGCCGGTGACCGTGCCGATCTCGACGTGGTCGAAGCCGAGCATCGCCATGCCGTCGACGGCCACGGCGTTCTTGTCGAAGCCGGCCGCGAGCCCGAAGGGGCCGTGCATGCGCAGGCCGAGCGCCTCGGTGCGCAGCTCCTTGTAGCGGGGGGCGAGGGCGGCGGCGAGGAAGGTGCGCAGCACGGGGACGCGGACGGCCAGGCGGATCCAGCGGAAGGCGAGGTAGTGGGCCTTCTCGGGGTCCATCCGCTTGAAGACCAGGTGGAAGAAGAGCTTGTACATGGTGTGTGTCCTCATGAACGACTTCATGAGAAGGGGGACACCGGTTGTACCGGTGTCCCCCTCCCCCGTGGCTGACTAGTCCTCGCGGGCCGCGGTCAGGTGCTGGGCGTGTTCCTGGAGGGAACGGACGCCCACGCCGCCGTGGTTGAGGGCGTCGATGCCCTGGACGGCGGCGGCGAGCGCCTGCACCGTCGTCAGGCACGGCACACCGCGGGCGACGGCCGCGGTACGGATCTCGTAGCCGTCGAGGCGGCCGCCGGTGCCGTAGGGGGTGTTGACGATCAGGTCGACCTCACCGTCGTGGATCAGACGCACGATGGTCTTCTCCCCGCCCGGGCCCTCACCCTCGGACTGCTTGCGCACGACGGTGGCGTTGATGCCGTTGCGCTTGAGGACCTCGGCGGTCCCGGAGGTGGCCAGCAGCTCGAAACCGTGCGCGACGAGCTCACGCGCCGGGAAGATCATCGACCGCTTGTCCCGGTTCGCGACCGAGATGAACGCCCGCCCCTTGGTCGGCAGCGGACCGTACGCGCCGGCCTGCGACTTGGCATACGCGGTGCCGAAGACGGCGTCGATGCCCATGACCTCGCCGGTGGAGCGCATCTCCGGACCCAGGACGGTGTCCACGCCGCGGCCCTGGACGTCGCGGAAGCGCGACCAGGGCATCACGGCCTCCTTGACGGAGATCGGCGCGTCCAGCGGCAGGGTGCCGCCGTCGCCGGTCTTCGGCAGCAGGCCCTCGGCGCGGAGCTCGGCGATGGTGGCTCCGAGGGAGATGCGGGCGGCGGCCTTCGCCAAAGGCACGGCGGTGGCCTTGGAGGTGAAGGGCACGGTGCGGGAGGCGCGGGGGTTGGCTTCCAGGACGTAGAGGATGTCGCCGGCCATCGCGAACTGGATGTTGATCAGACCGCGGACGCCGACACCGCGCGCGATGGCTTCGGTGGAGGCGCGCAGGCGCTTGATGTCGTGCCCGCCCAGGGTGATGGGGGGCAGGGCGCAGGCGGAGTCGCCGGAGTGGATGCCGGCTTCCTCGATGTGCTCCATCACGCCGCCGAGGTAGAGCTCGGTGCCGTCGTAGAGGGCGTCGACATCGATCTCGATCGCATCGTCCAGGAACCGGTCGACCAGGACCGGGCGGGTCGGGGAGATCTCGGTGGACTCGGCGATGTACGCCTCCAGGCGCGCCTCGTCATAGACGATCTCCATGCCCCGGCCGCCCAGCACGTAGGAGGGGCGTACGAGCACGGGGTAGCCGATCTCGTCGGCGATCGCCTTGGCCTCGGCGAACGTGGTCGCCGTGCCGTGCTTCGGCGCGGGCAGGCCGGCCTCGGCCAGCACGCGGCCGAACGCGCCGCGGTCCTCGGCAGCGTGGATGGCCTCCGGAGACGTACCGACGACCGGCACGCCGTTGTCCTTCAGCGCCTGAGCCAGACCGAGGGGGGTCTGTCCGCCGAGCTGGACGACGACACCGGCGATCGGGCCGGCCTGCTGCTCGGCGTGGACGATCTCCAGCACGTCTTCGAGCGTCAGCGGCTCGAAGTACAGGCGGTCGGAGGTGTCGTAGTCGGTCGAAACGGTCTCGGGGTTGCAGTTGACCATCACCGTCTCAAACCCCGCCTCGGACAGTGCGAAGGAGGCGTGGACGCAGGAGTAGTCGAACTCGATGCCCTGCCCGATACGGTTCGGACCCGAACCCAGGATGATCACCGCGGGCTTCTCGCGCGGCGCGACCTCACTCTCCTCGTCGTAGGAGGAGTAGAAGTACGGCGTCTTCGCCGCGAACTCCGCGGCGCAGGTGTCGACGGTCTTGTAGACCGGGCGCACACCAAGCGCCTGGCGGACCTCGCGGACCACATCCTCACGCAAGCCCCGGATCTCGGCGATCTGGGCATCGGAGAAGCCGTGGCGCTTGGCCTCGGCGAGGAGGTCGGCATCCAGACGGTCGGCGGCGGCCAGCTCGTCGGCGATCTCCTTGATCAGGAAGAGCTGATCGACGAACCACGGGTCGATCTTCGTCGCGTCGAAGACCTCCTCGGGGGTGGCACCGGCGCGGATGGCCTGCATGACCGTGTTGATCCGGCCGTCCGTCGGGCGGACCGCCTCACGCAGCAGCTCCGCCTTGTCACCGACCGGGCCGGTGAACGTGAACTGGCTGCCCTTCTTCTCCAGCGACCGCAGCGCCTTCTGCAGCGCCTCGGTGAAGTTACGGCCAATGGCCATGGCCTCGCCGACCGACTTCATCGTGGTCGTCAGCGTCGAATCAGCCGACGGGAACTTCTCGAACGCGAAGCGCGGCGCCTTCACCACCACGTAGTCGAGCGTCGGCTCGAACGACGCCGGAGTCTTCTCCGTGATGTCGTTCGGAATCTCATCCAGCGTGTAGCCCACCGCCAGCTTCGCTGCGATCTTCGCGATCGGGAAACCAGTCGCCTTCGACGCCAGGGCACTCGATCGGGACACGCGGGGGTTCATCTCGATGACGATGACCCGGCCATCGACAGGGTTGACCGCGAACTGGATGTTGCAGCCACCGGTGTCGACGCCGACCTCGCGGATGATCGCGATACCGACATCCCGCAGGATCTGGTACTCGCGGTCCGTGAGCGTCATGGCCGGGGCGACGGTGATCGAGTCACCGGTGTGGACGCCCATCGGGTCGAAGTTCTCAATCGAGCACACGACCACGACATTGTCGTGCTTGTCGCGCATCAGCTCCAGCTCGTACTCCTTCCAGCCGAGGATGGACTCCTCCAGGAGCACCTCGGTGGTCGGAGACAGCGTCAGGCCCTGCCCCGCGATGCGGCGCAGCTCCTCCTCGTCGTGGGCGAAGCCGGAACCGGCGCCGCCCATGGTGAAGGAGGGGCGGACAACGACCGGGTAGCCGCCGAGGGTGTCGACGCCCTTGAGGACGTCGTCCATGGAGTGGCAGATCACCGAGCGGGCCGACTCGCCGTGGCCGATCTTCTTCCGGACCTCTTCCACGACGCCCTTGAACAGGTCGCGGTCCTCGCCCTTGTGGATGGCCTCCACGTTGGCGCCGATCAGCTCCACGCCGTACTTCTCCAGCACACCCTGCTCGTGCATGGAGATCGCCGTGTTCAAAGCCGTCTGACCACCGAGGGTGGGCAGGAGCGCGTCGGGGCGTTCCTTGGCGATGATCTTCTCGACGAACTCGGGCGTGATCGGTTCGACGTAGGTGGCGTCGGCGATCTCCGGGTCGGTCATGATCGTCGCGGGGTTGGAGTTGACCAGGATGACCCGCAGGCCCTCCGCCTTCAGCACGCGGCACGCCTG
>NZ_JBEXNO010000060.1:0-34567 GCF_040611175.1 Streptomyces sp. NPDC003036 | reverse complement strand
GGGGCGGCGGTACACCACGCGTGTACCGCCGCCCCGCGGCTCTTGGCGTCTTGACGTCGTACGGTCCTGTACGCGCGACGCCCGGCGCCGGAACGGATCAGGGCGTCAGCGGCGGGCGGGGGCCCTCGCCGCCGTCCGGGCCGGGCCGCGGTCCCGGCGCGTCGGGGCGGATGACCTCGCCCTGCACGACCTTGCCGTCCGGGTGGTGCATACGGGCCTGCTGGAAGGCGTCGCCCAGGGAGCCGGGCACCATCGCGCGCATCCGCCGGTCCAGCGCCCGGTCCGCGTAGCGCCCCGCCATGGCACGGACCGGCGGCAGCAGCAGGAGCAGGCCAGCCACGTCCGACAGCAGCCCGGGCAGCATCAGCAGCAGCCCGCCGAGCATCAGGAAGCCGTTTCCGGTACTCCCCCGGTCCGGGGCGGGACCCGCGCCCGCCTGCTGTTGCTGGAGCGTCTCGGTGAGCGTCCGGAAGGCCCGCCGCCCCGCACGCTTGACCACCGCGGCGCCGACGATCCCGGCGCCGACCAGCAGGGCGAACACGGTGAGCCCGCCGGCGGCGCCGCCCACGAGGGTCAGCAGCCAGATCTCCACCACCAGCCAGGCGGCGACGGCGAGAGGGACGAGCGTGCGGGCGCGTGAGCGCTTACGGGCGGGAGGGGGCGGTGAGCCGGTCATCATGCCCCCCAGTGTGCCCAAGACCGCGCCAGGGCGGCGTAAAGGGGTGGTCAGGCAAGCGAGCGGCGGCGCTCAGGAGCGCTTGCGGCCCATGACTCGGTCGGCGCGGGAGCCGATGCCCCAGGCGGTGACGCGCCACAGCGCCTCCACGACGATGTCCCGGCTCATCTTGGAGTCGCCGTGCTCGCGCTCGACGAAGGTGATCGGGACCTCGACGACGTGGTACCCGGCGGCGACGGCGCGGCGGGCGAGGTCGACCTGGAAGCAGTAGCCCTGGGATGCCACGTCGTCGAGGCCGAGGCCCTCCAGGGTCTCCTTGCGGAAGGCCCGGAAGCCGCCGGTGACGTCGCGGATGGGGACGTCCAGCAGCAGGCGCGAGTAGGTGCTGCCGCCACGGGAGAGGAACTCGCGGGACTTCGGCCAGTTGACCACCCGGCCGCCGGGGACCCAGCGGGAGCCCAGCACCAGGTCGGCGCCCTTGAGGGCGGTCAGCAGGCGCGGCAGCTCCTCGGGCTGGTGGGAGCCGTCGGCGTCCATCTCGACGAGCACGCCGTAGCCGTGCTCGATGCCCCACCGGAACCCCGCCAGGTAGGCCGCGCCCAGCCCTTCCTTGCCCTTGCGGTGCAGGACGTGGACGTGGTCGTCCTCGGCGGCCAGCTCGTCGGCGAGCTTGCCGGTGCCGTCCGGGCTGTTGTCGTCGGCGACCAGGACGTGGGCGTCGGGCACGGCGGCCCGCACCCTGGTCACGATCGGCTTGATGTTCTCGGCCTCGTTGTAGGTGGGGATGATCACCAGGGCCTTGCCGAGCGGACCGTATCGCCTCTGACCGGTCTGGTCGCTCTGGCGACTCTGACCACCGTCGTTCACTGCTGCCCCTTACGTCCGTACGCTGGGCTCCACCATAGCGACCAGCGGCGTCGCAGGGGTCCGCGGACCGGGGCCCGGCGTCCTTCGGGCCGACCTGGGGCCCGCTGGCTGCGGGTCGACCGAGAGCCGTTGTCTACTGAACGTCCGGGCCCCACCCGGGTCGCACCCTCCTCCCCCGCTCCGTAGGAGCCGGGGACCACCGGCCGGAAGAAGCTTCCTCGTTCCCCGTCGGCCGGACGGACGTCGGTCGGACGCCTGTGGTGGACCCGGCCGAACCTACCGGCCCCCGACCGTTCGCTGTCAACACCCCCGGGACCTGCGGCTCTTGACCGTACGGCCAGGTCAGAGACGAAGATCCGCAGGTCGCGGAGGACCCCCGCCGGGCGTGGATCCCGTACGAAATGTCCCTATCTCACTCGTTCGGTCGCACGAAGACGGTCCGCCCCGCGACGACCGTGCGCAGGCAGACGGGGAGCTCCAGCCCCGGCGTGAGATCGGGCAGGCCCGGCGTCCCGGAGCGCGGGTCGGTGGACCAGCGGGCGACCCGGTCGTCGGGCGCCTGGACGACCAGGTCGCCGGTGCGCCAGACCGCGTAGTCGGCCGGGGCGCCCGGGGCGAGCACACCGGCGTCGTCGCGGCCGATCGCCCGCCACCCGCCGCGCGTGTGGGCGGTGAAGGCGGCCCGGACGGAGATCCGGTGCTCCGGCGTGCGGTGGAAGGCGGCGGCGCGGACGGTGCCCCACGGGTCCAGCGGGGTCACCGGGCTGTCGGACCCGAAGGCGAGCGGCACCCCGGCGCGCAGGAGGGCGGCGTAGGGGTTCAGCGTGCGCGCCCGCTCGGCGCCGAGCCGCTGGGCGTACATGCCGTCCTCGCCGCCCCAGGCCGCGTCGAACGCGGGCTGCACGGAGGCGGTGAGGCCGAGCTCGGCGAAGGCGGCGATGGTCTCGGGGGTGAGCATCTCGGCGTGCTCGACGCGGTGGCGGGCGGCGCGCACGCGGGCCAGGCCGAGGGTCTCGGCGGCCGTCCGTACGCCCTCGACGACCGCGCCGACGGCGGCGTCCCCGATGGCGTGGAAGCCGGCCTGGAGGCCCTCCTCGGTGCAGGCGGTGACGTGGGCGGCGACAGCGGCCGCGTCGAGGTGGGCGATACCGGTGTGGTCGGCGTCGGCGTACGCCTCGTGGAGGCAGGCGGTGTGGGAGCCGAGGGAGCCGTCCACGAAGAGGTCGCCGGCCGCGCCGAGGGCGCCGAGGGCCCGCGCCCGCTTCACGTCGGTGTCGGCCCAGTAGCCGACGACGCGGGGCCCGGGCTCGTCGGCGGCGAGGGCCAGCAGGGCGGTGAAGTCGTCCTCGTCGGAGATCTCGGGGCCGCCGCACTCGTGGAGGGTGCCGATGCCGAGCGAGGCGGCCCGGCGCAGCGTGGCGCGCTGGGCCTCGGCGCGCTGGCCCGGTGTGACGGCGGCGTGCGCGGCCGCGCGCACCGCGTGGTGGGCGGCGGCGGTGAGCGGCCGCTCGGGGTGGTAGCCGGTCAGGCCGGTGACGCCGGGCACCAGGTCGAGCAGGGCGCTGGTGACGACCGCCGAGTGGACGTCGATCCGCGGCAGGTACAGCGGGCGCCCTCCGGTGGCCTCGTCGAGCTCCGTACGGGACGGGGGGCGCTGTTCGGGCCAGCGGGAGGCGTCCCAGCCGTGCCCGAGGAGGATCCGGTCACCGGGGCGTGCGGCGCTGTGCGCCCGTACGAGCTCAAGGGCCTCGGTGAGCGTTCGGGCGCCGGACAGGTCGAGGCCGGTGAGGGCGAGGCCGGTGGCCGTGGTGTGCACGTGGGCGTCGGTGAAGGCGGGGGTCACCAGGGCGCCTTCGAGGTCGATCACCTCGTCCACACCCGAGGCGAAGGCGTCCGCCGCTCCCTCCGAGCCCACCCACGCGACATGGCCGCGCTCCACGACCATCGCGGTGGCGAAGGGATCGGCGGGGCTGTGGACTTCTCCACCGCGCAGGAGCACGGTGCGGTGTGCGGTCTCGGTCATGGTGACCAGCCTAGATACGTGCTCAGACGCGCGGCGGCCGGGCCTCGTACGGGGTGGACAGGACCACCGTCGTCCGGGTGGAGACACCCGACTGGGAGCGGATCCGGGTGAGGAGGTGCTCCAGCTCCAGCGGGGTCGCCACGCGCACCTTCAGGATGTAGTTCTCGTCGCCGGCGACGCTGTGGCAGGCCTCGATCTCGGGGATGTCGGCGAGCCGGTCCGCGATGTCGTCGGGGGCGCTGGGGTCGAACGGTTTCACCGAGATGAACGCCGTCAGCGGCAGGCCGACCGCTTCGGGGTCGACGACCGCGGCGTAGCCGCGGATGACTCCGCGCTGCTCGAGACGGCGTACGCGCTGATGCACCGCCGAGGTGGACAGGCCGGTGGCCTTGCCCAGGTCGGTGTAGCTCATGCGCCCGTCTTTGACGAGCAACTCGACGATCTGACGATCCAGCTCCTCCATGCGGTCAACCTATTGCCCCGGGCGCCCTACGGCACAGTCGGAGGCACGTCAGAGGGGCACCTGCGAGCGGCATGTGACCAACACCACAGGTTTGGGGCCCGAGTCCCCCGTAACCGGATGGTTATTCGGTGGACCGGAAGGGAATTGCTTGCTGTGGTCGAGGCCGCATGAGCCTGGTCGGCCCACCCGAGGGGGAGATTCTCCATGCAGGAGCCTGTTGATTCGGTCGAGACGGACGAGCTCGACCCCTATGACACGTACGAGATGGTCCGGGTCATCTGCCCGGACTGCGCACAGCCCATCGCGCTGCTGGCGGACGAGGACGTGCTGCCCGAGCACGCGCTGTGCCCCACACCGTGGAACCCGTTCGTGCTGTCGGTGTGTTCCGGCACCGGACGGCCGGCCTCGGAGGCGCGCCCCGCCGACGAGTCGCTGGACCTCCAGGAGCAGGACACCGGACTGCTGTTGACGCTCCCTCAGGGGCTCGACTGGCGGACGCAGCCCTTCTCGCACGTGGGCGGCCCCGGCTCGCGTCCGATCAAGGTGCCGCGCAGGGCGGAGGCGCAGCAGGCGCCCCAGGTGCCGCAGATGCGGCGGGCCGCCTGAGGCGCGTGCGAGACGCTCCATGACGATCGGCGTCGCCCGGTCCCGCACCGGCGTGGTGCGGGACCGGGCGAACTGCTGCCCGATTCGGTACGGGGGTGACTACCGCGTCCGCGCCGCGTTGGCGTGGCATGAGCTCGCCGCACTCGACGCGGCCCGCGTCGGAAGAATCGGTTCCGCACCCGGCCGCCGACCCGCCGATCTACCGCGCCCTGATCCGTCACTGGGCCGGCAGCGGCCGTACCGTACCGGGCCGCCGCGACCAGGAGTGGACCCGCCTCGTCTCGGCCCCGACGTGGACGCCGATCGGCGCGCGCGGGACCGCGGACACGCCCGACCCCCGCTGAGCGGGGCCCGGGGCGGGTGCCGTCAGCGCGACTCGGGGCCCAGCAGGTGCCGGGCGACGACCATGCGCTGGATCTGGTTGGTGCCCTCGACGATCTGGAGCACCTTCGCCTCGCGCAGATAGCGCTCCACCGGGAAGTCGGCGGTGTAGCCGTAGCCGCCGAGCACCTGGACAGCGTCGGTGGTGACGCGCATCGCCGCGTCCGTGCAGAACAGCTTCGCCATCGCCGCCTCGCGCGAGAAGGGGCGGCCCGCGTCGCGCAGCCGGGCCGCGGCGAGGTACAGGGAGCGGCCCGCCGCGATCTGGGTGGCCATGTCGGCGAGCATGAACCGCAGGCCCTGGAAGTCCGCGATGGGGTGCCCGAACTGCTGCCGCTGCGTGGCGTACGCGGCGGCCTCCTCCAGCGCCGCCTGGGCGACGCCGATGGCGCAGGCCGCGATGCCGAGGCGGCCGGAGTCCAGCGCGGACAGGGCGATGGCGAAGCCCTGGCCCTCGTCGCCGATGCGGCGCGCGTCCGGGACACGGACGCCGTCGAAGTGCAGCTGGGCGGTGGGCGAGCCCTTCAGGCCCATCTTCTTCTCGGGCGCCGCGGCGGTGAGGCCCTCGGCGTCGCCGGGCACCAGGAACGCGGTGATGCCGCGCGCGCCCTCGCCGCCCGTACGGGCCATGACCGTGTAGAAGTCGGCGACGCCGCCGTGGGTGATCCAGGCCTTGGTGCCGCTGATGACCCAGTCGTCGCCGTCCCGGACGGCCCTGGTGCGCAGCGAGGCCGCGTCCGAGCCGGAGGACGGCTCGGAGAGGCAGTACGCGCCCAGCAGACCGCCGCCGAGCATGGCGGGCAGGTGCTCGGTCCGCTGCTCCTTGGTGCCGTACGCGGCCAGGCCGTGGCAGGAGAGCGAGTGGACGCTGACGCCGAGGCCGACGGTGAGGCGGGCAGCGGCGAGCTCTTCGAGGACCTGGAGGTACACCTCGTACGGCTGGTCACCACCGCCGAAGTCGGAGCCGTACGGCAGGCCGAGCAGGCCCGCTTCGGAGAGCAGGGTGAAGATCTCCCGGGGGAAGCGGCCGGCGTCCTCCTCCTCGGCCGCGCGGGGAGCGATCTCCCGCTGCGCGATGTCGCGTACCAGGGCGATGAGATCCCTGGACTCCTCGGTGGGCAGCTGACGTTCCACCGGCTGCGGGGCGCGGTCGGACATTGCGGCGCTCTCCTCCCTGTCGGGCGCTACGGCGGGCGCACGCGACTAGGGTGGGCGGCGCCGCCGATCTCACTGCCTCGCCGATGCTGCCCTCCCGGATCACGGAAATGAGCTGGCCAGCGGCTGTGGCGCGTTGAGTATGCCCGATCAGCGGTCTCCCGTCACGGGGTCACCGGCGGGGGCCGCGGACGGGGCTCAGAAGAGGCCGACGCGGGTGACGAGCATGGCGAACACGACGACGAGCACCCAGCCCAGGATGTGCTCGAGCAGCTCGGGGCCGTCGTCCTTCGGCCCTCCGGTACGGACGCGGGGGGCGGCAGCGGCGGCAGCGGTCATGAGGGTCTCCGGGCGGTGTGCGGTGTGGTCGGGCGGGGGCGCCGTGGACGACGCCCACGGCGCCATCCACAGTGCCAGCGCGGGCGGGCCCCGGGGTAGAGACGTTCATCACGCCCGGGGCCGCCTGGTGCCGTCCCAGTGCCGCTCAGCGGACGCCGACCGCCTCCAATGCCCTGCGCTGCGCGGCCGTGGGGTGGGCGGGCCAGTACAGGTAGCAGACGCCCCCTGTGCCGGACACCACTTTCCCGGCGGCGTTGTAGCGCTTCGTCCGGAGCCAGATGTTCTCCCACTCCCGGCGCCGGTAGACGCGGCGTACGGCCGCGTTCGACGGTGACGCGGGGTCGTTGGCGATCACGTCGCCGTCGTCCGTGAAGCCGATCACCGTCATGAGGTGGCCCGCCGTGCCGTAACCGGCTCCGGTCAGCTCCTCCTTGAGGAAGGACTGCGAGGTGATGGCCGGGATGCCGGCCCGGATCAGGGTCTCCAGCTCGGTCAGCGACCGCAGCCGCGTGACGACCGCGCTCAGGTCGTCGTACGTGGCGGCGTAGGCGGCGTTGAAGGGCCAGTTGCCGCAGCCGTCGTACTGGTGGTCGTAGGTGTGGCGGGCGGCGTGGCAGACCTGCGGGTCCCCGAAGGCGGGGTTCACCCAGGCGAGCTGGGCCGCCGTGGGCCGGCGGCCCCAGTACTCGATGACCATCTGCGAGGAGGTGGGGCTGCACCAGGCCTCGCCACCGCCCCCGTACTCCGGGTACTGCCCGATGTGCGTGTGCTGGGAGTAGCGCGGCACCACCAGCTCGCGGGCGGGGCCCGGCGCCGAGGCCGGGACGGTGAAGCGGTCCGGGATGTCCGACGCCATCGCGCCGAGCCGCCACACCGTGGGCGTGAGCCCGCTGCCCGGCCGGCGGTGGAGGGTGAGCCGCAGCCGGTACGCGACCAGGCGCACGCCGCTCGCGGCGTCGTCCACGGCGACGGTGTCGGTGAAAACCGTGCTCCGGCCGTCGCCCTGCCCGTCGACCGAGGTGCGGCGGATGTCCGTGTCACCCGCCGCCCAGCGGCCCATCACGTACCAGGGCGTCTCGGTGCCGTCCGCGTACCGGCCGCGCAGCTCCACGGCGATCCAGGTGCCCGGCGGGGTGTCGGCGTTCCAGGAGGCGATGAGCTCGGTGGCCGGGACGGTGGAGGTGTGGCGGGGCGAGGTCCAGGTGGCGTACTCCCACACGGACGTGCTGCCGGTGTGCGGGTCGGTGTGGTCGGTGCGCCCGGCGGGGGCGCCGATCACCAGGGCGGGCCGGCGTGTGGCGACCGGGCGGGTGCCGGCGTGGTCGCCGGAGCGCCAGTCGGTGTACGAGGTCCAGAAGCGGTTGTCGACGAGGCCGGCGGGCGCCGCGGCCGGGGCGGCGGAGGTGATGCGGGCGGCGGGCGAAGCGACCGCCGGCGCGGCGGACGCCGCCGCGGAGCCCGCGGCCGCGAGGGCGGCGGCCAGCACGGTTCTGCGCGCCGCGCCCGCCGATGCGGAGGGCGGCGTGGAGGGCGGCGTGGAGTTGGTCATGGCGGTGACCCCCAGTCGGGATGTACGGACAGCTGTACGGATGGGGCGACAAGTGCACGACAGGTGCGCCCACTATCCGACGTCGGGGCCGGATCCACCAGCAACGGCGCCGGGGAGCGGCCGACCGGCTTCGAGCGGGGCTTTGTAGGGTGGCCGCATGGACCAGCCCCGCCGCCTCGACCTCCGCCGCCTGGCCGGCGAACTGGCAGGGCTGCCGCCCTCCTGCGGGCCGGTGCGTCTCATCGCGGTCGACGGCCACGCCGGCTCGGGCAAGTCCACGTTCGCGGAGCGGCTCGCGGCGGCCCTCGGCGGCGCTCCGGTCCTCCATCTGGACGACATCGCCAGCCACGACGAGCTGTTCGCGTGGACGGACCGCTTCCGGGCCCAGGTTCTCGATCCGCTGCACCGCGGCGAGGTGGCGCGCTTTCACTCGTACGACTGGATTTCGCGCCGCTTCGCCGGTCCGGCCCGGGAGCTGCCGCCCGCCCCCGTCGCCCTGATCGAGGGCGTGGGCGCGGGCCGCCGTGACCTGCGCCCCTCTCTGGCCCGGCTGCTCTGGATGGAGCGCGGGGCCGCCGAGTCGTGGGCGCGGGGCCGTCACCGGGACGGACCGGCGCAGTCCGCGTTCTGGGACGGATGGACAGTGGCGGAGACACGCCATTTCGAGGCGGACCCGTCCCGTCCCTACGCCGACACCCTGGTACGGGAGTGTCCAGAGGGATACGAGTGGCTGCCAGGGCCTGCCGGGACAGCCGGTCAGAACCATGTCGTCACCCAGTGTGACTGACTTCGGCCACCGTACTGAGCAGTCGGAATTCAGCCTCCGAGAGTGCCTCAACTTCGCTTGACCGACGGGGCGTACTGGTCTTACGTTCTCAATGTGCGGCTTTCCGGAGCCGCCGCAGACGCGAAGCCCCCGGTTGTTCCCCCGTGATCGGGGGCTTCGTTCTGCCCTCCACCCCCTCCCCCGCCGCCGCTCGGGCCGCCGACGCTCACCGTCGGTCACTGTGGTCGGCGGGCGTCCGAAGCCGTTCGCCACCGCCCTCGGACCCTCTCGGCGCCCTTCGTCGCACACGCAGTGCGCAGGTACGATGCCTCTCGGTACACCTCGGTGCACCTCGGTGCGGCAGATCCCGTTCGGCAGATCCCGTTCACAAGAGGGCGATTGGGCAGGCTTCCGGCGGGCGGCGACGCCCGGCGGGAGGAGGTACGAGGGCACGGTTTGTGGGGGACCCGATGGACTTCGGCACGCAGGGCGGCGCGCACGCCCCGGCCGACCTCGCCTGGCTGCGCGGCGTGGACGCCTACACCATGGGCGCGTATCCGCAGGCGGAGGAGGAGTTCCGCACCGCGGTGCGGATCGATCCCGGCATGGCCGACGGCTGGCTCGGGCTGCACGCGCTGAGAGTGGACACGACCACGGCGCTGCTGCGCATGTACCGCAACCGCGACCGCTTCGGCGAGCAGCGCGCCCGCCACCGCCGCAAGCTCAACTCCTGGTACTGGCTGGGGTGGTGGGTGCAGCCGGTGCTGGAGAGCCCGCGCGACCTGCTGCTCGCGCACGCCTCGCACTGGCTGGACGGCCGCCATGTGCCGGAGCTGGACCGGGCGCTGGCGGGGCTCCCGCCCGTCGACACCGACCCGCAGGTGCGGTTCCTGCACGCCTGCCGGGCGTACCTGGTCAAGGACTGGGACCAGCTCGTACGCCACACCGAGCCGCTCGTCGACGATCCGCTGCTCGGCATCGAGGCCGGCCTGTTCGGCGGCATGGCCCGGGTCAGGCTGGAGATGTACGGGCAGGCCGAGCCGATGCTGTCCGCCGCGCTGATGCGCTGCCGCAGCGAGCAGCCGCAGCGCAAGGAGCTGCGCTACTGGCTGGCGCGGGCCCATGAGGGCACCGGCCGCACGGCCGCCGCGCTCCCGCTGTACCGGGCCGTGCACCGGGTGGACCCGGCGTTCATGGACACCGCCGCGCGGCTGGCCGCGATCGCCGAGTACGACGGGTTCGACGGCTCGGACGAAGCCGCCGCCGCGGCGGCCGGTCTCGCAGCGGTGTCGCTGGCCGGGGCGGGGGCCGGGGCCGCGCAGGACGGCGTGCTCGACGGCCGGGACTCCGGGGACCTGTCCGAGGGCGGCGTGGACGCGCCGCCGCCTCAGACACCGCAGGCGCCCCAGGCCCCGCCCCCCTCGTCCTCGCCGTCCTCGCCGCCGTCCCAGCCTCCGAGGGGCGGGGCGGTACCGCCCCTCCACGGCGTACGGGAGAAGGCTGCGGGACCCGGTCGGCCGAAGTCGCCGCCGTTCCCGGCGAGCCCGACCGACCCGGCGCTGCTCGCCGAGGCGCTCGCCGAGCTGGAGCGGATGGTGGGCCTGGAGCCGGTGAAGCGGCAGGTGAAGGCGCTGTCGGCGCAGCTGGAGATGGCCAGGCTGCGCGCGGCGCAGGGCCTTCCGGTCCAGCCGCCGAAACGTCACTTTGTCTTCTCGGGCCCCTCCGGTACCGGGAAGACCACCGTCGCCCGGATCCTCGGGCGGGTCTTCTACGCGCTGGGGCTGCTCGGCGGCGACCACCTGGTGGAGGCGCAACGCGCGGACCTGGTGGGCGAGTTCCTGGGGCAGACGGCGGTGAAGGCCAACGAGCTGATCGACTCCGCGCTCGGCGGGGTGCTCTTCGTCGACGAGGCGTACGCCCTCTCCAACTCCGGCTACAGCAAGGGCGACGCGTACGGCGACGAAGCGCTCCAGGTGCTGCTCAAGCGCGCCGAGGACAACCGCGATCACCTGGTGGTGATCCTGGCCGGCTACCCCGAGGGCATGGACCGGCTCCTGGCCACCAACCCCGGCCTGTCGTCGCGGTTCACGACACGCGTGGACTTCCCTTCGTACCGGCCGCTGGAACTGACCGCGATCGGCGAGGTGCTGGCCGCGGCGAACGGCGACGCGTGGGACGAGGAGGCGCTGGAGGAGCTGCGCTCGATCAGCACGCACGTGGTGGAGCAGGGCTGGATCGACGAGCTGGGCAACGGCCGTTTCCTGCGCACGCTGTACGAGAAGTCGTGCGCGTACCGCGATCTGCGACTGTCGGGCTACACCGGGACGCCCGGCCGCGAGGACCTAGCCACGTTGCGGCTGCCGGACCTGATGCAGGCGTACGGCGAGGTGCTGTCGGGCCGCGGTCCGGTGGACCGCGGCCCGCAGGAGCCGCCGGGTTACTGACCGGGGTACCGCGCCGGCACCCGGACCGGCCCCGCTACTGCGCGGCGAGCACGCCCTCCGCGGCGGCCGGGCGCGGCCCGATGGCATCCGACCCGATGGCCTCGGAGCCGAGGACGGCCCCGGTGAGCACGTCAGCCGTCGGCTCCACGGCCGCGGCCGCGGGCGCGGGCGCCGGCGCGCGGTGCGCGGGGTCGCGTACCTCGCCGACCAGCATCTCCAGCACGTCCTCCAGCGCCACCAGCCCGAGGACCCGTCCGGACGCGTCCGCGACCTGCGCGAGGTGCGTGGCCGCGCGGCGCATCACCGTGAGGGCGTCGTCGAGCGGCAGCTCGGCCCGCAGGGTGGCCATCGGCCGCCACACGCGCTGCGGTACGGCCTTGTCGGCGTCCTCCAGGTCCAGCACGTCCTTGACGTGCACGAACCCCATGAAGACCCCGCCGCCGCCTTCCGCGCGCACGGGGAAGCGGGAGTACCCGGTCCGGACCGTCAGCGCCTCGACCTGCGCCGGAGTGACCGACGGGGTGACCGTCACCAGGGACGTACGCGGGATGAGGACGTCGGAGACCGGGCGGCTGCCCAGCTCCAGCGCGTCCTCCAGGCGCTCCTGCTCGGCCGGGTCGAGCAGCCCGGCCTGGCCGGAGTCCTCGACGAGCCGCCCGAGCTCGGCGCTGGTGAACACCGCCTCGACCTCGTCCTTCGGCTCGACGCCGAAGGCCTTCAGGACGAGCCGCGCGCACGCGCCCAGCGCCGCGGTCACCGGGCGGCACAGCCTGGCGAAGCCGACCAGCCCCGGGCTGAGCCACAGCGCGGTCCGCTCGGGCGCGGCCATGGCCAGGTTCTTCGGGAGCATCTCGCCGATGACGAGGTGGAGGAAGACGACGACGGCGAGCGCGATGACGTAGCCGAGGGGATGGATCAGTCCCTCGGGCAGGTGCACGGCGTGGAACACCGGCTCCAGCAGGTGCGCCACGGTCGGCTCGGCGACGGCGCCCAGGGTGAGCGAGCAGATGGTGATGCCGAACTGCGCGGCGGCCATCATCTGCGGAAGGTTCTCCAGGCCGTACAGCACCTGGCGGGCCCGCTTGGACGCGGCGGCGAGCGGTTCGATCTGGCTGCGGCGCACGGACACAAGGGCGAATTCGGCGCCGACGAAGAAGCCGTTCGCGAGGACCAGCAGACCCGCGAACAGGAGTTGGAGCACGCTCATCGGGCCGCCTCCACGGCGTGGGCCAGGTCGGCGGTGCGGACGAGCCGGACGCGCTCGGCGCGGTAGCGGTCGACCTGGCGGACGGCCAGGCGCCAGCCGGGCAGTTCGGCGCGGTCGCCGGGGGCCGGGATGCGGCCGAGCAGGTCGGCGACGAGCCCGGCGACGGTCTCGTACGGCCCGTCGGGAACGTCGAGGCCTATCCGCTTGAGGGTGTGGACGCGGCAGCTGCCGTCGGCCTCCCAGGCGGGGTGGCCGTCCTCGGCGGGGACGGAGACGAGCTCGGGCAGGTCGTCGCCCTCGGCGTCGTGCTCGTCGCGGACCTCGCCGACGAGCTCCTCGACGATGTCCTCCAGGGTGACGACCCCGGCCGTGCCGCCGTACTCGTCCACGACGACGGCTATCGGCTGCTCGCTGCGCAGCCGCTCCAGGAGCGCCTGGACGGGCAGCGTCTCGGGGACCAGGAGGGGCGGCAGGGCCACGTCGGCCACCGGGGTGCGCAGCCGCTGGGCGGCGGGCACGGCGAGCGCGTCCTTGAGGTGCACCATGCCGATGACCTCGTCGATGCGGTCCCGGTAGACCGGGAAGCGCGACAGACCGGTGGCGCGGGTGAGGTTGACGACGTCCGCGGCGGTGGCGTCGGACCGCAGGGCGCTGACCTTCACGCGCGGCGTCATCAGGTGCTGCGCGGTCAGCCCGCCCAGCGCGAGCGTCCGGACGAAGAGGTCGGCGGTGTCCTGTTCGAGGGCGCCGGCCCGCGCCGAGTGCCGGGCGAGCGAGACCAGCTCGCCGGGTGTGCGGGCGGAGGCGAGCTCCTCGGTGGGCTCGACGCCCAGGAGCCGCACCAGCCGGTTGGCGACGGCGTTGAGCAGCGCGATGACCGGCCGGAAGAGGGTGGAGAAGGCGTGCTGCGGGCCGGCGACGAACCGCGCGACCTGCAGCGGGCGGGAGACCGCCCAGTTCTTGGGTACGAGCTCGCCGATCACCATCTGGACGGCGGACGCGCCCAGCATGCCGATCACCACCGCGACGCCGGGGACGGCCCCCTGGGGCAGCCCGGCCGCGGTGAGCGGCCCGTCGAGGAGCTGCGCGAGCGCGGGCTCGGCGAGCATGCCGACGACGAGCGAGGTGATGGTGATGCCGAGCTGGGTGCCGGAGAGCTGGAACGACAGCTCCCGCAGCGCCCGGACGACGGTACGGGCCCGCCGGTCGCCCTCGGCGGCGGCGCGCTCGGCGTCCGCCCGCTCCACCGTGACCAGGCCGAACTCGGCGGCCACGAAGAAGCCGTTGGCGAGGATCAGAAGGAATGCCGCGGCGAGCAGCAGAAGGGGGATGATCATGCCGCCGCCTCTTCGAAGGGGGCGGCGCAGGTACTACCGGACGATCCGTCCATTGCTGGAGGGAGTCACTCCTCGGGTCGCAGGTGCCCCGCCGGCGGAAAGGTGCTGCTGCCGCCGTATGCGCGAGGCGGTGGCGCACTCGGCGCCACCGCCACAAGAGTAAACACGCCAGGGCCGGGTGGGGCAGGGGGTCGGCGCCCGTACGAGGGACATACGCCCCGCGGGCGACTGATTCGTCCAGGTCAGCGCTCCGCCGACGTGCCCCGGCTCTCGGCCAGGGCCCGCAGGGCGCGCGCGTCGCGGATGGCCTGCTGCTTGCCGATGCCCGGCTGGATGCCGAGCGCGGGCAGGCTCGTGCCGTCGCTGAGGTCGAGGAAGACCCAGGGGTCGCCCTCGCGGAGGTTCACGCGCAGGATCTCCGCCCACTCCAGGCGGCGGGTGCGGGTGAGGTTGACGACGGTGACGCCGGACTCGTCGGCGACGACCTTCGGGCGGCTCAGCAGGGCCAGGACGGCGAAGAAGAGGGCCGCGACGAAGACGAAGCTCGCGCGCTCACCGGCGTTGAGCCGCTCCAGCATGAGGGCGACCGCCGTGATGACGGCGAACATCACCGCGCCCACGGAGAGGAGCACCACTCTTGTGCGGAGGGGCCGGAACGTGACCGGGAGCGCGGGGATCTGGGTGTCGGACATGGGCGCCGTTCTCATGGGGGCCGTTCTCGGGGAGCCGTCTCAGAGGCGGCAGGCGTGGATCTCGGTCGTCAGGATCGCACGCGCGCCGAGGGCGTACAGGTCGTCCATGATCCGCTGCGCCTCCCGGGCGGGGACCATGGCGCGCACGGCGACCCAGCCCTCGTGGTGCAGCGGGGAGACGGTCGGCGACTCCAGGCCCGGGGTGAGGGCGACGGCCTGCTCCAGGTGCTCGACGCGGCAGTCGTAGTCCATCATCACGTAACTGCGGGCGACCAGGACGCCCTGGAGGCGGCGCAGGAACTGCTGCACCTTCGGGTCGTCGGACGGGGCGCCGGTGCGGCGGATGACGACCGCCTCGGACTTCAGGATCGGCTCGCCGATGACCTCCAGGCCCGCGTTGCGCAGGGAGGTGCCGGTCTCGACGACGTCGGCGATGACCTGGGCGACACCGAGCTCGATGGCGGTCTCGACCGCGCCGTCGAGGTGGACGACAGAGGCGTCGATGCCCTGGTCCGCGAGGTGCTTGGCGACGATGCCCTCGTAGGAGGTCGCGATCGTCATGCCGCCGAAGTCGGCGGGGCCGCTCGCGGTGCCGGGCTTCGTGGCGTACCGGAAGGTGGAGCGGGCGAAGCCGAGCTGGAGGATCTCCTCGGCGTTGGCGCCGGAGTCCAGCAGCAGGTCGCGGCCGGTGATGCCGATGTCGAGCTTGCCGGAGCTGACGTAGATGGCGATGTCGCGGGGGCGGAGGTAGAAGAACTCGACCTCGTTCTCCGGGTCCACCAGCACCAGCTCTTTGGACTCCTTGCGCTGCTGGTAGCCGGCCTCATGGAGCATCGCCGACGCAGGTCCGGACAGTGAACCCTTGTTGGGGACGGCGATGCGCAGCATGGGGTGGGCTTCCTAACTGTGAAAAGGAGGTTCTCGGTGAAAGAGGAGCGGGCTCAGAGGTGGGCGTAGACGTCGTCGAGGGAGATCCCGCGCGCCACCATCATCACCTGGACGTGGTACAGCAGCTGCGAGATCTCCTCGGCGGCGGCGTCCTTGCTCTCGTACTCGGCGGCCATCCAGACCTCGGCGGCCTCCTCGACGACCTTCTTGCCGATGGCATGGACGCCCTTGTCCACCAGCTCGGCGGTGCGGGAGGTGGCGGGGTCGCCGGTCTTGGCCTTGAGCTCCAGCTCGGCGAAGAGCTCTTCGAAGGTTTTGTTCGCCATGATGGTCCTAAGAGTACGGGGTGCCAAAAGGCGGGCGCGTAGCGCCTCCGTTGACGGGGTGGTGGGCGACGGGTGGGCCGCTCAGCGCCAGGGTTCGCTCACCGTACGCAGTGTGGCGGCGGTGGCGACGGCGGCGGTGACGGCCTCGTGGCCCTTGTCCTCGTGGGACCCCTCCAGACCGGCGCGGTCGAGGGCCTGCTCCTCGGTGTCGCAGGTCAGCACGCCGAAGCCGACGGGGACGCCGGTGTCGACGGAGACCTGGACGAGCCCCTGGGTGACGCCCTGGCACACGTACTCGAAGTGCGGGGTGCCGCCGCGGATGACGACGCCGAGCGCGACGACCGCGTCGTAGCCGCGGCCGGCGAGGACCTTGGCGACGACGGGGAGCTCGAAGCTGCCGGGGACCCGGAGCAGGGTCGGCTCGTCGATGCCGAGCTCGTGCAGGGCGCGCAGGGCGCCGTTGACGAGGCCGTCCATGATCTTCTCGTGCCACTGGGCCGCGACCACGGCGACGCGGAGGTCGCCGCAGTTCTTCACGCTCAGTTCGGGTGCACCCTTGCCGCTCACGTGCGTACTCTCCTCGTGCTTCGTTCTCGGGGTTACTGGTTGTTGCAGGGGGACGCGCCGGCGGCGGCGTCGAGCCAGGGCAGGTCGTGGCCCATCCGGTCGCGCTTGGTCCGCAGGTAGCGCAGGTTGTGCTCGCCGGCCTGGACGGGCATGGGCTCGCGGCCGTTGACCGTGAGGCCGTGCCGGACCAGCGCGCTCATCTTCTCGGGGTTGTTGGTCATCAGCCGCAGGCTGCGTACGCCGAGGTCGGCGAGCATCTGCGCGCCGGCGGCGTAGTCGCGGGCGTCGGCGGGCAGGCCGAGCTCCAGGTTGGCGTCGAGGGTGTCGCGGCCGCGCTCCTGGAGCTCGTACGCGCGCAGCTTGGACAGCAGGCCGATGCCGCGGCCCTCGTGGCCGCGCAGGTAGACGACGACGCCGCGGCCGGCTTCGGTGACGCGGCGCATGGACTCCTCGAGCTGGGGTCCGCAGTCGCAGCGCTGCGAGTGGAAGATGTCGCCGGTCAGGCACTCGGAGTGGAGGCGTACGAGGACGTCGTCGCCGTCGCCGACCTCGCCGTGGACGAGCGCGACGTGCTCCACGCCGTCGACGGTGGAGCGGTAGCCGTATGCGGTGAAGTCGCCGTACGCCGTCGGGAGGCGGACCTCGGCCTCACGGCGGACGGTGGGCTCGTTGCTGCGGCGGTAGGCGATCAGGTCCTCGATGGAGATGATCGTCAAGCCGTGCTTGCGGGCGAAGGGCACCAGCTCGGGCAGGCGCAGCATCACGCCGTCCTCGCCCGCGATCTCGACGATCGCGCCGGCCGGGCGCAGCCCGGCGAGGCGGGCGAGGTCGACGGCGGCCTCGGTGTGGCCGTTGCGGACGAGGACGCCGCCGGGCTGGGCGCGCAGCGGGAAGATGTGGCCGGGGCGGACGAAGTCCGACGGCTCGGAGGTGCCGGCCGCCAGCAGCTGGAGGGTGGTGGCGCGGTCGGCGGCGGAGATGCCGGTGGTGACGCCGTGGACGGGGGCCGCGTCGACGGAGACGGTGAAGGCCGTCTTCATCGACTCGGTGTTGTCGGTGACCATCTGCGGCAGCTGGAGCCGGTCGAGCTCGTCGGCCTCCATGGGGGCGCAGATCAGGCCGCGGCACTCGCTCATCATGAAGGCGACGATCTCGGGGGTGGCCTTCTCGGCGGCGATGACGAGGTCGCCCTCGTTCTCCCGGTCCTCGTCGTCGACGACCACGACGGGGCGGCCGGCGGCGATGTCGCGGATGGCCTGCTCGACGGGGTCGAGCGCGAGATCGGTGGCGTCCCAGATGCTGAGGGCGGTCATGCCGCGTTCCTTTCGTTCTCCCCCATGGCCTTCGGCCAGAGGGTGCCCCCATCTCCGCCTGCGCGGCGCAGAGGTGCGGGCATCACGTTCGTCTGCGACCCGGCGGCCGCGCACGCGTCGCTCACAGGAGTGCTCCTTCCAGGGCGGGAGTGCGCGTCCGAAGCCACCAGTCGCGCATGCCCCAGATGACGAGGGCGAAGTAGATCACGTACACCAGGCCGGAGAAGGCGAGGCCGCTGCTGAACGCGAGGGGGACGCCGACCAGGTCGACGAGGAGCCAGGCGAACCAGAACTCCACCAGGCCACGGGCCTGGGCCACCATCGCGACGAGCGTGCCGACGAAGATGTACGCGTCGGCCCAGGGGCTCCAGGAGAGTGTCGGGTACAGGGTGAACAGCCCACCCACGGCGAGGGTGCCGAGGACGGCCCCGGCCAGCAGCAGCCCGCGCTCCTTCCAGGAGGCGAACCGGACGGCGATGGAGCCGTCCTGTGCCTGTTGCCTGCCCTGGTGCCACTGCCGCCATCCCCACAGGGCGACGCCGATGACCAGGAGCTGCTTGCCGACACCGCCGCTGAGCTGGGCGGAGGCGTAGGCGGCGATCAGGATGCCCCCGGAGAGGAACTGCGCGGGCCAGGTCAGGATGGAGCGGCGCCAGCCGAGCGCGAGGGCGATCAGGCCGATGGTGTTGCCGAGCATGTCCGACCAGAGGATGTGCTGGCCGAAGGCGGTGAAGGCCTCGGAGTTGAGCCAGTTCACTGGGCTGCCTCCCGGCTGCGGTCGCCGAGCATGCGCTCGACGTACTTGGCGATCACGTCGACCTCGAGGTTCACCGGGTCGCCGGGCTCCTTGATGCCGAGCGTGGTGAGGGCGAGGGTGGTCGGGATGAGGCTGACCGTGAAGTGGTCGGGGCCCGCGTCGACGACGGTGAGGCTGACGCCGTCGACCGTGATGGAGCCCTTCTCGACGACGTAGCGGCTCAGCTCCGCCGGGAGGGAGATCTTGATGATCTCCCAGTTCTCGGAGGGGGTGCGCGCCAGGATGGTGCCGGTGCCGTCGACGTGGCCCTGGACGATGTGGCCGCCGAGGCGGTCGCCGACCGCCATGGGGCGTTCCAGGTTGACGCGGGAGCCGGGACCCAGGGCTCCGAGGCTGGAGCGGTTCAGCGTCTCGGCCATCACGTCGGCGGTGAACTCGCCGTCGGCGGTGTCCACGACGGTGAGGCAGACGCCGTTGACGGCGATCGAGTCGCCGTGCTTGGCGCCCTCGGTGACGAGGCGGCCGCGCAGACGGAAGCGGGAGGCGTCGCCGAGGCGTTCGACGGCGGTGACCTCACCCAGCTCTTCGACGATTCCGGTGAACACGCTCAGCGCTCCTTCGATGCGACGGTGGCGACGGTGGCAGTGATACGAAGATCGGGGCCGATGCGGACGGTCTCGGTGACGTCGAGCCGCAGCGCGTCGGTGAGGGTGGTGATCCCGGCGTCGGCGAGGGCGGCCGGGCCCGCGCCGAGGAGGACCGGGGCCAGGTAGGCGACGACCTTGTCGACGGCCCCCGCGGCGACGAAGGCCCCGGCGAGGGTCGGGCCGCCCTCCAGGAGTACGGAGCGGACGCCGCGGTCGTGCAGGGCGGCGAGCAGCGCCGGGACGGACAGCCCCCGGCCGTCGGCCGAGCGGGGCAGCCGCACGGCCTCGGGCAGGTGGGTCTCGGCGTCCTCGGCGACCGCGATCAGGGTCGGCGCGGCGTCGTCCAGGACGCGGGCGCCGGGCTTGACGGCGGTGGCCTCGGTGTCGACGACGACCCGCAGCGGCTGGACGGCGCCCTCGATACCGCGTACCGCGAGGTGCGGGTCGTCCGCGCGGGCGGTGCCGGCGCCCACGACGACGGCGTCGGCCTCGGCGCGCAGCCGGTGGACGTCGGCGCGGGACTCCGGGGAGGAGATCCAGCGGCTGGTGCGGTCCTGCGCGGCGATGCGGCCGTCGAGGGTGGCGGCGTACTTCCACAGGACATAGGGGCGGCCGAGGCGTACGGAGGTGAGCCAGGCGGC
Organism: Streptomyces sp. NPDC003036; assembly: GCF_040611175.1. Classification (NCBI taxonomy): domain Bacteria; kingdom Bacillati; phylum Actinomycetota; class Actinomycetes; order Kitasatosporales; family Streptomycetaceae; genus Streptomyces; species Streptomyces sp. NPDC003036. The sequence goes on along the minus strand of NZ_JBEXNO010000060.1, from coordinate 14,923 downwards.
GTTCCCGGCCTCGGCCTCGGCGGCCAGGACTCCGGGGACGACCTCGATCCCGGCGGCGCGCAGGGTGTCGGCGCCGCCGGTGGCCTGGGGGTTGGGGTCGGCGACCGCGTACACGACCCGGGCGATGCCGGCCTCGATGAGGGCCTGCGCGCAGGGGCCGGTGCGGCCGGTGTGGTTGCAGGGTTCGAGGGTGACGTACGCGGTGCCGCCACGGGCGAGGACCCCGGCCTGGCGCAGGGCGTGGATCTCGGCGTGCGGGCCGCCGGCGCGCTCGTGCCAGCCGGCGCCGACCTCGTGTCCGGAGGCGTCGAGGATGACGCAGCCGACGACGGGGTTGGGGCTGGTGGAGCCGAGTCCGCGGGCGGCGAGTGCGAGGGCGCGGTGCATCGCGGCGCGGTCGGCGCTGTCGGCGTCTGCCGTGCCGGGCACGTGGGCGTCCGCTGCGGGGGCCACCGGGTCCTCCTGCCTCTTCGGGCGCGGACTCCGGGGCCTGTCGATGACGACAGGGAGCGGGACGACACCATCGCACAGGGATGCCGAGGCCGACGGGACCGGGCGCCGGGAAACCGGCGACCAGCACACCTACGGCCGGCACACCCACTGAAGGGTCGCCCGCCGCGCACTGCCTCCCATCCGGACTTTCACCGTCGGTCCAGGAATTTCACCTGGTCAACCGGCCACTGGATGCGGCCGGGTCGCGGACTGTAACCGCCGGTTCGGAATTACACCGACCCCGGAGTGCGCTGCTGCTGATACAGGGCAAGTGTGCCACGGACGATCGTCGGTCACGCGGGCGAATGGTGTGTCCTGACTCACAGACGGGCCGGCGGGCCGTCGACCCGTCGATCGGTGGTCCAGACCTATTGACCCGTTGGTCTAGTCCTTTTAATCTCTGCGTCACCCGCCGGTGTGCGCACACCAGGGCCGAACACGACCCATCCCCTTGCCAGTTGTGTGCCCTGAACCTCCACAGGAGGAACCGACCGTGCTGTCCCCCACACACAGACGAGCCACGCTGCTCGCATCCGGCGTCGCCACCGCCGGGCTGCTGCTCGGCTCGCTGACCGGTGGCGTCTCCCACGCCGCCACCGACCACGAGAGCTGTCGCCCCGACGGCCTGTACAAGACCTCCGGTGTCGACGTCCCGTACTGCTCGGTCTACGACACCGAGGGCCGCGAGAAGATGGGCGCCGACCATCAGCGCCGCGTCATCGGCTACTTCACCGGCTGGCGCACCGGCAAGGACGGCACGCCCGCCTACCTCGCCTCGAACATCCCGTGGGACAAGGTCACCCACATCAATTACGCCTTCGGTCACATCGACTCGGCCAACAAGCTGTCGGTCGGCACGGACGGCCCGAACAACGCCGCGACCGGCATGACCTGGCCGGGCGTCGCGGGCGCGGAGATGGACCCCTCGTACGCGTACAAGGGGCATTTCAACCTGCTGAACAAATTCAAGAAGCAGCATCCGGACGTCAAGACGCTGATCTCGGTGGGCGGCTGGGCCGAGACCGGCGGGTACTTCGACGACAGCGGCAAGCGCGTCAACTCCGGCGGCTTCTACACGATGGCCACCAACGCCGACGGCTCGGTGAACCAGGCGGGCATCGACACCTTCGCCGACTCGGCGGTCGCGTTCATCAAGAAGTACGGCTTCAACGGCGTCGACATCGACTACGAGTACCCGACGTCGATGAAGGACGCGGGCAACCCGCTGGACTACTCCGTCTCCAACGCCCGCCGGGCGGGGCTGGTCAAGGGCTACGCGGCCCTGATGAAGACCCTGCGCGAGAAGCTGGACAAGGCGGGCGCGGCCGACGGCAAGCACTACCTGCTGACCGTCGCGGCGCCCTCCTCGGGCTACCTGCTGCGCGGGATGGAGACCTTCCAGGTCCAGAAGTACCTGGACTACGTCAACATCATGTCCTACGACCTGCACGGCGCCTGGAACGAGTACGTCGGCCCGAACGCCTCGCTCTTCGACGACGGCAAGGACGCGGAGCTCGCGGCGGCGAACGTCTACGGCAGCCAGCAGTACGGCGGCATCGGCTACCTCAACACCGACTGGGCGTACCACTACTTCCGCGGCTCGATGCCGGCCGGGCGCATCAACATCGGCCTGCCGTACTACACCCGCGGCCACAAGAACGTGCAGGGCGGCACGGACGGCCTGTGGGGCAAGGCGGCCGCGACCACCTGCCCGGCCGGGTCCGGCCTGACCAAGTGCGGTGACGGCGCGGTCGGCATCGACAACCTGTGGCACGACAAGGACGACAACGGCAAGGAGTCGCCGGCCGGCTCCAACCCCATGTGGCACGCCAAGAACCTGGAGAAGGGGGTTCTGGGCGACTACCTGAAGAGCTACGGCTTCCCCGCCGACACCCGTCTGACCGGCACGTACACGCGCAAGTACGACTCGACGCTGGTCGCGCCGTGGCTGTGGAACGCCGAGAAGAAGGTCTTCCTGTCGACCGAGGACGAGCAGTCGGTCGCGCGCAAGGCGGACTACGTCGTGGACAAGGGCATCGGCGGCACGATGGTGTGGGAGCTGGCCGGCGACTACGGCTGGAACGCGGCCAAGGGGCAGTACGAGCCCGGCTCCACGCTGACCTCGCTGATGTACGACAAGTTCAAGGCGGCCACGCCGTACGGCGCGAAGGTCGCGAACAAGGCGCTGCCCACCAAGGCCGTCCACATCGGTGTGGAGTTCGGCGAGTTCAAGCTCGGTGACTCCAACTACCCGATCACGCCGAAGGTGAAGATCACCAACCACACGAAGACGACGCTGCCGGGCGGTACGGAGTTCCAGTTCGACTACTCCACGTCGGCCCCGGGCAACGCCTCGGACCAGTCCGGCTTCGGCACCAAGGTGATCAGCAGCGATCACACCGGGACCAATGTGGGCGGGCTCAAGGGTGACTTCCACCGCGTGTCGCTGAAGCTGCCGGCGTGGCAGACGCTGGCGCCGGGTGCGTCGGTGGAGCTGTCCTTCAACTACTACCTGCCGGTGTCGACGCCGTGGAACTGGACCGTGAACATCGGCGGCACGACGTACGCGCTGGCCGGGGATCTGGCGCGGGGCACGACGGTGGTCGAGCCGGGCTCGGGCACCGGTCCGTCGCCCGACCCGACGAACCCGACCCCGACTCCCACGCCGACGCCGGGTGCGTGCACCGCACCCGCGTGGAGCGCGGCCACCGCGTACGGCTCCGGCACCACGGTGTCCCATGCGTCCCGCACCTGGAAGGCGAAGTGGTGGACGAAGGGCGAGGAGCCCGGCACCACCGGCGAGTGGGGTGTCTGGCAGGACCTCGGCGCCTGCTGACCCGGTAGCGGGACGGAGCCCGGCGGCGGATGAACGGCCCTTGCCGCCGCCGGGCCTCTTGGCGTTGGCCGGCGGCCCGCGCGGAACTCCTCAGCGCGTGGTGCCGAACAGCTCGTCCTGCGCCCGGTCGCGGACGGTCAGCAGTGCACCGCGCAGGACCGCCGCACCGCCCAGGGCGCTCGCGCGGACCTCGGTGCGCAGCGGCGAGAGGGCGGCCAGTCGGGTCTCGACGCGGGCGGCGAGGGCGGGGCCGCCCGCGAGGCCGATCTCGCCGCCCAGGACCACGCAGCCGGGGTCCAGTACGGCGCTGACCGCGGCCGCGCCGAGGGCGATGCGTTCGGCGAGCGCGTCCAGGAAGGCGCCCGCGGCCGGTGAACCGGTCTGCGCGAGTGCCGTGCGGACCGCCGCCGCGCCCGGCGGTTCCTGGCCCCCGGCGGTGTCGTCGGCCTCGATGGCGTACCGGCTCGCGAGCGCGTGGATCGCCGCGGAGCCCGCCAGCGCGTGGAAGCCGCCGTCGCAGCCGGTCGCCGACGGCAGCCCGCCCGTGCCCGGCACCGGCAGGAAGCCGATCTCGCCGGCGCCGCCGGACGCGCCGCGCCGCAGCCTGCCGTCCAGGACGACGGCCGCGCCGACGCCGTGACCGAGCCACAGCAGGACGAAGGTGTCGCGGTCGCGCGCGGCGCCTTCGCGCTGTTCGGCGACGGCGGCGACATTGGTCTCGTTCTCGACGTGGACGGCCACACCGGGCAGGCGCTTCTGCAGGACGGGGACGAGCCGCCGGTGCCAGGCGGGAAGTTGGGCCGAGTCGCGCAGTTCGCCGGTGGCCGGGTCGACGAGTCCGGGCGCCCCGATGCCGATGGTGTGCAGCCGCGCGGCGCCGGCCTTGCGGGTGGTGCGCTCCAGCAGGGCCGCCGCGCGCTCGACGGCCGGCTCGTCGCCGAGGCCCTCCATGGGTAGTGACGCCTCGGCCAGAGGGGCGCCCAACAGGTCGGTGACGACGACGGAGACGCTGCGGGTGCGGACGTCGAGGGCGGCGAGGTGGGCCCTGTCGGCAACGATCCCGTACAGCCGGGCGTTCGGGCCGCGCCGGTCGCCGCCCGTCTCCCCGACGACCTGGATCAGTCCGGCGTCCTGGAGCCGTTCCACCAGGTCGGCGACGGTGGGCCGGGACAGCCCGGTCAGCTCCTTCAGCCGACCCGCCGTCAGCGGACCCTCCTCCTGGAGGAGTCGCAGCGCGAGCCGGTCGTTGATGGCCCGGGCGGTGCTGGGCGATGCGGGCATGCCGTCATCCTCTCAGGGCTCGTCATACCAACTTACTATCAGGCAGGCTTCCTGATAATTTACGGGACCGGGAAACGACGGGATGGACGGAGGGGCCGATGGCACAGGACGTGGCGTTCGGCAAGGAGCGGCTGAAGCGGGCACGGTACGCCGTGGCCGCCGTCTTCTGTGTGCACGGCGCCGTCACCGGCAGCTTCGCCACCCGCATCCCCTGGATCCAGGAGCACGCCGGGGTCAGCGCGGGCCAGCTCGGCCTCGCGCTCGCCTTCCCGGCGATCGGCGCCTCGCTGGTGATGCCGCTGGCCAGCGCGATCAGCCACCGCTTCGGCGCCCGCGCCGCGCTGCGCGGCCTGCTCGCGCTGTGGACCCTCTCACTCGCCCTGCCCTCCCTCGCGCCGAACGTCTACGCGCTGTGCGCCGCGCTCTTCGTCTACGGCGCCACCGCCGGCATGTCCGACGTGGCCATGAACGCGCTGGGCGTCGAGGTCGAGAACCGCCTCGACAAGTCGATCATGTCGAGCCTGCACGGCATGTGGAGCGCGGGCGCGCTGATCGGCTCGGCCACCGGCACACTCGCCGCGCACCTCGGCGGCGACGCCCGGCTGCACCACCTCGTCGCGGCGATCGTCCTCACCGTCCTGGGGGCGGTGTTCTGCCAGGGCGTACTGGACCTGCGCAGCGCGCCGGACGAGGAGCCGCCGCCGCGGTTCGCGCTGCCGCCGCGCTCGGCGCTGGTGATCGGCCTGGTCGGCTTCTGCGGTGTGTTCGCGGAGGGCGCCAGCCTGGACTGGTCGGCGGTCTACCTGAAGGAGCAGCTCGGCACGTCGGCGGGTCTCGCGGCCGCCTCCACGACCGCGTTCGCGCTGACCATGGCGGTGACGCGGCTGGTCGGCGACAAGGTCGTGGACCGCTTCGGCGCGGTGCGCACGGTCCGCGTCGGGGGCCTCGCGGCGACGCTCGGCGGCGCCCTCGTGGTGCTGGCGCCGCATCCGGCGGTGGCACTGGCGGGCTTCGGGCTCATCGGGCTCGGCGTCGCCGCCGTCGTACCGCTGGCCTTCGCCGCGGCCGGGCGCAGCGGCCCGAACCCGAGCCAGGCGATCGCGGGCGTGGCCACCATCACGTACACCTCGGGCCTCATCGCCCCCTCGGCGATCGGCGGTGTGGCCGACGTGACGTCGCTGACGGTGTCGTTCGGCCTGGTCACGCTGCTGGCGTTCGGCCTGGTCCTGGGCGCGGGCGTGCTGCGCACGGGCGACCGGACGGCGGCCCGCTCGGATGCGGGCGCGGAGGCCCGGCGGTAGCGAGGCAGTCCGCACAGGCACGTCCGTCCAGGTTCGTAGGAAAGTCGCACTACCATGGCGACCGGTCTTTTTCGGCCGCTCCCCGGCCGGGACCCGGCCGCGAGGCCGCGGCCGCCGAACCGGAGAACGAACCGGAGAAGTGGAGCCACCCCCATGAACCTCGGCGTGCGCTGGAGCCTGCACGGCGACGGCCGGACCCCCGCGCCCGGAGCCGTCGTCCGGCCCGACGAGCGGCTCTCCTGGCCGCGTACGGTCGGCCTCGGCGCACAGCACGTGGTGGCCATGTTCGGCGCGTCGTTCGTGGCGCCCGTCCTGATGGGGCTCGACCCGAACCTCGCGATCATGATGTCCGGCGTGGCGACGGTCGTCTTCCTGCTCGCCACCCGGGGCAAGGTCCCCAGCTACCTGGGCTGCTCGCTCTCCTTCGTCGGCGTGGCCGCCACCATCCGCGCCACCGGCGGCGACAGCGCCACGGTCACCGGCGCGGTGCTGGTGGTCGGCGCCGTGCTGTTCCTGGTGGGGCTGGCGGTACGGCGGTTCGGGGCGCGGATCATCCACGCGGCGATGCCGCCGGTGGTGACGGGCGCCGTCGTCATGCTGATCGGGTTCAACCTGGCGCCGGTCACCGCGTCGACGTACTGGCCGCAGGACCAGTGGACGGCGCTGCTGGTGATGCTGTTCACCGGGCTCGCGGTCGTCTGCCTGCGCGGCTTCTGGTCACGCGTGGCGATCTTCCTGGGCCTGATCTTCGGCTACGCCGTCTCCTGGTTCTTCGACCTGGCCTTCGGGAAGATCCACTCGCCGCTGGGCGGCCCCGAGGCCGTCGACCACTGGCGCCTGGACCTGTCCGGCGTGGCCAAGGCCGACTGGATCGGCCTGCCGTCCTTCCACGCCCCCGCCTTCGAGTGGTCCGCGATCCTCGTCGCCCTCCCGGTCGTGATCGCGCTCGTCGCGGAGAACGCCGGGCACGTCAAGGCCGTCGGCGAGATGACCGGCGACCCTCTCGACGACAAGCTGGGCACCGCCATCGCCGCCGACGGCGCCGCGTCCGTGCTGTCCACCGCCGTGGGCGGCCCGCCGAACACCACGTACTCCGAGAACATCGGCGTCATGGCCGCCACCCGCGTCTACTCGACCGCCGCCTACTGGGCCGCCGCGGGCTTCGCGCTCCTCTTCGGCCTCTGCCCCAAGTTCGGCGCGGTCGTCGCCGCCATCCCCGGCGGTGTCCTGGGCGGGATCACCGTCATCCTGTACGGCATGATCGGCCTGCTGGGCGCACAGATCTGGATCAACGCCAAGGTCGACCTGCGCAGCCCGCTCAACCTGGTCCCGGCCGCAGCGGGCATCATCATCGGCGTCGGCGGCGTCAACCTGAAGATCACCGACAACTTCGAGCTGGGCGGCATCGCGCTCGGCACGATCGTCGTCATCACCGGCTACCACGTGCTGCGCGCCTTCGCACCGGCCCACCTCAAGGAGCAGGAACCGCTGCTGGACTCGGGCACGTCCGCGTACGACACCGACGAGGGCGGTCAGCCGGTCGCCAAGTCGTAGGCGTCGTCGGCGGAGAACTCCCCCGGCGATCCCGGCTCCGGGAGCGCGCCGGCCGAGGCTTCGGCCACGCGGACCGTGTCGCTCCGCCCGCCGCCGCGCCCCGATCTGTGCGCGCACGCCCGACACCGTGAGATCCCCCTCCCCCGAAGGCGCCTTCCCAAGGCCCTTCCCCCCCGGCCGGCGGTTCCCCCGTTTCGGGGAAGCCCCGGCTCGATGGCACCCCCGGAGGCGTACCTACTGCGACCCTGCACCCATGGCACAGACCCAGCAGTTCACGTCGGCGGCCGGCTCCGTCGACCCCGTGGTGGCCCGGATGCGGGCGCTGCGTTCGCTGTGGCCGGAGAGCGACGGGGTGGCGGTCTTCAACCGGGTCTATCTGGCGGTCACCGAGGAGATCGACCGGCACATCGACGCGGGCTGTTTCGCGGACCGGCGGGCCGCCGTCACCTTGGACGTCCGCTTCGCGGAGCGCTATCTCGCGGCGGTGGACACGGTCGCCGCGGGCGGGCGCCCGCCGGAGTGCTGGCGGCCGCTGTTCCAGTACCGCCGCCATCCCGGCGTACGGCCGCTGCAGTTCGCGCTCGCCGGCATCAACGCGCACATCGGGCACGACCTGGCGCTGGCGGTGGTGGACACCTGCCGTACGCTCCGCTGCGAACCGGCCGCCCTGGAAGGGGAGTTCGATCGCGTGGGCGACATCCTCACGCTGCTGGAGGAGCGCATCCGCGAAGAGGTGATGCCGGGCCCCGACCTGCTGGAGGTCGCGGACCCGCTGACGCATCTGCTCGGCTGCTGGAGCCTGGAGCGGGCCCGCGACGCGGCATGGCTCGCGGCCCGCTCCTTGTGGCAGCTGCACCGGTTCCCCGGCCTGCCGGAGCTGGCCGAGGAGTTCACCGAACGCCTCGACCGCTCCGTGGGCCTGGTGAGCCGGATGCTGCTGACCCCCCTGGGGGCTCCCCCCAGGGGTCCCCTCTGCGCTCAGTCCTCCGGCAGCTCGACCGGCGCGATCTCGTCGTAGACGTCGCCCGGGCCCGGGTTGGACGGGTCGGTCTCGCCGCCGAAGTGGTGCATGACGCCCCACACGGCGTTCAGCGCGGTCTGCACGGCGCCCTCGGCCCAGCCGGCCGTCCACGAGATGTCGTCACCCGCGAGGAAGATGCCCCGCTTGTCCTCGGGCAGCCGGTCCTGCATGAAGTGCGTGAACAGGCGGCGCTGGTAGCGGTAGTGGCCGGGCAGGTTGGCCTTGAACGCGCCCATGAAGTAGGGCTCGTTCTCCCAGGACACGGTCACCGGGTTGCCGATGATGTGCTTGCGGATGTCGACCTTCGGGTAGATCTCGCCGAGCGACTTGAGCATGACCTCCATGCGCTCCTGCGCGGACAGCGGGAGCCACTTGAGGCTGTCGTCGCACCAGGTGTACGAGAGGCAGATGACGGCCGGCTTGTCCGGGCCGTCGTCCAGCAGGTACGTGCCGCGGGTCATGCGGTCGGTGAGCGTCATCGACATGACGTCCCGGCCGGTCTCCTCGTCCTTGTCCAGCCAGAAGGGGCGGTCGACCGGGACGAAGAGCTTGGACGACTCCATGTAGTGGGTGCGCTCCATCGCCGTCCAGTGGTCGATGGGGAAGAGCGAGTCGTCGCAGGCGATCTTGGACAGCAGCATCCAGGACTGGGCGGTGAAGATCGCCGCCTGGTACGTGCGGATGTCGCCGTTCGCGTCGGTGACGGTGATGCGGTTGCCGGCGGTGCGGTGCAGGCGGGTCACGGCGGGCTTGGGGTCGCCGCCGTGCAGCTTCGCCAGCGAGGTGCCCTGCTCCCAGTGGACGATCTTCTCCGGCTCGCGCTCCCACAGGCGCAGCGGCAGCTGCTGCGAGCCGCCGACGATGCCGCGGTGGTGGTCGTCGGCCTCGGTGTAGACGACGCGGAGGATCTCCAGGATGGAGTTGGGGAAGTCGGTGTCCCAGCCACCGGTGCCGAAGCCGACCTGGCCGAAGATCTCGCGGTGCCGGAAGGACTTGAAGGCCTCGGACTCGCACAGGAAGCCGTAGAAGGTCTGGTTGTCGAGCTTCTCGACGAGCTTGGCCCAGATCTCGCGGATGCGCGGGACGTCGCGCTCGCGCATGGCGCGGTTCATGTCGGAGAAGTCCGCGCCCTCCTCCAGGCAGTCGTTCCACGCCTTGGCGACGTCGCGGTAGACCTGCGGCAGGTCGTCGATGGTCTCCGCGTAGTGGGACTCGCCCTTGAGGTCGACGACGGTCGACGGGGTGGCCTCGGCCAGCGGGTTCGGGAACGGCCGGGTCTCCAGGCCCACCAGGTCGATGTAGTGCTGGAGCGCGGTCGAGGAGGGCGGGAAGCGCATGGCGCCCATCTCGGCGGTCAGGCCCTCGGTGCCGGTGCCCTCGAAGCCGACGGTGCGCAGGCGGCCGCCGATCTGGTCGGCCTCGTAGACGACCGGCTTGAGGCCCATCTTCATCAGCTCGTACGCGGCGACGATGCCGGAGAGCCCGCCGCCGATGACGGCGACCTCGGTGCCGTGCTCGGTCGCGGGTATCTGGCCGAGCCCGGCCGGGTGGGCCAGGAAGTCGTCGTACGCGTACGGGAAGTCCGGTCCGAACATGGTGATCGGCGGCTGCGCGTCGGTGTGCTGGACGGCGGTGGGCACCGTGGACGTCATGGGGTACGGACTCCTTGCACGGGTGAAGAAAGAGGGGCGAGCGGGGGCTCGGGTCAGGGGGCTCAGATCAGCGAGGTGTAGAGGCCGGGGCGGCGGTCGCGCAGGTAAGGGTTGGCCTCGCGCGAGGCCCGCAGCAGCTCGGGGTCGGCGTCGCCGGTGACCAGCTCCTCGGCGCGGCCCGCGCGGGCGCGGGCGGTGCCGTCGGGGCCGGCGAGGGCGGACAGGCCGACGAACTCGAAGTCGCCCTCCTGGCCGATCCGGTTGGCGTACGCGATGTACAGCTGGTTCTCGAAGGCGCGCACCGGTACGACGGACTCGGCGACGACCTCGGCCGGGTGCATCAGTGCGGTCGGCACCAGGAGGAGGTCGGTGCCGGCCAGGGCGTGCGCCCGGACGTTCTCGGGGAACTCCACGTCGTAGCAGATCATCAGGCCGACGCGCAGGCCGCCGAGCTCGGTCTGGACGACGGGCTGGTCGCCGGGTGCGAACGAGTCGGTCTCGAAGCCGCCGTAGAGGTGGGTCTTGCGGTAGCTCAGCAGCCGGGTGCCGTCGGGGCCGATCAGCTGCGCGGAGTTGTACACCTTCTCCCCGTCGCGCTCCGGGTAGCCGTAGGCGACGGCCACGCCGTGGCGTACGGCGATGTCGGCGATCGCGTCGGCCCCCTCACCGTCGGCGGGCTCGGCCAGCCGGGCGACGCCGTCGCCGATCGCGTACCCGGTGAGGAACATCTCGGGGGCGACCAGCAGGCCGGCACCGGTGGCGGCGGCACGGGCGGCGGCCTCGTCGAGGACCTTGAGGTTGGCGGCGACGTCACCGGGCTGTCCGGAGCTCTGGAGCAGGGCGGTGCGCAGCGGCGGCATCGGCAGACCTCAGTCGGGGTGCGTGAACGGGGAGGAAAAGAGCGTCGAGAAGACGTTCAAAACGGTACGGTCCGGCCTTCTCCCCGGACAAGGCGTGAGCGTTGCGGACCGACGATCGATCCATTGCGTGGATCTACCCCTCCGCGGAGATTCATTGCGCGCCGCCGCGCCCGGCCCCCGTGGGACCGGCCGCGCACGCGCGAGCGCCGCGGCGCTGCCCTGGCGACCGCGGCGGTGGAGGAGGGGGGAGGCTTCGTACGGGAGCTACGCCGGCGAGCCGGACGAGAAGCGGCGCAGCAGCGGGGAGAGGACCAGGACCGACTTGGTGCGCTCCACGAACGGCTCGCCCGCGATCCGCTCCAGCACCCGCTCGAAGTGGCGCATGTCGGAGGCGAAGACCTGGACGATCGCGTCCGCGTCACCGGTGACGGTGGACGCGGACGCGATCTCGGGGTAGCGCTCGAGACCGCGCTGGATGGTCTCGGGCGAGGTGTTGCCGCGTGCGTAGATCTCGATGAAGCCCTCGGTCTCCCAGCCGAGCGCCGCCGGGTCGACCCGCACCGTGAAGCCGGTGATGGCGCCCTCCGCCCGCAGCCGGTCCACGCGCCGCTTGACGGCGGGCGCGGACAGGCCCACGAGCGAGCCGATGTCGGCGTAGGAGCGGCGGGCGTCCTCCGCCAGGGCGTGGACGATGCGTTCGTCGAGATCGTTCAGTCGCACTACGGGTGGGTCACTTCTCTGCGGTGGCCAGTCTGGAGCGGCTCATGCCGTACACGAAGTAGACCACGAGACCCACGGCCATCCAGATACCGAAGTAGACCCAGGTGATCATGTCGAGGCTGTACATGCTGTAGCCGCAGAAGAGGAAGCCCAGCACCGGGAAGACCGGGCCGAACGGCACCTTGAAGGTGCGCGACAGTTCGGGCCTGGTGAAGCGGAGCACGACGACCGCGATGTTGACCAGCGCGAAGGCGAACAGCGTGCCGATGCTGGTGGCGTTGACGAGCTCGCCGAGCGGGATCGCCGCGGCGAGGATGCCGCAGAAGAGCGAGACGATCACGGTGTTGACGCGCGGGGTGCCGGTCTTGGGGCTGACCTTGCCGAAGACCTTCGGCACCAGGCCGTCGCGGGACATCGCGAAGAGGATGCGGGTCTGGCCGTAGAGCACGGTCAGGACGACGCTGGCGATGGAGATGACCGCGCCGGCGGCGAGCAGGGTGCCCCAGAAGCTCTGACCGGTGACGTCGTTCATGATCGCGGCGAGCGAGGCCTCGGAGCCCTCGAACTTCTTCCAGTCCCAGGCGCCCACGGCGACGGCCGCGACGAGCACGTACAGCGCGGTGACGATGACCAGCGAGAGCATGATCGCCCGCGGCAGGTCGCGCTTCGGGTCCTTGGCCTCCTCGCCGGCGGTGGAGGCGGCGTCGAAGCCGATGTACGAGAAGAAGAGGATGGCGCCCGCGGCACCGACGCTGCTCACGCCGAGCGGCATGAAGTCGGAGTAGTTGCCGGACGAGAAGCCCATGAAGCCGATGGCGCAGAAGAGGACGAGCGCCGCGATCTTGACGGCCACCATGATGGTGTTGGCGCGGGCGGACTCCTTGGCGCCGCCGAGCAGGAACACCATCGCCAGCATCACGACGATCAGGGCCGGCAGGTTGAATATGCCGCCCTCGCCGGGGGGCGCGGTGAGCGCCGCGGGCAGGGTGACGCCGACCGTGCCGTCGAGGAGCTGGTTGAGGTAGTCGCCCCAGCCGACGGCCACGGCGGCGACGGACACGCCGTACTCCAGGAGCAGGCACCAGCCGCAGACCCAGGCGACGAGTTCGCCCATCGTTGCGTACGCGTACGAGTACGACGAGCCGGCGACGGGGATGGTGCCCGCCAGCTCGGCGTACGAGAGGGCCGAGAAGAGCGCCGTGAGACCGGCGAAGACGAAGGCCAGGGTGACGGCCGGGCCGGCCAGCGGGACGGCTTCGCCGAGGACGACGAAGATGCCGGTGCCGAGCGTGGCACCGATGCTGATCATGGTCAGCTGCCACATGGAGAGCGAGCGGCGGAGGCTGCCGCCCTCACCCTGCCCACCCTCTGCGACCAGCACGTCCACTGGCTTGCGCCGGGTGAGAGCGGAGAGCCCGGACGCCTTGGGCGCGGATGGCTCGGTGGCGGGAGGGGCTGCGCCTTGGTCCAGCACTGCGGTGGCTCCTTCATCGCTGCGGGGGTCGGCGACGGCGACTCCGCGGCGGCTCACGGGGCGCAGCGCGCAACCCGCGGGGGAAGGGGACCGCCGAGCAGGCGGTCGCCGCCACTCCTGGTACGGGGCACGAGCCTAAGCGCCGAGCTTCGCGCTTGTAATGCAGCGTTGTTGCGCATCGACGCATGATCATTGCGCACTTGGGGCACGGACGGGGAAACATTGCGCCCTGCCGCACGAATCGACACATTGGGGCCGGGAGCAGGCACTTTTCACCGGCACGAGGAGATCCGTATGAGGTGGCTGGACCCGGCGCCGTTTCTGCGCGGTACGGCCTGGCTGGACGAGGCGGACGACGGCCGCGTCGCGGTGCGCGCAGCACCGGACGTGCTGCCCCGGCTGCCGTGGGACACCGCCCAGCGGGCCGCGCTGCCCATCGGGGTGCGCCTGGAGTTCACGGCGTCACCCGGCACCCGCGCCGTCGAGATCCGCTACCGGACGGCCGTACCGGAGGGCGGCCGCGACCACGCGGACGGCGAGGCGGGACCGGACGGCCGCCACGGTGACGGCGCGGACGCGCTGCGCGCGCTCGGCCACTGCTTCGCGCTCTGGCAGGGCGACCGGTGCGTCGGCGAGACGTGTACGAAACCCGAGGACGGCGCCGAGGAGACCGCGATCACCCTGGAGCTGCCCGAAGCCCGCCCCGGGCCCTTCACCGTCCACCCGCCCGAGGCCCTCGGGCCCGTGATCCTCGGGGTGCGGGCGGTCGGCGGCGGCATCGTGCCCGCCGCGCCGCGGCCGCGTTGGGTGGTGCACGGCGACTCGATCACCGAGGGCTGGTGGTCGACCCGCCCCGCGCACGCGTGGCCCGCCGTCGCCGGGCGCATGCTCGGCGTGGACGCGGTGAACCTCGGCTACGCGGGCTCCGCGCGCGGCGAGCTGCCGGTGGCCGAGCAGCTCGCGGCCCTCCCGGCCGAGCTGCTGACCCTCGCCTTCGGCACGAACTGCTGGTCCGGCACCCCGCACTCCGCGCCACTGCTGTACGAGACGGTGCGGGCGTTCGTCGCGCTCGTACGGCGCGGCCATCCGGACACGCCGCTGCTGGTGGTCTCGCCGCTGCTGCGCCCGGACGCCGAGGCCACGCCCAACGCGCTGGGCGCGACGCTGTCCCAGCTGCGGACGGCCATGGAGGAGGCCGTACGGGACCTGGTCGCCGCCGGGGACGCGCGGCTGTCGCTGCTGCCCGGCCGCGACGTACTGCGGCCGGAGCACCTGGTGGACGGGCTCCACCCCGACGACACCGGCCACGCCCGGATCGCGGCGGCGGTGGCGCGGGCGCTGCGCCCGTACGCGGGTCGGGGCGAGTCGCCGCACCAACCGGAATGAGCGCGCGAACTCGGGGTAGGGGCGCCTTCGGTCGGTGACATCACTCCGAGGAGGTTCAGTCGTGCTGATGGCACATCCGACGGTCCTGCGCAAGCTCGTGGCGCGGTACGAGGAGTTGACCGCGGCGGCGTCGGCGTCCGCCCCGGATCCGGCGCTCACGCGTCAACGCGAGGACACGGCCTACACCTTGTGCGTGTCGACGGGGACCCGGGACGTGCAGGACGCCCTGCGGGTGGCGAGACGAGCGCTGGAGGCGGGAGGCGGCTCCAGTTCAACCACCGCGCCTTCGGCGACCGCTACGTCACCGACGGACTGTACGGCCTGATCAAACTCCGCATATTCGCCG
>NZ_JBEXNO010000059.1:0-34858 GCF_040611175.1 Streptomyces sp. NPDC003036 | reverse complement strand
GCCGCCCCCCGCGCCCCGCCGGCCGGCGCCGGGGGCCCCCGGGGGGGGGTGGCCGGACTCTCGTTCACCGCGCTTCGCGCGAGTTCAGTCGTTTTACGTCCGACCACCCCCCACGCTCGCCCCCGTCCCCCTCGCGACCCTGGTCCCTCCCGCCGCCGTGCGCGTACTCCCCGGTGGGCGGGGAACCCACTCCGACCCGCAGACGCGGTACGGCCTCGGGGCGGGGCCGTGCAGGGTCGTCCCCGCAGACGCCGGCAGCGCCGTGACCGTTCCGCGGACGTACGCACCCAAGGCCGCCGGCGTCGAGGAGTCGGAGGGGGCCCCGCACCGCCACCCACCGGCGGCAGCCGCCCCGCGGACGCGCGACCGCGCCCGGAGCGCGAGCCACGGCACCGCGAGGCCTCGACCGCCTCACAGCAAGCGCTGCAGCCGCTCCGCCAGGAGGTCCCAGCGCCACTTCTCCTCGACCCAGGCGCGGCCCCGCTCGCCCATGCGGCGGCGGAGGGCCGGGTCCTGGAGGAGGGTGACGACGCGGTCGGCGGACTCCGGGGGGGAGCCGCCGCGCACGACCCAGCCGGTCTCGCCGTCGAGGACGGCGTCGGGCGCGCCCCCGGAGTCGCCGGCGACGACCGGGAGGCCGGTGGCCGAGGCCTCCAGGTAGACGATGCCGAGGCCCTCGACGTCGAGGCCGCCGCGCCGCGTACGGCACGGCATGGCGAAGACGTCGCCGGCGCCGTAGTGCGCGGGGAGCTCCTCCCACGGCACCGCGCCGGTGAACCGCACGGATCCGGCCACGCCCGTCTCCGCGGCGAGGCGGCGCAGGTCCTTCTCGTACGGGCCGCCGCCCACGATCAGCAGGACCGCGTCGGGCACTCGTGCGAGGATCGCGGGCATGGCCCTGATCAGGGTGTCCTGGCCCTTGCGCGGGACGAGGCGCGAGACGCAGACGACGACCGGCCGCTCGGCGAGCCCGAGGCGCTCGCGCACGGCGTCGCCGCCCGAGCCGGGGTGGAAGGTCTTCTCGTCGACGCCCGGCGGCAGCTGCGCCATCCGTGCGGCGGCCTCGGGCGTCAGCGCGGCGGCGATGCGCGAGCGCGTGTACTCGCCGAGGTACGTGAGCGTGTCCGTGCCCTCGCCGATGCGGCGCAGCAGCTGCCGCGAGCCGGGCAGCTGGGCCCAGCCGGCCTCGTGGCCGTGGGTGGTGGCGACGATCCGCTTCGCGCCGGCCCGGCGCAGCGCGGGCGCCATGAGGCCGAGCGGAGCCGCCGCCCCGAACCACACCGACTCGCAGCCGTGCTCCCGCAGCAGCGCGACCGCGCGGGCGGTGACCCGGGGGGTGGGCAGCAGCATCGTCGTACGGTCGCGGACAACCCGGAAGGGCTGTTCCGCGTCGAACAGAGCGGTCGCCTCGGCGCCCTCGCGCCCCCGCTTCCAGGTGGAGGCGTACACAACGAGACGCTCGGGATCGAGCCTGAGCGCCATGTTGTGCAAGAACGCCTGAATCCCACCGGGTCTGGGCGGAAAGTCGTTGGTTACGATCAAGGTCTTGTGCATCGTTTGCATCGGTGCCGACAGTACCGAACGGCCCCGCTCCGTCGCCCACGCGCAGTCCCCACCCCCCACCAGACGACGACGTAGAGGTAGAGGTAGGCATGAAGGGCCCCATCCCCATATGGCTCCTGACCAGGATCCTTCTGCTCCTCCTTGTCTTCAAGGTGATGAAGCTGCCGGGCCCGGACATCACCACCGACATCTCGCAGATCTACCGCGGCTGGTACGACGTGCTGCGAGCCGGTACGTACCCGATGGACGACGTGACCTGGCAGTACCCGCCGGCCGCCGCCCTCGCCGTCCTCTCCCCCGGCCTGCTGCCCTTCCTCGACTACGCCTCCGCCTTCTTCCTGCTCGCCTTCGCCTGCGACGCGGCCGTCTTCGGCCTGCTCCTGTACGCGGGCCGGCGCCCGGGCAAGTGCCTGTCGGGCGCCTGGGTGTGGGTCGCGGGCGTCCCGCTGCTGGGGCCGACCTCGTACGCGCGCTACGACCTGATGGTGACCGCCGTCGCCGTGGCCGCGCTGCTCGCGGGCGTCCGGCACCCCCGGATCATGGGGGCGCTGGCCGGTTTCGGCGCGATGCTGAAGGTCTGGCCGGTGCTGCTGCTCGCGGGGACGCGGCGTGGGCGCGTCACCCTGCGCTCGTGGACCGCCGCGGTGGCGGCGGCGGCCGGGGTGCTGCTGCTCTGTACGGCGGCGATGCCGGGGGCGCTGGCGTTCCTGACGTTCCAGCGGGACCGGGGCACCGAGGTGGAGTCGCTGGGGGCGCTGGTGTTCCACGTGGCGCGGCACTTCGGCTGGGAGGGGCGGGCGACGCTGAACTACGGCTCGGTGGAGTTCCTGGGCCCGTACGTGCCGGTGGTGTCCACGGCGGCGATGGCCCTGACGGTGGCGGCCTTCGGCTGGCTGCTGGTGTGGCGGGTGCAGGTGTGGCGTTCGGGCGCGTTCGGGAAGACGACGCTGTGCGACGCGGCGTTCGTGGCGGTGCTGCTGTTCACCACGACGAGCCGGGTGATCAGCCCCCAGTACATGCTGTGGCTGGTGGGCCTGGCATCGGTCTGCCTGGTCTTCCCGGCGAGCCGGATGCGCAAGGCGGCCCGGCTGGTGCTGGCGGCGACCGGCGTGACGCTGCTGGAGTTCCCGATCTGGTTCTCGCACGTGGCGGACAGCGACCCCCTGGGGCTGCTGCTCCTGCTGGTACGCAACGGGCTCCTGGTGGCGGCGACGCTGACGGCGTGCCGCGTGCTGTGGACGCAGACGGTCACGGAGCCGCGCACGCGCGAGCGGGGCTCGACGGTCCCGGCGCAGGGCGGCGCCGCTCCCACGGACCGGGACGCCGACGACCGAAATCGGGTACTGGCCTCCTGAGTACCTCTGCCACAATCCGATCATGACTCCCTCCGGTACCCCCGCCGCGCCGATCCGCTACCCGCGTCCTCTGCGTCCCGGGGACCGCGTGGCCGTCACCTCCCCCTCCAGCGGTGTCCCCAAGGAGCTCCGCGGGCGCCTGGACGTGGCCGTCGCGACGGTGGAGGCGCGCGGCTACGAGGTGGTCGTCGGCGACTGCATGGACGGCTCGGGGCACGTCAGCGCCCCGGCGGCGGAGCGCGCGGCGGAGCTGATGGCGATGCTGACGGACCCGGCCGTCAGGGCCGTCGTGCCGCCGTGGGGCGGCGAGACGGCGATCGACCTGCTGCCGCTGCTCGACTGGGACCGGCTCCGCGAGGCCGAGCCGACCTGGCTGGTCGGGTACTCGGACATGTCGACGATCCTCACGCCGCTGACGCTCCTGACCGGGGTCGCGACCCTGCACGGCAACAACCTGATGGACACCCCTTACCGGACGCCCGAGGGCCTGCTGTCCTGGCTGGACATCGCCGCCCTGCCCGAGGGGAGCCGGTTCGCCCAGACCCCGCCGGGGCGCCACCGCACCACCGGCTGGGACGACTACAGCGCCTTCCCGGACGTCCGCGAGTACACCCTGAACGCCACCGGCACCTGGACCCGGCTCGACGGAGACGGCGACCTGGAGGTGGAGGGGCGCCTGATCGGCGGGTGCATCGAGACGCTGAGCAACGTGGCGGGGACGCCGTACGGCGACGTCACGCGGTTCGCCCGGGCCCACGCCCCCGAGGGGCTGCTCGTCTACGTGGAGGCGGTGGGCGACGACGACGCGCTGGAGATCTGCCGCAACCTCCACGGGATGCGCCTGGCCGGCTTCTTCGACGCCGCGAACGCCGTCCTGGTCGGCCGGACCTCGGCGCCGGACCGGGCCTCGCTGACGCAGGCCGAGGCCGTGCTGGACGCGCTCGGCCCGCTGGGAGTACCGATCATCGCCGACGTCGAGTGCGGCCACGTCCCGCCGTACCTGCCGCTCGTCAACGGCGCCCGCGGCCGCGTCGTCCTCACGCCGACCCGGCAGGAGATCGTCCAGACGCTGGACTGAGGGTGGAGGGGCTCAGCCCAGCCGCTCCCG
This sequence comes from Streptomyces sp. NPDC003036, assembly GCF_040611175.1. Classification (NCBI taxonomy): domain Bacteria; kingdom Bacillati; phylum Actinomycetota; class Actinomycetes; order Kitasatosporales; family Streptomycetaceae; genus Streptomyces; species Streptomyces sp. NPDC003036. The sequence goes on along the minus strand of NZ_JBEXNO010000059.1, from coordinate 30,832 downwards.
CACATAGGCGCGCCACCGGGCCGTGAACTCCTCCGGGGTCGTGCCCAGCACCTCGCGCAGCGCCGTCGCCACGGCCTGCTCCCGGGCCTCGCGGCGCGGGTGCGCGCCCACCGCGCGGTAGAACGACCGCAGCTCCGGCTCGCCCCAGCGGTCCGCGATCAGCGCGCAGGCCAGCCAGCCGCCCTCGTACGCGCGGGCCAGGGCGCCGGCGTCGCCCGTGAAGGCGAAGTCCCCGTCGGAGGGCAGCGCCGCGGGGGCCCGGCCGGCGCGTACCGCGTCCCGCAGTCCGGGCGCCGCCTGGGCGGCCGGGTGGGCCGTGCCCCGGTAGGCCGCCCAGTCGGCGAAGCCCTCGGAGAGCCACATCGGGGTCGCCGCCGAGGTGTGGGTCCGGGTGGCCACGTGGGCCGTCTCGTGGGTGAGCACCATGTGCTGGCCGAAGCCGCTGAGCGCGGTGTACGCCTCGGGGTTGACGACCACCCGGTCCGCCGGCGCGTCCGGGCCGCCCCCGGCCCGGCCGGTCGTCACCGCCGCGATGCCCCGGTACCGGTCGGCCGGCGCACCGAGCAGCGCGCCCATGCCGTCCAGCGAGCCGGGGACGAGCACCACCACGCGCCGGGCCCACGGCCCGGCCCAGGCGGCCGACACCGCCGGAACCGCCCGGTCCGCCGTGGCGGCGACCGCCCGCAGCCGCTCCGTGTCCTGCCCCGAGCCGAGGACCAGGCTCCGTCGGCCGCGTACGGCCTGGAGGGCGCCCTGGTCCCACAGCTGCTGGGCGGCGCCCTGCGCGGGCCGGTCGGACGTCACCTGCCAGCGGCCGTCCCGCCGCGCGAGGAGCAGGGCCCGCTCGGTGGTGACGGGGCCGCTGTCGTACCCCTCGATGCGGTAGCCGAGCGCGGCGCGGACGGCGGCCCGGTCGTCGCCGTCCTGCCGCGCCCCGATGATCCGGTACGACCAGGAGGCAAGCGGAACGCCGGCGAGGTCACCGGAGCGGACGGCCTCCGCCCACCGGTCCACCGCCGCCCGGAGCTCCTCGCTGCGCGCCGTCGTCCCCGGAGCCGTACAGCCGGAGGAGATCCCGGAGAACAGCAGGGGTCCCAACGCCGCGACCACCACCGCACGCCTCCGCACCACCACCGGGCGATCGTACGGTCAGACGCGCGTGACCGCCGAGATGGGCATCATGCCCACGGGGTCGTAGCGCACCGGCGCGCCGGGGTAGGGGGCGTGGACGACCTGTCCGTTGCCCATGTACATCCCGATGTGGCTGGCGTCGGAGCGGTACGTCACCAGGTCGCCGGGGCGCGCCTCGGAGAGCGGCACGTGCCGCCCGGCGTTGCGCTGGGCCTGCGAGGTGCGCGGCAGGGCGACGCCCGCCTGTGCGTACGACCACTGCGTCAGGCCCGAACAGTCGAAGCCGTACGGTCCGTTGGCGCCCCAGATGTAGGGGCGGCCGACGGCGGAGCGGGCCGCCCGGACCGCGGCGGCCGCCCGCTCGGACGCGGCCTCGCCCGCGGGGCCTTCCATCCCTTCGAGCGGCGGCACGTCGTCGCGCCCGGAGCGGGAGGCCCGGTCGAGGCTGTCGCGCTCCTCGGCGGAGAGGGAGTTGAGCAGCGTGCGCGCCTCGGCCAGCTTGCGCTCGACGACCCGCTTGTGGCGGGCGACGGCGTCCCGGCTGCGCTCCAGCTCGGCCAGCTGCCGGGTGGCCTCGGCGCGCTGCTGGCCCAGCAGGCGCTGGGCGCGCCGCAGTTCGGTGAGGGCGCGGGTCTGCCGCTCGCTGATCCGGTCGAGGGTCGCGGCCTTGTCGAGGTAGGTGTCGGGGTCGTCGGAGAGCAGCAGCGCGAGCGCCGGGTCCATGCCGCCGGAGCGGTACTGGGCGCCCGCGACCGTGCCGAGCGCGCCGCGCATGCGGTTGATGCGCTCCTGGCCGCGGGCGACGGCGTCCTGGGTGCGGGAGACCTGCTCGCGCAGCGCGTCGGCGCGCTCGTCGGCCTTGTTGAACCCCTCGGTGGCCTTCTCGGCCTCCTCGAAGAGCCGGTCGACCCTGGCCCGGGTGGTCTCCGTGGTGTCGGCCGGCTCACCGGGGGCCGCGCCCGCGGGGGCCGCGCCGAGAGCGGCCGCCGCGGTGGCCGCCGCGGCGGAGAGGACCGTGACCGTCGCGCTCCGGGTGACCTGGGTGAGACCCGAGAGACCCGACGGCGAGGACCGGCGATGGGACGCCACGAACCGCGCTCCCTTCAGCTGTGTGCGTTGCGCGCCAGACAGTAGCCGGACGGCTACGCACAGGCCAAAGGCCGTCCGCGGCCCCGGAGGGCTCGAACAGCGGCGCCCCGCCGGTAGACCACAAGGTCACCGGCGGGGCGGAGCGTCAGCTGGGAGTGTTGCGATTCCCCCGATCAGGGGAGTGTACGGGCGCGTCCCGGGGTCAGATGCGGACGCCGAACTGGAACGTGCCCAGCCAGTCCATCGACTCGTACCGGACGACCGTCCCGGGCTTCGGCGCGTGCAGGACGGTGTTGTTGCCCGCGTACAGGCCCACGTGCGACAGGCCGTTGAAGAAGACCAGGTCGCCGGGCTTGAGCTGGCTGCGGCCGATCTTCACGCCGTCGTTCTGCTGGGTGTACGTGGTGCGGGTGAGGCTGACGCCGGCCTGGCGGTAGGCCCACTGGGTCAGGCCGGAGCAGTCGTAGGCGTTGGGGCCTTCGGCGCCGGAGATGTACGGCTTGCCGACCTGGGTGTCGGCGGCCGCGAGGGCGGCGGCGCCGCGCGCCGACGCGGGGACCTCGTTGCCGAGCTCGACGCGGTCGCTCGCGGCGCGGCTGGCGCGCTGCTCCTCCTCCTGCATCTTGGCGCGCTCTTCGGCGGTGAGCGTGTTGAGGAGCTTCTGGGCCTCGGCGAGCTTGCCCTGGAAGGCCTTCTTCTTCTCGCCGAGCGTCTTGCGGACGTCCTCGAGGTCGGCGAGCTTCGCGGTCGCCTCGGCGCGCTCCTGGGCGAGGGTGCGCTGCTTGGCCTGGATGGTCTCCAGGACCTCGGCCTGCTTGGCGCTCAACTGGTCGACGGCGGAGGCCTTGTCGAGGTAGCTGTCCGGGTCGGAGGAGAGGAAGAGCTGGAGGGAGGGGTCCATGCCGCCGGCGCGGTACTGGGCGCTGGCCACCGAACCGATGCTGTCGCGCAGCGTGTTGAGCTCCTCCTGACCGCGCGCCACCTTGTCCTGGAGGGCGCTGATCTCCTTCTGGAGCTTCTCGCGCTGCTCTTCGGCCAGGTTGTACTGCTCCGTGGCCTCCTCGGCCTCGTGGTGGAGCTTGTCGACCTTGGCCTTGACCTCGCTCTTGCTCGGCTTGGGGTCTGCCTGAGCGGCCTGGGAGGACAGGGCGACGGCAGCGGCGGCGGTCGCGGTGAGCACGGTCACGCGGGCACGGCTCGGCTGCTTGGGACGACGGTGGGACGCCACGGAGGCGAGCTCCTTCTCCTTCGAGAGCCGCCTCGACCACTCGGGTGCTGCGCGGAGACTGCGCGGGCGAGACGGTTCCTTCGCTGTCACCCCGGGTGGGCGATCAACTGCGCGAAGGTTCGAGCAGACCCTAGTGACCATGCTGTGATCAGTTCAAATCCTCATACGGAAAATCTCGCTCAGGAGCCCCATTCTTTACACACATTCCACGCTGCGTCATGAGCAGTTGACGGTACGTTGACGCAACGTTTTTCCCAGAGTGGGGCGAATTCGGGCAAGAGGCCCGGCAATTCACGAGAGCCGCGAAAGGCGCTTCAGCAGCAGCGCGGAGGAGACGGGCCGCGCGCCCGACTTGGCGACCCCGTCGGCGACCTCGCGGTCGGTGGAGACCACGACCACGGGCCGCCCCGCCGGCTCCGCGCGCACCAGCTGACGGATCAGCTCGTCCGCCGTCACGCCCGGCTTGGAGAACAGCACCCGCACCCCGCGCGGCGGCGCGAGCAGCACCGGCGCGGCGAGCTCCGCGCCGTCGAAGACACAGGTGACCTCCGCGCCCGTACGGGCCGCCAGCGCCGAAAGGCCGCCGAGCAGCCGCAGCCGCTGCTTCTCCAGCGGCATGGTCGGATAGCCGGTCTTCGTGACGTTGTAGCCGTCCACGACCATGTGGGCCTGCGGCAGCGCCAGCAGCTGGTCGAGCAGCGCCGGATCGGTCTCCGACAGGGCCCGCGCCGCGATGTCCTTGGGCGACATCCGGCCCGGCGCGACCGCGTCGACGGTGTCCGCCGGGTGGACCGAGGCCGGCGGCAGCGCCAGCTCGCGGCGCAGGCCCTGCGCCGACTCCAGGACGGTGTCGAGCAGCAGCCGCAGCCGCATGTCCTCCACCGAGCGCCCCTCCCGGGCGGCCCGGCGGCTGGCCTCCAGGGCGGCCTCCGTCTCACCGAGCCGTGCCTTGAGGCGGCGCGTCTCGCTCTCGGCGGCGGAGACCTGCGCGGCCGCCTCGGCCCGGATCGCGTCGATGTCCGCCTGTGTACGGCGCAGGGCGGCCTCGCCCCGCTTGACGTCGCTCTGCGCGCTGCGGAGCTTGCGCTGAAGCGATTCGGCTTCCTTGCGGGCCGCGTCCAGCTCGGCGCGCAGCCGCTCCGTCTCGTTGCGCGTCTGTGCCCGCGCCTCGGCGAGCTCCGCGCGCAGCCGCTCCAGCTCGCGGCGGCTCTCCTCGTCGGCGCGCTCGGCGTCCGCCCGCTGGGCCTCCTCGCCGGCCGCGGCGACCAGCTTCGCCCAGTCGGCGGGGCGCAGCACATAGGCGGCCGCGGCGACGTCGACCGGGTCGGCGGCCGCCGGCGGCGCGCCCGACTCGACCGCACCGGCCAGCTCCGGCTGCGCCTCCTTGAACCGCTCGCCGATCCGCTGCCGGAAGACCGGGTCGCCCTCCAGGGCGGCGGCCATGGCGTTGCCCGCGAACTTGACCCGGCGGGACGGGGTGAAACGGGCGTACTGCCGCAACTGCGCGGGCAGTTCCGCGACGGTCAGACCGCCGAAGGCGTCCGACACCAGCGCGACGACCCGGCGCCGCACCCCTTCGGGCAGCGGGCGGTCGAGCGCCTCGGCGGCGTCTCCGGCCGCGCCGGCCGGTTCAGCACCGCTTGCGGGCTGCTCCACGTTCTCACCCCACTACCCGTCGTCCTCGCCCCCGCCGGGCCTCCCGTCAGGAGGCGGCGTCCGGCCTGTCCACCAGCTCGATCTGGTCCACCGCGTTGCACCAGCGGCAGCGGACCGACTCGATGGTCTCACTGACCACCTCGCGCTCCTCGACCTTCGGCTCACCGGCAAGGTCCAGATGGACGTACTCGACGACCTTGGAAGACCTGGTCACGTCGAAGCGCGTCAGATTGCCGCAGAGCGCGCACCGCCAGCGGGTCGTCGCGGTCGGCATGGGAACCGTCGTCATGGGTTGCCGTCCTCTTTCGTTCCGTCGTGCCGGGTGCCGAGCCCGCGGTGCGCCATCGAACTGCGGATGTACTGCCCGTAACCCTACGGCCTCGCGGGTACCCCTGTGGCCCGGCGAGGCACCCTGTCCCGCTCCCTCCCTTTACGTCATGATCTGTGCATGATCGAGCGGGGTCCGGTGGTGACGTATGGCGTGATGGCGGCGTGCTGTCTGATCTTCCTGATCAGTCCGGTGTCCGGTCTGAACCACGAGTACGGCACCGGTGACGCGCTGCTCGCGGCGCAGAGCGCGTACTTCCGGCGCTGGGGGGTGATCCCCGCCGAACTGCTGACCGGCACCCCCGGCGCGCTGCCGTCCCCGCTGACGGCCCTCTTCGTCCACGGCAGTTGGCTGCACCTCCTCGGCAACATGCTCTTCCTCTACGTCTTCGGCGCCATGGCCGAGGAACGACTGGGGCACCTGCAGTTCGCCCTCTTCTACCTCGGCTGCGGCTACCTCGCGCTCGTCGGGTACGCGGTGGCCCACGCGCACTCCGCCCAGACCCTCGTCGGGGGCTCGGGAGCGATCTCCGGAGTGCTCGGCGCCTTCCTGTACCTCTTCCCGAAGGCACGCGTCACCAGCCTCTTCCCCTTCCTCTTCTTCCTGCCGCTGCGGTTCCCCGCCTGGATCGTGCTGATCTTCTGGTGCGTCCTCCAGTGGCTGGCGGCCCGCGGCGCCGGCAGCGGGCCCGGCGTCGCGTACCTGGCGCACCTGGTGGGCTTCGGCCTCGGGTTCCTCTACGCGTGGGTCCGGTACGGGGGGAGGGCTAGAGTGAAAGCCCAGACAGCGGGCCCCGAGGGAGAAGGACAGCCGTGATCACCGCGATCGTGCTCATCAAGACCAGCGTGGACCGCATCCCCGAGATCGCCGAGTCGATCGCCGCGCTGGAGAACGTCAGCGAGGTCTTCTCCGTCACCGGCACGTACGACCTGATCGCCATGGTGCGCGTGGCCAAGCACGACGACCTGGCGGACGTCATCCCCGGCCGCATCAGCAAGATCCCGGGCGTCGAGGCGACGGACACTCACGTCGCGTTCCGCACGTACTCGCAGCATGACCTGGAGGCGGCGTTCGCGATCGGCCTCGACGCGTAGGTTGCTCTCGCGGCGGGCGTGATTGCTGCCCGGTGGGCGGCTTTCCGCTGCGCGGTGGCTTGTGCCCGGTGGGCGGTGGCTTTCCGCTGCGCGGTGGCTTGTGCCCGGTGGGCGGGGGGCGGGTGCCATGCGGGCAGGGGGCGTGGGGGCGTCAGCCCCCGCGTACAACCTCGCTCGGGGGTCTGGAGGCGCAGCCGGTTTCGGATAGGGGCGGGGTGGGGGAAGCCCCCTGCACAACCGTCAACCTCGTGTGACGCTTCCCCCGTGAGGGGGGCGGGGCCGAAGCCCGGGGGCTCGTGGGGGCGCGGTCCGGGAGCATGCGGTTCATGAAGGAGCCTTCATCTCGCGCTCATTCGCGGCGGCGTACGCCGCGCTCAGGATGGGTGCATGGCCTTCACCCACCGCATGGCTACGCTCGCCGCCGTCGTCGCCATCCCCCTCGGGATCGCGGCGACCAGCTATATGCTGACCGACTCCCCCGAGGCGCCCCACGTGCCGCCCGAGGTGGAGTTGGACGCCACGCCGCGGCCGAGCGCGAGCGCCGGAAGCCAGAGTCCCCCGCCCGCGAGCCCGACGCCTGCGGCCCCCGCGCCCGCGAGCCCCTCGCCCTCGGCGGTGCCGCCGAGCCGGACGTACGCGCCCGGAGGCACGCCGACCGACGCCGTCGTGCCGGTCCCGCCCGCCACGCCCGCGCCCGCCCCCGCGCCGGGGGACGACGACGATGACGACTTCGGTGACGACGCCCTTGACGAGAACTGACCGCCGCGTCTCCGCGCGCGTACGGATCCTGCTCTGGCTGCTGCTGGTGATGGCGGTGGCGCTCGCCGCCGTGGCGATGACCACGCGGTCGATCCTGCTGCGGGATGTGGACCACCGGATCAGCCAGCTGCTGACGCAGGAGACGCGGGAGTTCGCGAACTTCGTCGACCAGGGGGTGGACCCGGCCGACGGCGCCCGGTTCACCGAGCCGCGCCGCCTGCTCCAGGTGTTCCTGCAGCGCCAGTACTCCGACCCCGACGAGGAGCTGCTGGGCCTGACCGAGGGCGCGGGCCCCGCGCCGGACGTGCTGCGCCAGCCGCGGGACATCGCGGAGGACATCGCCCTGTACCGGGACCGCGACGCGCTCGCGCGGATCTTCGCGGCGGACGCCCGCTCCGGCACGCTGGAGCGCCCGCAGGGCGAGGTGCGGTGGGCGAAGGTGCCGATCAGCCCGGCGGGTGCGGCGCCGCGCGGCGCGTTCGTCGTGGCGTTCCACGCGGACCACGAACAGGCCATCGCCGCCGAGGCGTTCCGTACGCAGCTGGCGATCTCGGGCGTCGCGCTGCTGATGACGACCGGGATCGGCTGGGTCGTCGCGGGCCGGATCCTCGCGCCCGTACGGGTCGTGCGGCAGACCGCCGCGCAGCTCACCGAGCAGGACCTGACGCGCCGGATCCCGGTGCAGGGCCGTGACGACATCGCGCTGCTCGCGGAGACGTTCAACGCGATGCTGGACCGGCTGGAGCGGGCGTTCGCCGCGCAGCGCCAGTTCGTCGACGACGCCGGCCACGAGCTGCGCACCCCCATCACCATCGTGCGCGGGCACCTGGAACTGATGGGCGACGACCCGGCCGAGCAGGCGGAGACCATCCGGCTGGTCACGGAGGAGCTGGACCGGATGAGCCGGATCGTGGAGGACCTGCTGCTGCTGGCCAAGGCCGAGCGCCCGGACTTCGTGGCGCCGGAGCCGGTCCAGCTGGGCGAGCTCACCGCCGACGTGTTCGTCAAGGCGCGGGCGCTCGGCGAGCGGGAGTGGGTGTTGGACGGCGTCACGGACCGCGAGGCCGAGCTCGACCCGCAGCGCATCACGCAGGCGATGGTCCAGCTCGCGCAGAACGCCGTCCAGCACACCGTGCCGGGCCAGCGGATAAGGATCGGTTCGCGGGAGGTGGAGGCCCGCATCGAGCTGTACGTGGCCGACAGCGGCGTCGGCGTGCCGCCCGAGGACGCCGGTGTGATCTTCGAGCGGTTCCGGCGCGGCACCGCCCGGCGGGGCACCCGCACCAGCGGCGGCGCGGGGCTCGGGCTGTCCATCGTGAAGGCCATCGCCGAGAGCCACCGGGGGCGCGTCGAGCTGCGTCCCACCGAGGGCGGCGGCGCCACCTTCGTACTCGTACTGGAGGAAGAGGACGAGTGAACCGCGTGCTGATCGCCGAGGACGAGGAGCGGATCGCCTCCTTCGTCGAGAAGGGGCTGCGTGCCAACGGCTTCACCACCACCGTCGCCGCCGACGGCGACACCGCGCTCGACTACGCCGTCACCGGCGGCTTCGACCTGATGGTGCTGGACATCGGGCTGCCAGGCCGGGACGGCTTCACGGTGCTGCGGGAGCTGCGCGAGGCGCGGGTGACGCTGCCGGTGATCGTGCTGACGGCGCGGGACTCGGTGCGGGACACGGTCGCCGGGCTGGAGGGCGGCGCGGACGACTGGATGACGAAGCCGTTCCGCTTCGAGGAGCTGCTGGCGCGGGTACGCCTGCGGCTGCGCACCGCCGCCCGCGCGCCCGAGGTGACGGTGTTGCGCAGCGGCGACCTGAGCCTGGACCTGCGCACCCGGCGGGCGCGCGCGGAGGACCGGACCGTCGACCTGACGGCGCGTGAGTTCGTGCTGCTGGAGCTGTTCCTGCGCCATCCGGGCCAGGTGCTGTCGCGGGAGCAGATCCTGTCCCACGTATGGGGGTACGACTTCGATCCGGGGTCGAACATCGTGGACGTGTACGTGCGCAATCTGCGCAAGAAGCTGGGGGCGCGGCGACTTGAGACGGTACGCGGCATGGGATACCGCATGCCGTGATGCCGGGCGTAGATGAACTTTCCTTCACCAAAGGCTCATTGAGGGCTCACGGCGGGTGGAAACACTCGATGGTGTGACGCTCTCCCTCAGCCGGGCGATGTGGCTGGGTGCCGCGCTCGGGCTGTGCGCGGTGCTGGCCATGCCGTCCTACTTCCCCGGTCTCGGCGCCGACGCGCGCCTCACCCTCGGGGTGTTCGTCCTCGCCACCGTCGCCTGGATCGCCACGCCCGTCGACGACACGTACATCGCGCTGGGGGCGGGGCTGGCGCTCACGGCGACCGGCGTGATCAGCAGCGAGACCCTCTTCGCGACGCTGGGCGACGAAACGATCTGGCTGCTGATCTGCGCGTTCGTCCTGGCGGCCGCGGTCACCCGGACGGGGCTCGCGGGGCGGGCGGCGGCCTTTCTGGTCAGCGGGGCCCGTACGGTGCGGCAGCTGGTCCACCTCACCACCGCCGCGCTGGTGGTGACGTCGTTCGCCGTCCCGGCCACGTCGGGGCGGGCCGCGCTCGCGCTGCCGGTGTTCCTGGCGCTGGCGAAGGTGCTGGCGGACCGGGGGCGGCTGGTGGTGATGCTGGCGCTGCTCTTCCCGACCGTCGTGCTGCTGTCCGCCGTCGCGACGCTGATCGGCGCGGGCGCGCATCTGATCACGGTCAACGTGCTGTGGGAGCAGTCGGGGCAGCGGCTGGGGTTCGTGGAGTGGCTGCTGCTCGGTCTGCCGCTCGCGGTCGTCTCGTCCCATCTGGCCGCCGAGGCGGTGCTGCTGACCTCCACCTCGCCGGCCGACCGGAGCGGCCCGGTGCGCATCACGCCCGCCGACATCGAGGCGCACTCCCCCGCGCCGGTGACCGGGCCGTTGAGCATCGCCGAGGCGCGCTGTGCGCTGCTGCTGGCCACGGTGGTGGTGCTGTGGTGCAGCGAGCCGCTGCACCGGGTGTCGCCCGCGGTCGTCGCGCTGATCGGCGCGGTGGTGGCGTCGTCGCCCGCGCTCGGCACCGTACGGCTCAAGGACGCGCTGCGGACGGTGCCGTGGCCGCTGCTGCTGTTCATGGCGGCGACGATGGCGATGGGTGTGGCGCTCGCGGACTCGGGGGCCGCGGGGTGGCTGGTGGCGGGGCTGCCGGTGGACGCGCCGCCGTGGCTGTTCCTCACCGTGGTCGTGGTGGTCTCCACCGCCGCGCACCTGGTGTTGCAGTCCCGCTCGGCCCGCTCCTCGGTGCTGGTTCCGCTGGTGGTGGCGGCCGCGGCGGCCGCCGGGGTCAATCCGGTCACGGCCGCGCTGGCGTCCACCGCCGCGGCCGGGTTCTGCCACACGCTGCCCGCGTCGGCCAAGCCGGTGGCCCTCTTCGCGGACGTACCGGACGGCGTGCCCACCTACGCGCCGCGTGACCTGCTGCGGCTGTCGGCCGTGCTGGCCCCGCTCATCGCGGGCGTGGTGCTGCTGTTCGCCCTGACCGTCTGGCCGCTGCTCGGCGTGCCCGTCCTCCTGGAGTCCCACCCATGAGCCACTCGTACCGCATCGCCGTCGCGCCCAGCGGCTTCAAGGAGTCCCTGTCCGCGCGGCAGGCCGCCGAGTCCATCGCCGAGGGGGTGCGGCGGGTCCTGCCGGGCGCGCGGCTGGACCTGATCCCGCTGGTCGACGGCGGCGAGGGTACGGCGGAGGCGCTGGCCGCCGCGACCGGCGGGCGCCTGGTGGAGTGCGTGGCGACCGGGCCGCTGGGCTCGCCCGTGGACAGCCACTTCGCGCTGCTCGGCGACGGCTCGGCGGTGGTGGAGATGGCCGCCGTCGCGGGCCTCGCGCTGGTGGAGCCCGGCCGCCGCGACCCCGGCGCCACGACCACGTACGGCGTCGGCGAACTGCTGCGCGCGGCCCTGGACTCCGGTGCCCGCCGCATCCTCGTCGGCTGCGGCGACTCCGGTACGTCGGACGGGGGCGCCGGGGCGCTCCAGGCGCTGGGCGTACGCCTGCTCGACGCGGACGGCCGCGAACTCCCGCGCGGCGGCGCGGCACTGGGGCAGCTCGCGGCCATCGACCCGAGCGGGCTCGACCCGCGCCTCGCGGACGCCGAGCTGCTGGTGGCGTGCAACCCGTACAACGTGCTGTGCGGCGAGCGCGGCGTGGCGCGGGTCTTCGGCCCCCAGAAGGGCGCGTCCCCCGCTCAGGTGGAGGTCCTGTCGGCGGCCCTGGAGCACTGGGCGGCGGCGCTGACGGAGGCGTTCGCCCCGGCCGCCGATCTGCGCGGGGCGCCCGGAACCGGGGCGTCCGGGGGTCTGGGCGCGGGGCTCGCGGCGCTCGGGGCCCGGCTGCTGCCCCGGTTCGAGGTGCTGCTCGACGGGCTGGACCTCGACGCGCGCCTGGCCCGCGCGGACCTGGTCATCACGGGCGAGGGCGCCCTCGACGCCCAGACCGTGCGCGGCAAGATCCCCGGCGAGGTGGCGCGCCGCGCCCGGGAGGCCGGGGTGCCGGTCCTCGCGCTGGCCGGCACGCTCGGCCCCGGCGCCCGCGACGCGGGGCTCGACGCCTACGAGTCGCTCGCGCCCGGGCCCGTCCCGCTCCAGGAGGCCCTGGAGCGGGCGGCCGAGCTGCTCGCGGACGCGGCCGAGCGGGCGCTGCGCACCGTGCTGGTGGGCACCCGGCTGATCAGCCGCGGTCGGGCACACAACGCCCGTCCTCCGTACGGTAGTTCCACTTCGCCCCGTCCCGCACGAGCTCCTTCACGGCCCGAACGAACCGGTCGACGTGCTCATCCGGCGTCCCCGCCCCGAAGCTGACCCGGATCGCGTTGAGCGACTTCTCGCCGGGCGGCGCCGCCTCGGGTGCGCCGCACTCGCCGATCTGCTGCGGGTCGCTGCCGAGCAGGGTCCGCACCAGCGGGTGGGCGCAGAACAGGCCGTCGCGCACGCCGATGCCGTACTCGGCGGAGAGCGCCGCCGCGAAGTGCGAGCTGTTCCAGCCGTCGACCACGAAGGAGATGACGCCGACGCGAGGGGCATCGTCGCCGAAGAGCGACAGCACCCGCACCTCGGGCACCTCGGCCAGGCCCTCGCGCACCTTGCCGATCAGATACCGCTCGCGCGCCACCAGGTCGTCGAAGCCGGCCTCGGTGAGCGCCTTGCAGGCGGAGGCGATGGCGTACGCGCCGATGACGTTCGGCGAGCCGGCCTCGTGGCGGGCCGCGGTGGTGTGCCACTCGACATCGACGCCGCCGTCGGCGCGCCGGGCCACCGTGCGGGACGCGCCGCCGCCCGCCAGGTACGGGTCGGCCTCCCGCAGCCAGTCGGCCCGACCGGCGAGCACGCCGGAGCCGAAGGGCGCGTACAGCTTGTGCCCGGAGAACGCGACCCAGTCGACGTCCAACTCGCGCACGGAGACCGGGTGGTGGGGCGCCAGCTGGGCGGCGTCCAGCACGATGCGCGCGCCGTGCGCGTGGGCGGCGGCGGCGAGCTCCCGCACCGGCCACAGCTCGCCGGTGACGTTGGACGCGCCGGTGACGCAGACGAGGGCCGGGCCGTAGGGGTCGCGGTCGGCGAGCGCCCGCTCCAGCGTGTCGACCGCCTCGCCCGGCGTGCGGGGCGCGTTGAGGTAGGTGACGCGCGCGTCCCTCCAGGGCAGCAGCGAGGCGTGGTGCTCGGTCTCGAAGACGAAGACCTGGCAGTCGGCGGGCAGGGCCGCGGCCAGCAGGTTCAGCGAGTCGGTCGTGGAGCGGGTGAAGACGATCTGGTCGTCCTCGCGGCAGTCGAGGAACTCCGCGACGGTGGCGCGGCTGTTCTCGAACAGGTCGGTCGACAGCTGCGAGAGGTACCCGGCGCCGCGGTGCACGCTGCCGTAGTACGGGGCGTACGCGGCGACGTCGTCCCACACCCGCTGCAGCGCGGGCGCGCTGGCGGCGTAGTCGAGCGCGGCGTAGGTGACCTCGCCGCCGGTGACGAGCGGCACGGTGACATCCCGGCCCAGAACGGGCAGCGGCGTACAAAGGGACTGGTCGGCGGCAGCGGTGAAGACAGACATGGCGAACTCCCGGACAGGGCAGGCGAATTCGACGCGTCAACGCACAGGGGTGCGGACACGGCGGAAGGAAAAAGGGGATGCCGAAGAAGGGGCGATACGCCCTATCGCATTCGCTTGCTCACGAGACTGCTCCCTCGAGGACCAGGACCCCAGGGTGTGCAGGGGTCCGCGCTTGCCGCAGACCTCGCTGCCTGCGGCCTGGTCTTCACCCGGGGCACCCCGCCACGGACGGAGGGTTGCCGGACAGCGGGCCGGGGCCGTAGTCGCTGTCACTCATGACCTTGAATGGCATCTTGCCATACGTCTCGGCATGCGCAAGGCGCAGTCCGCCATCCGGACTGCGCCCTGCGTCACACCCTGCGCGCGTGCTCGCGCGTTCAGCGGTGGCTGGCCTCCACCCACCGGTCGAGGGCCGCGCGCGCCGCGCCCGAGTCGATCGACTCGGCCGCCTTGGCCATGCCCGCCCGGATCTGCTCGGCGAGCGGCGCGTCCGTCGGCTCCAGCGCCACCAGCGCCGCCGCCGAGTTGAGCAGCACCGCGTCCCGCACGGGCCCGGTCTCCCCGGCGAGCAGCCGGCGCGCCACGTCGGCGTTGTACGAGGCGTCCGCCCCGCGTAGCGCCTCGACGGGTACGAGCTCGATGCCCACGTCCCGCGGGTCGAAGGCCTCCTCGCGCACGGCCCCGTCCCGTACCACCCACACCTTCGAGGTGGCGGTGGTGGTCAGCTCGTCCAGCCCGTCGTCGCCGCGGAAGACCAGCGCGGAGGAGCCGCGCTCGGCGAGGACCCCGGCGAGGATGGGCGCCATGCGGGCGTCCGCGACCCCGGTGGCCTGGGCCTTGACCCGGGCGGGGTTGGTGAGCGGGCCGAGGAAGTTGAAGGTGGTGCGGATGCCGAGCTCCTTGCGGGCGGCGGCCACGTGGCGCAGCGCGGGGTGGAACTTCACCGCGAAGCAGAAGGTGACGCCCGCTTCCTCGGCGACCTCGGCGACCCGCCGGGGCGTCAGCTCCAGATTGACGCCGAGCTTCTCCAGGACGTCCGAGGCGCCGGAGGCGGAGGACGCGGCGCGGTTGCCGTGCTTGACGACCTTGGCGCCCGTGCCGGCGACGACGATCGCCGACATGGTGGAGATGTTGACGGTCTTGGCGCCGTCGCCGCCGGTGCCGACGATGTCGACGGACGGGCCGGGCACCTCGATCAGATTGGCGTGCGCGTACATCGTCCGGACGAGGCCGGAGATCTCCTCGACGGTCTCGCCCTTGGCGCGCAGCGCCACCGCGAAGCCGGCGATCTGGGCGTCGGTGGCCTCGCCGCGCATGATGCGGTCCATCGCCCACGCCGTGTCGTCGGCGCTCTGGTCGCGGCCCTCGAGCAGGCCGTTCAACACCACGGGCCAGGAGCGGCCCGCCGAGCTCGGTCCTCCAGCGGGTTGCACAGCGCTCATGGTCGCTCCTGGTGTCCGTGTGTACGGGGATGACCACAGCCTATCGAGCCACGGGCACGGCACAGAGCCCCGTCCGGTGAATGGACGGGGCTCTGTGCGGTGTGGCGACCGTGAGGTCAGGCGGCGAGTGCCGGTCGATCAGTGGTGGCCGTGGCCACTGGCGATCTCCTTGTACTCCTCCACGCTGGCCTTCGGGATCTGGTTGCCGTCGCCGAAGTAGCCCTTGCTGAGCTTGGCGCGGAGCTTCTCCGTGCGGGTCGGCTTGCGCTCGACGCCGTTCTCGTCGACCACCGGGCCGATCTCGGCCGGCGTGTACTGCTCGTGCGCGGTGAGCGCGTGCAGCTGGGCCTGGCTGAGGGGCTCGTGGATCTCGACGAACTCGCCGTGCGGCAGGCGCTTGATGATGCCGGTCTCCCGGCCGTGCAGCACCTTGTCCTTGTCGCGCCGCTGCAGACCCAGGCAGATCCGCTTGGTGACGACGAAGGCGACGACCGGGGCCGCGAAGAAGGCGATCCGGACGAACCAGGTGATCGCGTTGATCGACATGTGGAAGTGGGTGGCGAAGATGTCGTTGCCACCACCGATCAGCATGACCATGTACGCGGTCACCCAGGCGACACCGAGCGCGGTCCGGGTCGGCGCGTTGCGCGGCCGGTCCAGCAGGTGGTGCTCGCGCTTGTCACCGGTGATCCACGACTCGATGAACGGGTACAGCGCGATCGCGGCGAGCATGATGCCGAAGACGACCAGCGGGACGAACACGCCCAGGACGAGCGTGTGGCCCCACAGGTTGATCTCCCAGCCCGGCATGACGCGGACGAGACCCTCGGCGAAGCCCATGTACCAGTCGGGCTGGGCGCCGGTGGACACCTGGTCCGGGCGGTACGGGCCGAGCGCCCAGATCGGGTTGATCGTGAACAGCGCGGCGATGACCGAGATGACACCGAAGACCAGGAAGAAGAAGCCTCCGGCCTTGGCCATGTACACCGGCAGCAGCGGCATGCCGACGACGTTCTTGTTCGTCCGGCCGGGGCCGGGGAACTGCGTGTGCTTGTGGTAGAAGACCAGGATCAGGTGCGCCACCACGAGGCCGAGCATGATGCCCGGCAGCAGCAGGATGTGGATCGAGTAGAACCGGGCGATGATGTCGTGGCCCGGGAACTCCCCGCCGAACAGGAACATCGAGATGTACGTGCCGACGATCGGCGTGGACAGGATCGCGCCCTGCGTGAAGCGGACACCGGTGCCGGAGAGCAGGTCGTCCGGGAGCGAGTAACCGGTGAAACCGGTGAACATGCCGAGGACGAACAGCAGGAAGCCGAACAGCCAGTTGATCTCACGCGGCTTGCGGAACGCGCCGGTGAAGAAGACGCGCATCATGTGCACGAACATGCCGGCGAGGAAGACCACCGCTGCCCAGTGGTGGATCTGCCGGATGAGCAGACCACCGCGGACGTCGAAGCTGATGTCCAGGGTCGAGGCGTACGCCTCGGTCATGCGGATGCCCTGCATCGGCACGTACGAGCCGTGGTACTCGATCTCGTTCATGCTCGGGTGGAAGAACAGCGTCAGGTACACACCCGTGAGGATGATGATGATGAAGCTGTAGAGGCAGATCTCACCCAGCATGAAGGACCAGTGGTCCGGGAAGATCTTCCGCATGTTGGCCTTGGCCAGGGAGTAGATCCCCAGACGGCCGTCGGCCCAGTCGGCCACCCGCTCGCCGGCGGGCGCCTTCCGCTGTGCGTCTGTTGCGGTCGTGGTGCTCATCCGCGCTCCCAGAATGCAGGACCGACGGGCTCCTCGAAGTCGCCGAGCGCCTCGAGGAAGCCCTCGTCATTGACGCCGATCCGCAGCTGCGGAAGGGCGTGACCGGCCGGGCCGAAGATGACGCGGGCGCCGTCGGAGAGGTCGAAGGTGGACTGGTGGCACGGGCAGAGGACGTGGTGGGTCTGCTGCTCGTACAGGGAGATCGGGCAGCCCACGTGGGTGCAGATCTTGGAGAAGGCCACGATGCCCTCGTGCGACCACTCGAGCTCGCGCTTGTCCTTGATGTCCTCCGGCTGGATCCGGACGATCATCAAGGCGTCCTTGGCGATCTTCGTGTTGAACTCGTGGTCGTGCTCCTCCAGGCCCTCGGGCTTGGCGAAGGTCAGCGAACCCACCGCGACGTCCTCGGGACGCAGCGGCTCGTTCGTGTTCATGTTGATGAGCTGCTTGCCCTTGGCCCACGACGTGTGGAACAGCTTCTTCTCGGGCATCGGGCCCAGCTCGCGCAGCAGCACCACGCCGGAGAGCGGCACCATGGCCAGCGCGCCGAGCATCGTGTTGCGGATCAGCGGGCGGCGGCCGATCGCGGACTCCCGCGCGCCGTCCGCGAAGTCGGCCAGGACCTTGGCCTTGACCTCGGGCTCGGCCTCGATCGGGTGACGGTCGTCGGCGACCTCGTGGTCGGACATCAGGGTGCGGGCCCAGTGGACCGCGCCCGCGCCGATGCAGAAGAGCGCGATGCCGAGCGTCAGGCCGAGCGACAGGTTGGTCGCGCTGACGTGGCCGAGCGGCCAGACGTACACGATCTTGTCGACCGGGAAGATCACGAACGAGGCGATGAAGCCGATCGTGGCCAGCATCGACAGCGTGAACAGCAGGGCGACCGTGCGCTCGGACCGCTTGGCGGCCCGCTCGTCGATGTCCTGGATGCGCGGCTTGTGGGGCGGCAGCCCCGGGTCGGCGAACGGGTTCTCGGCTACCGCCGTGCCGTGCGCGGTGTCCTGCTTGTGCGGCAGGCTCTCTTCGGAAATGTCTTGGCTACTCATGACTTCTTGGCCTTAGCGGTGTGGGCCGCGACCCAGACGGCAACAGCGATCAGCGAACCCAGACCGAAGATCCAGCCGAACAGGCCCTCGCTGACCGGTCCCAGACCGCCCAGCGCGAAGCCGCCGGGAGTCGGGGTCTCGTCACCGTTCACGGTCTTGATGTACGCGATGATGTCCTTCTTCTCCTTCTCCGGCATGGTCGTGTCGGGGAAGGACGGCATGTTCTGCGGGCCGGTCTGCATGGCCTCGTAGATGTGCTTCTCGCTCACGTCCTCGAGGCTGGGCGCCCACTTGCCCTTGGTGAGCGCACCACCCTCGCCGGTGAAGTTGTGGCACTGCGCACAGTTCGTGCGGAACAGGTCACCACCGCGGGCGATGTTCGCCCCGTCGGGGCTGTACTGCTTCTCGGCCGGCGTGACCGGACCGGGGCCCAGGGACGCGACGTACGCGGCGAGCTGGTCGATCTGCGCCTGCGAGTAGATCTTCTTCTTCTCCGGCACCTGGGCGCCGGGCTGCTGCGCCGGCATGCGGCCGGTGCCGACCTGGAAGTCCACGGCGGCGGAGCCGACGCCGACCAGGCTCGGCCCGTCGGAGGTGCCCTGACCGCCGGTTCCGTGGCAGCTGGCACAGCCGACGGAGTAGAGCTTCTTGCCCTCCTCGATGGCGAGTGACTGGGCGGTTTCGTCGGCCTGCGCCTTGTCCGCGGGTGCGAACGCGGCGTACAGCCCCCCAGTGGCCGCCAGCGCGAGAAGTAGGACGACGACCGCCGCCAGCGGATGGCGTCGTCGTGCGGAGAGCTTTTTCACGGATTACCCCGGTGTCAGGATCTTCTGCGTCGATGCTTGCTGGATGTGTTCGGGCGTACCTGAGGTACGGGGCCCGATTACTTGATCATGTAGATCGTGGCGAAGAGGCCGATCCAGACGACATCGACGAAGTGCCAGTAGTAGGACACGACGATGGCGGCGGTTGCCTGCTCATGGGTGAATCTCTTCGCCGCGTACGTCCGGCCGAGGACCAGCAGGAAGGCGATCAGGCCGCCCGTCACGTGCAGTCCGTGGAAGCCGGTCGTCATGTAGAACACGGAGCCGTACGGGTCGGACGAGAGCGAGAGACCCGCGTCCTTGACCAGCTCGGTGTACTCGAAGACCTGGCCGCCGATGAAGATCGCACCCATGACGAACGTGATGATGAACCACGTCCGGAGCTTCTTCACGTCGCCCCGCTCGGCGGCGAACACGCCGAGCTGACAGGTGAGGGAGGAGAGCACCAGGATCGTGGTGTTGGTCGCCGAGAACGGGAAGTTCAGGTGTCCCGCCTGCTGGGACCAGAACTCGGCACCCATCACCGAACGAAGGGTGAAGTACATCGCGAAGAGGGCCGCGAAGAACATCAGCTCGGAACTCAACCAGATGATGGTTCCGACGCTGGTGAGGTTCGGCCGATTGACCGACGGGTGCGCGTGCCCGGTTTCTACTGTCGTTGCTGTCGCCACGACCGACATTATGTCGGTCGCTTATCCCGCCCTCACTCCGGGGGGTGCCGTTCGGTGTGTTGATGCGCTCCGTCCAGCCCGAACGGCCCATGCGAACCGGTGTGGACGCGGTGTGGGGAGGAGTAGCATCCGGCCCATCGGTACCTGCCTACCTGCCCTTGCCGCCGACGTACTCGGAGGAACAATGCAGTCGAGCGCCACCGTCCTGGTCTACAGCGACGACGCCAACACCCGCGCGCAGGTGCGGCTGGCGACCGGGCGCAGGCCCGCGGCCGACGTTCCGCCGGTCGAGTACGTCGAGTGCGCGACGCTTCCGGCCGTGCTGGAGCGGCTGGACCAGGGCGGGATCGACGTCTGCGTCCTGGACGGCGAGGCGGCTCCCGCCGGGGGCATGGGGGTGTGCCGCCAGATCAAGGACGAGGTCTTCCGCTGCCCGCCGGTGCTGCTGCTCATCGGCCGCCCGCAGGACGCCTGGCTGGCCACCTGGAGCCGCGCCGACGCGGCGGTGACGCTGCCGGTGGACCCGGTGGAGCTGGCCGACTCCCTGGCCGCGCTGCTGCGCAGCAGGCTGTCCGTGGAGGCGTGAGAGGCCGCGCTCGGAGCGCTGTGGGCGAGTGAGCCGAAGGGGCGCGGCGGTGTCGAAAGGGAGAACGCGCGGAGGGTCGTGAGGAACGAGCGACCCGAGCACGATCGACCGTCGGCACCGTCTTAGGCGCCCCGGAGGTGAACCGAGCCCTCAAAAATGGGGCCGGACGCGTGCCGCGTCGGCGGGGTTGACGCCCGGGCGGGCGGCGTCCACGAGGGCGCTGCCCGTGCGCCACTTGTCCCAGGGGATGTTCCAGTCGCCGAAGCCGTTGCCGAAGGGGTCCATCGGGCTTCCGCCGCTGTTGACGACGGCGACGATGTCCCCCGGACGGACGGTTTTGAAGAACCAGGCGGCATTGCTGGTGGACATGCCCGTGCAGCCGTGGCTGACGTTGGCGAAGCCGTGCGACCCGGCGGACCAGGGCGCCGCGTGGACGTACTCCCCGCTCCAGGTCACCCGGGTGGCCCAGTAGACGGGCAGGTCGTAGGACTCGCTGCTGCCCGCGGCGATGCCGACGGTGGTGGACCGCATCCGGACGAACTGCTCCTTGCCGAGCACCACTTTGATGCCGTTGCGGGTGGCGAAGCCCGGTTTGCCGGTGGTCACCGGAATGGTGTTGATCACTTGCCCGTTGCGCTTGACCGTCATCTGGTGGGACGCAGCGTCGGTGATGGCCTCGACGCGGTCACCGATGGTCAGGCTCAGGGGCTTGACGGGCCCGCCGTACAGGTCGCCGTCTATCCGTACGCCGGTGAGCTTGCCGGTGGCGGTGACGGACGCGCCCGCGGGCCAGAAGTCCTTGGGGCGGAAGTGCAGTTTCTTGTCGTCCACCCAGTACCAGGAGCCCTCGACGGCCGGGGTGGAGCGGACCTTCAGGGAGCGTTCGACGGCGGCGCGGCCCGCCCGGGACCGTACGGGGACGTTCAGCTCCGCCGTGATGGGCTGTCCGACGCCGTACGTGCCCGCCTGCGGGCCGAATCGCACGTTCAGGACCTTCTTGGCGGGGGCCGTCTCGAATGTCAGCGTACGGGCGCCAGGAGCGCCGTCGCGGTCCTCCGTGGCGACCTTGACGGTGTAGCGGGCGCCGGCCGTCAGCGACCCCGTGGAGCGCCAGCGGCTGCCGTCCGCGGAGAGCTCGCCCGCCAGGTAGTGGCCGGCCTCGTCGCGGGCCGTGACGTCCGTGATGCGGCCGTCCTCCGCCTTGGCGGTGACTTCGAGCGGCTTGTCCAGCGGAGCCTTGCGGTTGCCGGAGGGGCCGTTGAAGGTGATCTGCTGAGCCGCGTCGTACGGCTCCGCGGCGAGGGGGTGGCCCTCGGGGCCACCGCACGCGGTCGCGCTCGCTCCGGTGACGGCGACCAGCAGAGTGCAGCTTATGGCGGTGCGCAAGCGGCTCGTGTGGCTCATGAGCACACCGTAGGAAGAGCTGTCGACCGCGGCACGCGGGATGCAACCAAAAGAGGGACCCGGTGACCTCCCTGTGGAGGTCACCGGGTCCCCGGTGAAGCGCTGGAGCGAACCGCGAAGCCGTGGAGCTACTGGTTCTGGTTCTCGCCCCGGTAGTACTCGAACACCCAGCCCCAGATGCCGATCAGGATCAGCGGCAGGGAGAAGTACAGCAGCCACCAGCCGAGGGCGACGCCCAGGAAGGCGAGGGCGCCACCGATGGCCAGGGAGAGCGGCTGCCAGCTGTGCGGCGAGAAGAAGCCGACCTCACCGGCCTCGTCCGCGACGTCGGCCTCCTTGTCGTCCTGCGCCATGGCGTCCACGCGCCGGGCCGTGAAGGCCAGGTAGTAGCCGATCATGACCGCCAGGCCGAAGGCCAGGAACAGCGCCGTCGTACCGGCCGGCTCCTTCGACCACAGGCCGTACACGATGGCCATGGCGAGGATGAAGACGCTCAGCCAGATGAAAATCTTGCCCTGGATCTTCACTTGCCGACCTCCTTGCCACCGAACAGCGCGGTGTCCTTCTGCCCGTGGTTCTCGAGCTGGCCGAGCGCCGCGATCTCAGGGTGATGCAGGTCGAAGGCCGGGGATTCGGAACGGATGCGCGGCAGCGTGAGGAAGTTGTGCCGCGGCGGCGGGCAGGAGGTCGCCCACTCCAGGGAGCGGCCGTAGCCCCACGGGTCGTCGACGCCGACCGGCTTGCCGTACTTGGCCGTCTTCCAGACGTTGTAGAAGAACGGCAGGATCGACAGGCCGAGCAGGAAGGACGCGATCGTGGAGATCGTGTTCAGCGCGGTGAAGCCGTCGGCGGCGAGGTAGTCCGCGTAACGGCGCGGCATGCCCTCGGCACCCAGCCAGTGCTGCACCAGGAACGTGCCGTGGAAGCCGATGAACAGCGTCCAGAAGGTGATCTTGCCGAGCCGCTCGTCCAGCATCTTGCCCGTGAACTTCGGCCACCAGAAGTGGAAGCCGGCGAACATCGCGAAGACCACGGTGCCGAAGACGACGTAGTGGAAGTGCGCGACGACGAAGTACGAGTCCGAGACGTGGAAGTCCATCGGCGGCGAGGCCAGGATGACACCGGTCAGACCACCGAAGGTGAAGGTGATCAGGAAGCCGATCGTCCACAGCATCGGCGTCTCGAAGGAGAGCGAGCCCTTCCACATGGTGCCGATCCAGTTGAAGAACTTCACACCGGTCGGGACCGCGATCAGGAAGGTCATGAAGGAGAAGAACGGCAGCAGCACACCGCCGGTGACGTACATGTGGTGCGCCCACACCGTCACGGACAGACCGGCGATCGCGATGGTCGCCGCGATCAGACCGATGTAACCGAACATCGGCTTGCGGCTGAAGACCGGGATGATCTCCGAGACGATGCCGAAGAACGGCAGGGCGATGATGTACACCTCTGGGTGACCGAAGAACCAGAAGAGGTGCTGCCACAGCAGCGCGCCGCCGTTGGTCGGGTCGAAGATGTGCGCACCGAACTTGCGGTCCGCCTCCAGCGCGAAGAGCGCGGCGGCGAGCACCGGGAAGGCGAGCAGGACCAGCACACCGGTCAGCAGCACGTTCCAGGTGAAGATCGGCATGCGGAACATCGTCATGCCCGGGGCGCGCATGCAGATGATCGTGGTGATGAAGTTGACCGAGCCGAGGATCGTGCCGAAGCCGGAGAAGGCCAGACCCATGATCCACATGTCGGCGCCGACGCCCGGCGAGCGGACCGCGTCCGACAGCGGGGTGTAGGCGAACCAGCCGAAGTCGGCGGCACCCTGCGGGGTGAGGAAGCCGGCCACCGCGATGAGCGAGCCGAACAGGTACAGCCAGTAGGCGAACATGTTCAGCCGCGGGAACGCCACGTCGGGCGCGCCGATCTGCAGCGGCATGATCCAGTTGGCGAATCCGGCGAACAGCGGCGTCGCGAACATCAGCAGCATGATCGTGCCGTGCATCGTGAACGCCTGGTTGAACTGCTCGTTCGACATGATCTGCGTACCCGGACGGGCCAGCTCGGCGCGCATGAAGAGCGCCAGCAGACCGCCGATGCAGAAGAAGAAGAACGACGTGACCAGGTAGAGCGTGCCGATCGTCTTGTGGTCCGTGGTGGTCAGCCACTTGACGACGACATTGCCGGGCCGCCTGCGCCGCACGGGGTGCTCGTTCTCATACGGCTCGTTCACCGAGCCGTCGGCTGCCGTGGCGGCACCCTGAGGTTCGTTGAGGATGCTCACAGTTGGTTGGTCTCCGAGTTCCTGGCCGGGTCCGTCTGCTCAATGCCCGACGGGATGAAGCCGGTCTGCCCCTTCTCGGCCAGCTCCTTCAGGTGCTGCTGGTAGCGCTCCGGGGAGACCACCTTGACGTTGAACAGCATCCGGGAGTGGTCGACGCCGCAGAGCTCGGCGCACTTGCCCCTGAAGGTGCCCTCCTGGGTGGCGGTCACCTCGAAGACATTGGTGTGGCCCGGGATGACGTCCTGCTTGAACAGGAAGGGGAGCACCCAGAAGGAGTGGATCACGTCGCGAGAGGTCAGGATGAACCGGACCTTCTCGCCCTTCGGCAGCCACAGCGTCGGACCCGGGTTCCCGTTCTGCGGGTTCCGGGTACCGGGGATGCCGTAGTCGTAGACGCCCTCGGCACCCGCCGGGAACTGGTTCTGGTACCGATCCGGAATGGCACCGAGTTCCTTGGAGGACTTGGCGTCCGTGTCGGCCTTGCCGTCGACGTTCTCGACGTAGTTGAAGCCCCAGCTCCACTGGTAGCCCACCACGTTGATGGTGTGCGTCGGGTTCTTGGAGTGCTCAAGGAGCTTCGACTCATCGCGCGCGGTGAAGTAGAAGAGCACCGAGACGATGATGAGCGGGGTCACCGTGTACAGCGCCTCGATGGGCATGTTGTACCGGGTCTGCGGAGGAACCTCGACCTTGGTGCGGCTGCGCCGGTGGAAGATGACGCTCCACAGGATCAGGCCCCAGACCAGCACGCCCGTGGCGAGCGCAGCCGCCCACGAGCCCTGCCAGAGGGAGAGGATCCGCGGAGCCTCCTCCGTCACCGGGGTGGGCATACCAAGGCGGGGGAAGTCCTCCCAGTTGTACGAGCAACCGGAGGCGGTAGCCAGGATCAGGCCCGCAGTCAGCACCTGCGGCAGCTTCCGCCGCATCGGGCGCCGCGACGAGCGGTCGGAGCCGTTGGGACTCACGTAGCGCCTTCCCGAGAGTCTCGCCCGCGCGGTCGGCTGCGGCCGTCTCGCTGGTCGGTCGCCGGCCCTGACGCGGGCAGGGGTTTGGATGTTTATGCGGACCAAACCCTACTGGACGCTATTTGGGGTCGCGCGGGGAGGGTGCCCAACACACCGCCGGGCCCCTCTTTTGAGGGCGCGCTTGGCCTCCGGGGCTCCCCGGAGGGTGCCGGAGTTAGCGTGGGGGCGTGGCCTACTTCGATTCCGCTTCGTCCGCTCCCCTCCACCCCGTTGCCCGGCAGGCCCTGCTCGCGGCGCTCGACGAGGGGTGGGCCGATCCTTCGCGGCTGTACCGGGAGGGGCGGCGGGCGCGGATGCTGCTGGACGCGGCGCGGGAGGCCGCGGCGGAGGCCGTGGGGTGCCGGCCCGACGAGCTCGTCTTCACCCCTTCGGGGACACGCGCGGTGCACTCCGGAGTTGCCGGGGCGCTCGCCGGGCGCCGGCGGGTCGGGCGGCACCTGGTCGTGTCGGCGGTCGAGCACTCCTCGGTGCTCCATTCGGCGGCGGCCCACGAGGCGGACGGCGGCACGGTGACGGAGGTGCCGGTGGGCCGGGGCGGGCGGGTCGACCCGGCCGCGTACGCCGCCGCCCTGCGCGCCGACACCGCCCTCGCGTGCCTCCAGTCGGCCAACCACGAGGTGGGCACCGAACAGCCCGTGGCCGAGGTGGCCGAGGCGTGCCGGGCAGCCGGGGTGCCGCTGCTGGTGGACGCGGCCCAGTCGCTGGGCTGGGGTCCGGTCGCCGGTGACTGGTCGCTGCTGACGGCGAGTGCCCACAAGTGGGGCGGCCCGGCGGGGGTGGGGCTGCTCGTGGTCCGCAAGGGCGTGCGGTTCGCCGCCCAAGGACCGGCGGACGAGCGCGAGTCGGGGCGGGCCGCCGGGTTCGAGAACCTCCCGGCGATCGTCGCCGCGGCGGCGTCGCTGCGGGCCGTACGGGCCGAGGCGGACGCGGAGGCGGCGCGGCTGCGGGGGCTGGTGGAGCGGATCCGGGCCCGGGTGGCGGAGTCGGTGCCGGACGTGGAGGTGGTCGGCGACCCGGTGCGGCGGCTGCCGCACCTCGTCACCTTCTCGTGTCTCTATGTCGACGGGGAGACCCTGCTGCACGAGCTGGACCGCGCGGGCTTCTCGGTGTCGTCCGGATCGTCGTGTACGAGCTCGACGCTGACGCCCAGCCATGTGCTGCGCGCGATGGGCGTGCTGTCGGAGGGCAACGTACGGATCTCGCTGCCCTTCGGCGCGCAGGAGGCGGACGTCGAGCGGTTCCTGGAGGTGCTGCCGGGAGCGGTGGCGGGGGTGCGGGAGCGCTTCGGCGCCCCGGCGTCCTCCCCCGCGCCGGCGGCCGGGGCCGGGGACCTCGTCGTCGACGCGCTCGGCAAGCGGTGCCCGATCCCGGTGATCGAGCTGGCGAAGGTGATCGGCGACGTACCGGTCGGCGCCACCGTGACGGTCCTCAGCGACGACGAGGCCGCCCGCCTGGACATCCCGGCGTGGTGCGAGATGCGGGGCCAGGAGTACGTGGGCGAGCGGCCGGCGGAACGCGGCAGCGCGTACGAGGTGCGCCGCACGGCCTGACGGCCGGGCGGCCGGGCCTCAGGCGAGGTGCTTGTGGACCTCCGCCGCCGCGTCGTCGCCGTACGCCTTGGTGAAGCGCTCCATGAAGTGGGCCCGGCGCAGCGTGTACTCCTGGGTGCCGAGCGTCTCGATCACCAGGGTGGCCAGCATGCAGCCGACCTGGGCGGCGCGCTCCAGGCTGACGCCCCAGGACAGGCCAGACAGGAAGCCGGCCCGGAAGGCGTCGCCGACGCCCGTCGGGTCGACCTTGGCCTCCTCCTCCGGGCAGCCGACCTCGATGGCCGGCTCGCCGGCCCGCTCGATGCGGACGCCGCGGGAGCCGAGCGTGGTGACGCGGTGGCCGACGCGGTCGAGGATCCCCTCGGCCGTCCAGCCGGTCTTGGACTCGATGAGCCCCTTCTCGTACTCGTTGGAGAAGAGGTACGTCGCCCCGTCCAGCAGGATCCGGATCTCGTCGCCGTCCATGCGGGCGATCTGCTGCGAGAAGTCCGCCGCGAACGGGATGCCGCGCGAGCGGCACTCCTCGGTGTGGCGCAGCATCGCCTCGGGGTCGTCCGCGCCGATCAGGACGAGGTCGAGGCCGCCGACGCGGTCCGCCACCGCCTGGAGCTCGATCTGGCGGGCCTCGCTCATGGCGCCGGTGTAGAAGGAGCCGATCTGGTTGTGGTCGGCGTCGGTGGTGCAGACGAAGCGCGCGGTGTGCAGGACCTCGGAGATCCGTACGGAGCCGGTGTCGACGCCGTGCCGGTCGAGCCAGGCGCGGTACTCGTCGAAGTCGTAGCCGGCAGCGCCGACCAGGATCGGCTGGGCGCCCAGCTGCCCCATGCCGAAACAGATGTTGGCGCCGACGCCTCCCCTGCGGATGTCGAGGTTGTCGACCAGGAAGGAAAGGGAGACCGTGTGCAGCTGATCGGCGACCAACTGGTCGGCGAATCGGCCGGGGAAGGTCATCAGGTGGTCGGTGGCGATGGAGCCGGTGACTGCGATACGCACGGCTGGGCGCTCCTGAGGAAGGTGGAGTTGACGGTTAACGCTACCCGGTCACGGCGCTGCCGACATGCGGAAACTACCCGATAGTAGGTCTTTTTCGGTCGGGTGCGGCTGCGTACGGTGCCGATATGACCGACTACATCACTCCATTCGACCGGGGGGAGTCCGACATGGGCCTGGAGTTCGGCCTCGCCGAGCTGCGCGGCGACAGCGCGCGCATGGCGCCGCACTGGGTGGTGCCGGCGGAGGACGCTCCCTCGCCCGGCCCGGTGTCGCCGTCGCTGATCCACGGGGTGGTGGTGCCGCCCGCGTCCGCCCGGCTGATGGAGGCGGCGGCGGAGTACGGCGCCTGATCCCCGGGCGTCGGGTCCGGCCGGCCGTCTCGTGGAACCGGGCGCTCCTCCGTTCCGTCCCATGGGTGTCTTCCGTAAAGGGAGTACGACGGACGAAG
Organism: Streptomyces sp. NPDC003036; assembly: GCF_040611175.1. Classification (NCBI taxonomy): domain Bacteria; kingdom Bacillati; phylum Actinomycetota; class Actinomycetes; order Kitasatosporales; family Streptomycetaceae; genus Streptomyces; species Streptomyces sp. NPDC003036. The sequence continues at coordinate 3,431 of NZ_JBEXNO010000059.1, read as the reverse complement.
GAGCGTTGCGGTGAGCAGTACGGAACCCGAGCCCACGCAGGACACCCCGCGCCGCGGGCGTTCGCCGCTGGTCGTCGCCTCGGTGGCGGCGGCGGTGCTGCTCGCCGGGGGCGGTGGGGCGTACTTCGCCACGAGCGCGTCGGACGGCGGGCGTGCCGCGCCGGGGGCCGGCCGGACGGCGCCGCCGCCGCTGGCGCTGGACGGGCACACCGAGGGGTCGGGGCCGGGGATCGCGCCCGGCGAGCCGGACCCGAACGGCGTGGTCTACCGGGCCGGCGGGCCGCTGCCGGACGGGCCGGACACGGCCCGCGTCCACCGGGCCCGGGGCACGGTCGGCGCGGACGAGGTGGCGCGGCTGGCCGGCGCCCTGGGCGTGTCGGGGGCGCCGCGCCCCGACGGTACGGCGTGGAAGGTCGGCCCCGACAAGGACGGCTCGGGGGCGGTGCTCCAGGTGGAGAAGGAGGCGCCGGGGACCTGGTCCTTCGGCGCGGCGCCGGCGGGTGACGACTGCCGCAAGGGCCCGAGCTGCCCGTCGGGCGGGCAGACGGCCTGGGGCGGGGACCCGGTGGGCGAGGACGCCGCCAAGAAGGCCGCAGCTCCGGTGCTCAAGGCGCTGGGGCAGGACGACGCCAAGCTGGACGCCGGCCAGCTGATGGGTGCGGTACGGGTCGTCAACGCCGATCCGGTCGTCGGGGGGCTGCCGACGTACGGCTGGACCACCGGTATCCAGGTCGGTCCGGACGGGCAGGTCGTGGGCGGCAGCGGGCGGCTGAAGGAGCCGGTCGAGGGGGACGAGTACCCGGTGATCGGCGCGGAGGAGGCACTGAAGCTGCTGAACTCCGGCTCCTCGGATGAGGGGGGCGTCGGCATCGGCGGGTGCGCGACGCCCGCGCCGCTGGAGGGCGAGCCGAAGGCGGCCCCCGAGGTCGGCTGCGCGCCGGAGCAAAAGCCCGCCAAGGAGACCGTGACGATCGGCAAGGCCGTCTTCGGGCTGGCCGCGCACACCGTGGAGGGGCGGCCGGCGCTGGTGCCGTCGTGGCTGTTCGAGGTGGAGCCGAAGGGCGACGCGCGGCCCTTCACGATCACCTACCCGGCGGTGGCTCCCCAGCACCTGGCGCCCGCGCCGAAGCCCTCCCCGACGCAGCCCGCGGTCCCCGAGCAGTCCGCTCGGCAGGTCGAGTCGTACCGGACGGACGGCAGCGGGCGGACCCTGACCGTCACCTTCTGGGGCGGCGTGTGCAGCACCTACACGGCCAAGGCCGAGGAGAGCGACGCGCTGGTGAAGGTGACGGTGGTCGAGTCGCCGGCGCGGCCTGAGCGGTACTGCATCGCCATGGCGCAGGAGCAGACCGTCACCGTGTCGCTGGACCGGCCGCTGGGCGAGCGGCGGGTCGTGGACGCGGCGTCGGGCGAGGCGGTGCCGCGGAAGTAACCCGGACACGACGAAGGCGGCACCCCCGAGGGGGTGCCGCCTTCGTCGTACGGGCTTCGTACGGGCTTAGCTGAACGAGTCGCCGCAGGCGCAGGAGCCCGTGGCGTTCGGGTTGTCGATGGTGAAGCCCTGCTTCTCGATGGTGTCGACGAAGTCGATCGACGCACCGCCCAGGTACGGAGCGCTCATGCGGTCGGTGACGACCTTGACGCCGTCGAAGTCCTTGACGACGTCACCGTCGAGCGAGCGCTCGTCGAAGAAGAGCTGGTAGCGCAGGCCGGAGCAGCCGCCGGGCTGAACGGCGACGCGCAGCGCCAGGTCGTCGCGGCCTTCCTGGTCCAGCAGGGCCTTGACCTTGGCCGCCGCGGCGTCCGTCAGGAGGATGCCGTCGCTGACAGTGGTCTTCTCGTCCGATACGGACATCTGCTTCTCTCCCGGTGTGTACGGAGACTGCTTGCCGACGGTTGCAACCGGCGGGGCCGCGGATTCATTCCGGGCCGAGTGCGTGTTTCCCCTTCATGCTCGCACACGCGCGCGCACGCACGTCGGGCAAGCGCCGACGCGCGGACGGGGCATGTGTCACATCGACACTATGGACATCGTCAAAGTGACGTGAACCGGTTATGATAGATAGCGTCATTTAGACGAAAAGGCTCCTTCGCCGGGCTTACCGAAGAGAAGAAAGGGTGCGTGACGTGACCACCGCCCAGCCCCTGGATGTCCAGCCGACGCCGCTCGCCCTGCTGCTGCTCGGCCGCGAGGCCGACCCCAAGAGCGAGCGGGGCGTCGAGTGCCCCGGCGACCTGCCATCGCCGTCCGACCCGGACCTCGTGGAGCGCGCCCGCGCGGCCAAGGAGAAGCTGGGGAAGAAGGTCTTCGTGCTGGGGCACCACTACCAGCGCGACGAGGTCATCCAGTTCGCCGACGTCACCGGGGACTCGTTCAAGCTCGCCCGGGACGCGGCGGCGCGGCCGGAGGCCGAATACATCGTCTTCTGCGGTGTGCACTTCATGGCCGAGTCGGCGGACATCCTGACGACCGACGACCAGAAGGTCGTGCTCCCCGACCTGGCCGCCGGCTGCTCGATGGCCGACATGGCGACGGCCGAGCAGGTCGCGGAGTGCTGGGACGTGCTGACGGAGGCGGGCATCGCCGAGCAGGTCGTGCCGGTCTCGTACATGAACTCCTCCGCCGACATCAAGGCCTTCACCGGCAAGCACGGCGGCACGATCTGCACCTCCTCGAACGCCAAGCGGGCCCTGGACTGGGCCTTCGAGCAGGGCGAGAAGGTGCTCTTCCTGCCCGACCAGCACCTGGGCCGCAACACCGCCGTGCGGGACATGGGCATGTCGCTGGACGACTGCGTCGTCTACAACCCGCACAAGCCCGGTGGCGGGCTGACCGCGGAGCAGCTGCGCGACGCCAAGATGATCCTGTGGCGCGGGCACTGCTCGGTGCACGGGCGCTTCTCGCTGGACTCCGTGAACGACGTGCGCGAGCGGATCCCCGGCGTCAACGTGCTGGTGCACCCGGAGTGCAAGCACGAGGTCGTGGCCGCGGCGGACTACGTCGGGTCGACCGAGTACATCATCAAGACGCTGGAGGCGGCGCCGGCCGGGTCCAAGTGGGCCATCGGTACGGAGCTGAACTTGGTGCGGCGCCTGGCGAACCGGTTCGCCGACGAGGGCAAGGAGATCGTCTTCCTCGACAAGACGGTCTGCTTCTGCTCGACCATGAACCGCATCGACCTGCCGCACCTGGTGTGGACACTGGAGTCGCTCGCCGAGGGCAAGCTGGTCAACCAGATCCAGGTGGACCGCGAGACCGAGAGCTTCGCCAAGCTGGCGCTGGAGCGGATGCTGGCGCTGCCGTAGCGCTTCCCCGTACGCGTGTGAGGGGCGCCCCTCGCTCGGCATGACGTTCAGCCAGACCCTCCGCATGATCGTGCTGCCGCAGGCCACCCGGACCGTGCTGCCGCCGCTGAGCTCCATCTTCATCG
>NZ_JBEXNO010000058.1:0-36834 GCF_040611175.1 Streptomyces sp. NPDC003036 | reverse complement strand
GCCCGGTTACATTCCGAACCCGGAAGCTAAGCCTTTCAGCGCCGATGGTACTGCAGGGGGGACCCTGTGGGAGAGTAGGACGCCGCCGAACAATCATTGTGGGGGAGCCCCGCACCGTTATGGTGCGGGGCTTTTCTGCGTTCACGGCCCAAGGGCCGGCACCCCTGTGCACGGGGCGGGCCGCGCTGACGGTAAAGTCAGGGGGCATCGTTGGCACGTTCCCCAGGAGGCCCCGGGTGGAGGTACAGGAGACCCGCGTTCAGACGGACCGGGTGCTCACCATCCCGAACATCCTGAGCATGGCTCGCCTGGTCGGCGTTCCGCTCTTCCTGTGGCTGATCCTCCGCCCCGTCTTCGGGGGGCCGAATAGTGACGGCTGGGCTCTCCTCGTACTGATGCTCAGTGGTGTCAGCGACTATCTCGACGGCAAACTCGCCCGTCGATGGAACCAGATCAGCAGCCTCGGACGTCTGCTCGACCCGGCCGCCGACCGGCTCTACATCCTTTCGACGCTCCTCGGGCTCACCTGGCGCGAGATCCTCCCTCTGTGGTTGACGATCGCACTATTGGCTCGTGAGCTGATGCTGCTGGTGATGGTGGGAATCCTCCGCCGGCATGGCTATCCCCCGCCGCAGGTGAACTTCCTCGGGAAGGCCGCCACGTTCAACTTGATGTACGCGTTTCCGCTCCTTCTGCTCAGTGACGGAGACGGGTGGCTGGCATCACTCGCTGAAGTTTTCGGGTGGGCGTTCGCCGGATGGGGTACAACTCTCTATTGGTGGGCAGGGATCCTCTATGTGGTCCAAGTCCGCCGACTTGTCAAGGCGGATGCCACAGCCGATTGAGCCTGTCCCTCTGGTGCGGCGCAGCGACGGAGCGCGCCCCGACGACGTAAGACGGCCAGTTACCGGATGGGTGAAGTCGGCTAGACCGTCGTCTCTGCAAGGAGGACGCTTCCGACATGAAAGCCGTTGTGATGGCTGGCGGCGAAGGCACACGCCTTCGCCCCATGACCTCGAGCATGCCCAAGCCACTCCTGCCGGTGGCAAACCGGCCGATCATGGAGCACGTGCTGCGGCTGCTCAAGCGGCATGGGCTCACTGAGACCGTCGTAACCGTGCAGTTCCTCGCCTCGCTCGTAAAGAACTACTTCGGCGACGGCGAAGAGCTCGGCATGGAGCTCACCTATGCCAATGAGGAGAAGCCACTCGGCACCGCGGGGAGTGTCAAGAACGCCGAGGAGGCGCTGAAGGACGACGCCTTCCTCGTCATCTCCGGTGACGCGCTCACCGACTTCGACCTGACCGACCTCATCAGGTTCCACAAGGAAAAGGGCGCGCTCGTCACGGTGTGCCTGACGCGGGTGCCGAACCCGCTGGAATTCGGCATCACCATCGTGGACGAGGAAGGGAAGGTGGAGCGCTTCCTGGAGAAGCCCACCTGGGGGCAGGTCTTCTCGGACACGGTCAACACCGGCATCTACGTCATGGAGCCGGAAGTCTTCGACTACGTCCAGCCGGACGTCCCAGTCGACTGGTCCGGTGATGTCTTCCCGCAGCTGATGAAGGAAGGCAAGCCGATTTACGGCTATGTCGCCGAGGGCTACTGGGAGGATGTCGGCACGCACGAGAGCTACGTGAAGGCCCAGGCCGACGTCCTCGAGGGCAAGGTCGACGTCCAGCTGGACGGCTTCGAGATCTCGCCGGGCGTGTGGGTCGCCGAGGGTGCCGAGGTGCACCCGGACGCGGTGCTGCACGGGCCCCTGTACATCGGGGACTACGCCAAGGTCGAGGCCGATGTGGAGATCCGCGAGCACACCGTCGTCGGGTCGAACGTGGTGGTGAAGAGCGGCGCCTTCCTTCACAAGGCGGTTGTTCACGACAACGTCTACATCGGGCAGCACAGCAACCTGCGCGGCTGCGTGATCGGCAAGAACACCGACATCATGCGGGCCGCCCGCATCGAGGACGGCGCCGTCATCGGCGACGAGTGCCTCGTCGGTGAAGAATCGATCGTTCAGGGCAATGTGCGGGTCTATCCGTTCAAGACGATCGAGGCCGGCGCCTTCGTCAACACGTCCGTCATCTGGGAGTCGCGCGGCCAGGCCCACCTCTTCGGGGCCCGAGGGGTCTCCGGCATCCTCAACGTGGAGATCACGCCCGAGCTGGCGGTCCGGCTCGCGGGCGCGTACGCCACGACGCTGAAGAAGGGCGCGACCGTCACCACGGCGCGCGACCACTCCCGGGGTGCGAGAGCGCTCAAGCGGGCGGTGATCTCGGCGCTGCAGGCCAGCGCCATCGACGTACGCGACCTGGAGAACGTACCGCTGCCCGTCGCGCGTGAGCAGACGGCTCGGGGAAGCGCCGGCGGCATCATGATCCGGACGTCGCCCGGGGTGCCCGACTCCGTGGACATCATGTTCTTCGACGAGCGCGGCGCGGACCTCTCGCAGGGCGGGCAGCGGAAGCTGGACCGGGTCTACGCGCGCCAGGAGTACCGGCGGGCCTTCCCGGGTGAGATCGGTGACCTGAGCTTCCCGTCCAGCGTCTTCGACTCGTACACCGGATCCCTGCTGCGCAATGTCGACACGACCGGCATCGCCGAGGCGGGCCTCAAGGTCGTCGTGGACGCCTCCAACGGCAGCGCCGGGCTCGTTCTCCCGAGCCTCCTCGGACGGCTCCAGGTCGACTCGCTGACGATCAACCCGGGTCTCGACGAGTCCCGGCCCACGGAGACGGCCGAGTCCCGGCGCGCCGGGCTGGTACGGCTCGGCGAGATCGTGGCCTCGGCGCGGGCGGCCTTCGGTGTCCGCTTCGACCCGGTCGGCGAGCGGATCTCGCTGGTCGACGAGCGCGGCCGGATCATCGAGGACGACCGGGCCCTGCTGGTCCTGCTCGACCTGGTGGCCGCCGAGCGGCGCAGCGGGCGCGTCGCGCTGCCGGTGACCACGACGCGGATCGCCGAGCAGGTCGCGGCGTACCACGGCACGCAGGTGGAGTGGACGACCACGTCGCCCGACGACCTGACGCGCGTCGGCCGTGAGGAATCGACCATCTTCGGCGGCGACGGACGCGGCGGCTTCATCGTGCCGGAGTTCAGCAGCGTCTTCGACGGTACGGCGGCGTTCGTGCGGCTGATCGGTCTCGTGGCGCGTACGCAACTCACGCTCAGCCAGATCGACGCGCGCATACCCCGTGCTCATGTGCTGCGGCGCGACCTGGCCACCCCGTGGGCGGTCAAGGGTCTCGTGATGCGGCGGGTCGTGGAGGCGGCCGGGGACCGGCACGTCGACACGACCGACGGTGTACGGGTGGTGGAGGCCGACGGCCGGTGGGTGATGGTGCTGCCCGACCCGGCTGAGGCCGTCACCCATCTGTGGGCCGAAGGGCCGGACGACGCGTCCGCGCAGGCACTGCTCGACGAGTGGGCCGCCGTGGTGGAGAGCGCCGGTCGCTGACGTCCTGGGACGGATTCCTGAGAGGAATCCGGATACGGATGTGCCGGGAGGTGCCCACGGGCGCCCCCGGCACACCGGTGGGGCCATTCGGCGGTAGCAGCCGCGACATGCGACGATGTGCGGCATGTCGCAGCAGCCCCCCGTTCGGAGCACAGGTTCCCCGCCTCCGCGTCCCGACGCGTCCATGTCGCTGCTGACCAATGTCATGGACCACGCGCTCGACGACGGGTACGCGGAGGCCTCGGCCCGCCGCACCGCCGAGGGCGGCGGTTTGCCGCGCACGCTGCGGGCCAAGCTTGGGCTCGCGGCGGGGCTCGTGCTGGCCGCCGCGGTGGTCACGCTCGGCGCCGCGCAGGCGCAGATCTCGGCCCCGGTCGTGGCCAAGGAGCGCGAGGAGCTCATCGACCGGATCGAGTCGGAGACGACCGCGGCCGACAAGCTCGAGGAGCGGATCGAGGCGCTACGCACCGAGGTGGGGGAGCGCCAGCGCAAGGCGCTGCAGGAGCACGGCGGGGACCAGGGGGAGCTCGTGGCGCTGCTCTCCGGGGCGACGGAGGTACGCGGCCCCGGCGTCAAGCTGGTCGTCGACGACGCCAAGGACACCGAGCAGGGCGGCGACGGGCCGCGTGAGAGCAGCGGCTTCTCGGACACCGGGCGGGTGCGCGACCGCGACATGCAGCGCGTGGTCAACGGGCTGTGGCAGTCGGGCGCGGAGGCGGTCGCGATCAACGGGCAGCGGCTGACCGCCCTGTCGGCGATCCGCGCGGCGGGCGACGCCATACTGGTCGACAACAAACCGCTGGTGCCGCCGTACACGGTGCTGGCGGTGGGGGACGGAAACAAGCTCAGCACCGCGTTCCAGGACAGCCCCGACGGGCAGTACCTGCACGCGCTGCAGGAGAACTTCGGTATCCGTACCAGCATTTCGGGTCAGGGAGAGGTGCGCCTGCCGGCCGCGTCCAGCCTGATCGTACGCACAGCAGAGCCGAGGCCCGCCGGAGCCGGCACGGATGCCGGGCGGGGCGCGGCCGACACAGGGAAGGGCACATCTTGATCGCCGTACTGGGCCTCGTCGTGGGAGTCGTGGTCGGCCTGTTCATCCGGCCCGAGGTGCCGGCGGTCGTCGAGCCCTACCTGCCGATCGCCGTCGTGGCGGCGCTCGACGCGGTCTTCGGAGGGCTGCGGGCCATGCTCGACGGGATCTTCGTCGACAAGGTCTTCGTCGTCTCCTTCCTCTCCAACGTCGTCGTGGCGGCGCTGATCGTGTTCCTGGGCGACAAGCTCGGCGTCGGCGCGCAGCTGTCCACGGGCGTGGTCGTGGTGCTGGGCATCCGCATCTTCTCCAACGCCGCCGCCATCCGGCGGCACGTGTTCCGGGCGTGAGGCCGATGAGCGAGAACGAACCGACCCCGCACGAGCAGCCGGAGCCTCGGCGACCGGAGCCGAAGACTCCGCAGGCCGAGACCCGGCGCGCGCTGCCCCCTGAGGTGCAGAGGCCTGAGGCGAAGAGCCCGGAGGCGAGCAGCCCCGAGCCGCCGTCGCCGACGGCCGCGCGGCCGCAAGGCGCCGAGTCCGGTCCCGGCGGCCCCGCGGAGCCCGAGATGACCGGGCGGCAGCGGCTGGTGGCCGGCCTGTGGCCGCCGCGCGTCACGCGCGCCCAACTCATCGTCGCCGTACTGCTCTTCGTCCTCGGTCTCGGCCTGGCCATCCAGGTCCGCTCGACCAACGACAACAGCGCCCTGCGCGGTGCACGCCAGGAGGACCTGGTGCGCATCCTCGACGAGCTGGACGACCGGACGCAGCGGTTGGAGGCCGAGAAGGCGCGCCTGGAGGACCAGCGCACCGAGTTGGTGAACAGCTCCGACCAGGCGGAAGAGGCGCGCAAGCAGACCCTGGAGAAGGAGCGTCAGCTGGGCATCCTCGCCGGTACAGTGGCGGCGCAGGGTCCCGGGATCACGCTGACGATCGACGACGGGGCCGGGGCGGTCGAGCCCGACATGCTGCTGGACGCCGTTCAGGAGCTGCGTGCGGCGGGCGCCGAGGCCATCCAGGTCAACGACGTCAGGATCGTCGCCGACACGTACATCTCCGGCGAGGCCGGGGACATCGAGGTGGACGGCCGGAAGATCGGCGCACCGTACCGTTTCAAGGTCATCGGGAAGCCGCAGGACCTGGAGCCCGCGCTGAACATCCCGGGAGGCGTCGTACAGACGCTGGAGAAAGAGCAGGCCACCGCGGCGGTCACCAGGTCGGAGAAGATCGTCGTGGATGCCTTGCGACCGGCGGAGCGGCCTCACTACGCTCGGTCGTCATCGCAGTGAGGCGGGGGTGCATGGGGGCCGCGAGACAAGGGCATGAGGTTGCGGGGGGTCGGCGCATCACCCGCATGGTGCGTGGTGGAAACTGTCCGGAGGATACGGACGTTGTGAGGGTGTCCGGGTCGGCAGGTGTGTTCAGTCAGGGTTCGTCCTGCCCCACGGGCGGGTCTGTTTCGGTCAAGGGGAATCGCCCGTGAAGTTGTTTGCGAAGTTGTTCGGCAAGAGCGCACGCGAGGACGGCAGCAGTGCCAAGCACCGCGCGTCGCGCCACGCCCAGAATGAGGAGCAGGGCGGGGAGCGTCCGCTGTTCCGCGATGAGGTCGCCGGTCCGGGCGGTGTTCCCGGGGGGCAGGGCGCGTCTGTTGACCCTGCTGCTTCCGGCCGCATAGGTTTCGGGGATCCATCGACCTCGAGTACGGGCGGAGACTCGTCCATGCCGGTTTGTACGAGGTGCGGGCACCGTAACGCCGAGGCGAGCCGGTTCTGCTCCAACTGCGGTGCGCCGCTGCGAGGGGGCGTCCCCGCGGAGCGCGCCTCCGAGACGACGTCGACCATCTCGATCTCGGGCCTGGAGGCGTACGACTCCGAGGCCACCGGTCAGACGCAGCTGCCGTCGCTGTCGCCCGAGGCTCAGGCGGCTGTGGAGGCGCTGCCGCTCGGCTCGGCGCTCCTGGTGGTGCGCCGCGGGCCGAACTCGGGCAGCCGCTTCCTGCTGGACTCCGACCTGACGACGGCCGGCCGCCACCCGCAGAGCGACATCTTCCTCGACGACGTGACGGTGTCGCGGCGTCATGTGGAGTTCCGCAGGTCGCCGGACGGCAGCTTCACGGTCTCGGACGTCGGCAGCCTCAACGGCACGTACGTCAACCGGGAGCGCATCGACTCGGTGCCGCTGTCCAACGGCGACGAGGTGCAGATCGGCAAGTACCGGCTGGTCTTCTACGCGAGCCAGCGGGGCGTGTGACCCGGCAGGGGAGGCGCATGCCGCGACCACCGACGGGCGGTGCCGGACACGGCACCGCCGGGGCGGCCGACCAGCTGGTGAGCATCGGTACGGTGCTCACCCAGCTGCGGGAAGAGTTTCCCGAAGTGACCATCTCCAAGATCCGGTTCCTGGAGGCGGAGGGGCTCGTCGAGCCGCAGCGGACGGCTTCCGGATACCGGAAGTTCAGTCCCGCGGATGTGGAGCGGCTCGCGCGGATCCTGCGCATGCAGCGGGACCACTACCTGCCGCTCAAGGTGATCCGCGAGCACCTCGACGCCCTGGAGCGCGGGGAGCAGGTGCGGCTGCCTGCCCCGGCGTCCGGCGGGCGCCGGGAGTCGCCGGACGGCGACCCCTGGGATACGGACGCGGACGCGCCCACGGCGGCCAGGGTGGGCCGTGCGGAGCTGCTCGTGGCCGCCGGGGTCGGCGAGGACGAGCTCGCCGAGTGGGAGGCGTACGGGCTGATCACGCCCGTGGCCGACGGCGCGTACGACGCCGAGGCGGTGACCATCGCCAAGCTCGTCGCGGAGCTGGGCGGTTTCGGTCTGGAACCGCGCCATCTGCGGGCCGTGAAGGCCGCCGCCGAGCGGGAGGCCGGGCTGGTCGAGCAGGTCGTCGCGCCGCTGCGCCGGCACCGGAATCCGCAGACCAGAGCCCATGCGGAGGCGACCGCGAAGGAGCTCGCGGCTCTGTCCGTACGGCTGCACGCGGCGCTGCTGCAGACGGCTCTCGGTGTCCGGTTGCACTGACCTCCGAGGAGCCGGGAGCGGCCCCGACTACCCAAACCGGTCCAGCACGTCCTAGGGTTGCAATGTGAACGAGCTCGATGTTGTCGGTGTCCGGGTGGAAATGCCGTCCAACCAGCCGATCGTGCTCCTGCGTGAAGTGGGAGGGGATCGGTACCTCCCCATCTGGATCGGTCCCGGGGAGGCGACGGCCATCGCCTTCGCCCAGCAGGGCATGGCCCCTGCGCGACCGCTCACCCATGACCTCTTCAAGGACGTACTGGAGGCCGTGGGTCAGGAGCTGACCGAAGTCCGGATCACGGACCTGCGGGACGGGGTCTTCTACGCGGAGCTGGTCTTCGCCAGCGGTGTCGAGGTGAGCGCGAGGCCGTCCGACGCCATAGCGCTGGCCCTGCGGACCGGTACGCCCATCTACGGAAGTGACGGGGTGCTGGACGACGCCGGGATCGCGATCCCGGACGAGCAGGAGGACGAGGTGGAGAAGTTCCGCGAGTTCCTCGACCAGATCTCGCCCGAGGACTTCGGCACCAACAGCCAGTGACCCGGCCGCTTTCGGTGGCGTCGGCGCGGTGAGCCCGCGGCGGCGTCGGCCGAGCGGTCTCGGTGATCCGAGTCGATCGAGCGTCGATCGGGCATTGATCGGCGTCGTACCCGAGGAGGGCCGTAGGGGCCGCCTTCAGCGCATTCCGTGATGTGTTCCCGGAAATGGGACACGGGAAACCACCCTCAGGGTGATTATCACTCGGCGTGCCGAGTGTGGCGATCGTTGACGCACCCCGGGTGACTGCCTACCGTCGAGATGGCAGGTCAAGGACGGAGGGTCGGCGTGATGAGCAGCGGCGACGGTGCGGTTGGGGGTATCCCCGGACGAAGTCTGGGGCAGAGCGGGCCGTATCCGCTTCACGGAAACGCGTCCGTCCACGGGGTCGTTCAGGAGGAGCCGGCGGATCCGGCAACCGATGTCATCGGGTACCGGGGGCCGACCGCCTGCGCGGCGGCCGGCATCACGTACCGGCAGCTCGACTACTGGGCCCGTACGGGGCTCGTCGAGCCGAGCGTGCGGCCCGCGTACGGGTCGGGGACGCAGCGGCTCTACAGCTTCCGCGATGTCGTCGTCCTCAAGATCGTCAAGCGGTTCCTGGACACCGGGGTCGCGTTGCAGAACATCCGCACCGCCGTCCAGCACCTGCGCGCCCGGGGCTTCCGGGACCTGGAGCGCATGACGCTGATGAGCGACGGCGCCACGGTGTACGAGTGCTCGTCGCCGGACGAGGTCGTCGATCTTCTCCAGGGCGGCCAGGGTGTCTTCGGGATCGCCGTGGGTGTGGTGTGGCGGGACGTCGAGGCGGCGCTCTCGCAGCTGCACGGGGAGCGCGTCGACACCGGCGAGACGCTCATCGGGCACAATCCGGCCGACGAGCTGGCACGGCGCAGGCGCGACAGGGCCGTGTGACGGCCGCGCGGCAGTACCCGCGCGGCGGTCCAGGATCGCACGTGCGTGCGGGCGATTGTCAGTGGCGTGAGGCAGCATCGGTGATGTGAGAGCCGCGCCGACGATTCTGCATCTGGACATGGATGCCTTCTTCGCCGCCGCCGAGCAGGCGGCGAAGCCGAGCCTGCGCGGAAAGCCCGTGGTGGTGGGCGGCCTGGGGCCGCGCGGGGTCGTCGCCACCGCGTCGTACGAGGCGCGGCGCTTCGGGGTGCACTCGGCGATGCCGATGGCGCAGGCGCGGCGGCTGGCGCCGAACGCCGCGTATCTGGTGCCGCGCTTCACGCTCTACCGGGCCGTGAGCGACCAGGTCATGGAGCTGCTGCGGCGGCTGTCGCCGCTGGTGGAGCCGCTGAGCCTGGACGAGGCGTTCGTCGACCTGGAGGCGGGCGGCACGGCTCACGACGCGGCGACGGCACGAGCGACCGGGGAGCGCCTGCGCGCGGACATCCGGGCGGTTACGGGACTGACGGGCTCCGTCGGCCTCGCGGGCTCCAAGATGCTGGCGAAGATCGCGTCGGAGCAGGCGAAGCCCGACGGACTGGTGCTCATAGAGCCGGGGACCGAGCGCGAGCTGCTCGGGCCGATGTCGGTGCGGATCCTGCCGGGAGTCGGCCCCGCCACCGGCGAGCACCTGCGCCGGGCCGGGATGACGACCGTGGCCGATCTGGCGGAGGCGGGCGAGGACGAGCTCGTACGGCTGCTGGGCAGGGCCCACGGGGCGTCGCTGTACCGGATGGCCCTGGGGCACGACGACCGGCCCGTGGTCGCCGAGCGGGACGCCAAGTCCGTCTCCGTGGAGGACACCTTCGACGTGGACCTGCACGACCGCGTGCGGGTGCGCCTGGAGGTGGAGCGCCTGGCCGACCGGTGCGTGCGGCGGCTGCGCGGGGCCGGGCGGTCGGGGCGGACGGTGGTGCTGAAGGTGCGCCGGTACGACTTCTCGACGCTGACCAGATCCGAGACCCTGCGCGGGCCGACGGACGACCTCGCGGTGGTCCGGGAGGCGGCGGCCCGGCTGCTGGAGTCGGTGGACACCACGGGTGGCGTGCGGCTCCTGGGGGTGGGGGTGACGGGGCTCGCGGACTACACCCAGGAGGACCTGTTCGCCCAGGCGGCGATGGCGGAGGCGCCGGCCGGGCCCCAGGGGGGCACGGTCCCGGAGCCGCAGGAGCCGGCTGCCGGGGTCGGCGAGGCCGGTGTGGCGGGCGCGGCCGCTGGGACGGGAGCCGCGGAGGACGCCGACGGCGGCGGGGAGCGCAGGTGGCTGGCCGGGCAGGATGTCCGGCACGACGAGTACGGGCCGGGGTGGGTGCAGGGCAGCGGGGTGGGGCGCGTGACCGTGCGGTTCGAGGAGCCCGGCTCGCCGCCGGGCCGGGTGCGGACCTTCCGGACCGACGACCCGGCCCTGGAGCCGTCGGACCCGCTGCCGCTGGTCGCGCGGGAGCAGGTGGAGCGGGCGCCGTCGCCCTGACAGGCGGGCGGCGCGTCAGCCGTCGCGGCCCGCGAGGTCGCCGAGGCCGGAGTCGGGGTCCGGGTCCGGCTCCGGGTCGGGTGGGGGAGGGGACGGGAGCTCGAGGCCGTAGTGGTGGTAGAGCTGGAGCTCCTGCTCGGGGGAGAGGTGGCGGCCGACGCCGAAGTCGGGGGCGTCCTTGATCAGGGCGCGGTCGTACGGGACGTGGAGACCGTCGTCGGCGAGGTCGCTGGGGGCCAGGGGGACGAAGGCGTCGCGGCCGAAGAGGCCGGTGCGGACGGCGGCCCACTCGGGCACGCCCGTCGCGTCGTCCAGGTACACCTCGTCGACGGTGCCGATCTTGTGGCCGTTGCGGTCGTAGGCCTTGCGGCCGATCAGGCTCCGCGGATCGATATCGGTCTGCACGGTCCCTCCAACTGGTCGCAACCGCTCGCAACTGCACTACACCACTACGAAAGTGCACATCCGTGACGTCGGCCACTCGAGGGATCGGGCCTGGACCTCGCTGGTAGGCTGGCAGGCGGCTGTTGACCCCATGCGGGAGAGTCCTCTGGAGAATCCTTTCGGAGGCGCCGAAGGAGCAAATCCTCCCCGGAATCTCTCAGGCACCCGGTACCGCATGGACGAGGTCACTCTGGAAAGCAGGGCGGGCGTCGGACGGCATCCGCTCTCACCGACGGTGAAAGCCGGGCGGCCCCCAGTGGCGCCCGGTGAAGCTCTCAGGTTGAGATGACAGAGGGGGAGGCCGTCCGGGCACCCGCGCCATGGTGCCCCTCGCAGGTCGTGACGACCAGGAGGCCTCCGTAGATGACCGCCAACCGTACTCCGCTCTCCGAGCTTGAGCAGGGCATCCCCTTCGAGCAGCGGCACATCGGCCCCGACGCCGAGGCCCGCGCCAAGATGCTCGCGCAGGTCGGCTACGGCTCGCTCGACGAGCTGACCGCCGCCGCCGTGCCGGATGTGATCAAGACCGCCGAGGCGCTCGGGCTGCCGGCGGCGCGCACCGAGGCCGAGGTCCTCGCCGAGCTGCGCTCGCTCGCCGACCGCAACCAGGTGCTGGCCCCGATGATCGGGCTCGGCTACTACGGCACCTTCACGCCCCCGGTCATCCTGCGCAACGTCATGGAGAACCCGGCCTGGTACACGGCGTACACGCCCTACCAGCCGGAGATCTCGCAGGGCCGTCTGGAGGCGCTGCTCAACTTCCAGACCATGGTCGCCGACCTGACCGGCCTGCCCACCTCCGGCGCCTCGCTGCTCGACGAGGGCACCGCCGCCGCCGAGGCCATGGCGCTGGCCCGCCGCGTCGGCAAGGTCAAGGGCGGGGTCTTCCTCATCGACGCCGACGCCCTGCCGCAGACCATCGCCGTCATCGAGACCCGCGCGGAGCCGACCGGCGTCGAGGTCGTCGTCGCCGACCTCAGCGAGGGCATCCCGGCCGAGGTCGCCGAGCGCGGCGTCTTCGGCGTGCTGATCCAGTACCCGGGCGCGTCCGGCGCCGTACGGGACATCAAGCCGGTCATCGACCGGGCCCACGAGCTCGGCGCCGTCGTCACCGTCGCCGCCGACCTCCTCGCGCTGACGCTGCTCACCTCGCCCGGCGAGCTGGGCGCCGACATCGCCGTCGGCACCACCCAGCGGTTCGGCGTGCCGATGGGCTTCGGCGGTCCGCACGCCGGCTACATGGCCGTGCGCGACACCTTCGCCCGCTCCCTGCCGGGCCGGCTCGTCGGCGTCTCCGTCGACGCCGACGGCAACAAGGCGTACCGCCTGGCGCTGCAGACCCGCGAGCAGCACATCCGCCGGGAGAAGGCCACCAGCAACATCTGCACCGCGCAGGTGCTGCTCGCCGTCATGGCCGGCATGTACGCCGTGTACCACGGCCCCGACGGGCTGAAGCAGATCGCGCAGCGCGTGCACCGGTACGCGGCGATCCTCGCCGAGGGGCTGCGCGCCGGCGGCGTCGAGGTCGTCCACGGCAGCTTCTTCGACACCGTGACCGTCCGGGTGCCGGGCAAGGCCGCCGAGGCCGTCGCCGCCGCCCGCGAGAACGGCGTCAACCTGCGCCTCGTCGACGCCGACCACGTCTCGGTCGCCTGCGACGAGACCACCGGCCGCGCGCAGCTCGCCGCCGTGTGGGAGGCCTTCGGCGTGCGCGGCGACATCGAGGCGCTGGACGCCGAGACCGCGGAGGCGCTGCCCGAGGCGCGCTTGCGTTCGGACGCGTACCTGACCCACCCGGTCTTCCACGCGCACCGCTCGGAGACCGCGATGCTGCGCTACCTGCGCAAGCTCGCCGACCGCGACTACGCGCTGGACCGGGGCATGATCCCGCTCGGCTCCTGCACGATGAAGCTGAACGCCACCACCGAGATGGAGCCGGTGACCTGGCCGGAGTTCGGCCAGATGCACCCCTTCGCGCCCGCCGACCAGGCGCAGGGCTACCTCACCCTCATCCGTGAGCTGGAGGAGCGCCTCGCCGAGGTCACCGGCTACGACAAGGTGTCGATCCAGCCCAACGCCGGTTCGCAGGGCGAGCTCGCCGGTCTGCTCGCGGTGCGCGCGTACCACCGCGCCAACGGCGACACGCAGCGCACCGTCTGCCTGATCCCGTCGTCCGCGCACGGCACCAACGCCGCCAGCGCCGTGATGGCCGGGATGAAGGTCGTGGTCGTCAAGACCGCCGACGACGGCGAGATCGACGTCGAGGACCTGCGCGCCAAGATCGAGCAGTACCGCGACGAGCTCTCCGTCCTGATGATCACCTACCCGTCGACGCACGGCGTCTTCGAGGAGCACGTCGCCGACATCTGCGCCCAGGTGCACGAGGCGGGCGGCCAGGTGTACGTGGACGGCGCCAACCTCAACGCGCTGGTCGGGCTGGCGAAGCCGGGCGAGTTCGGCGGCGACGTCTCGCACCTCAACCTGCACAAGACCTTCTGCATCCCGCACGGCGGCGGCGGCCCGGGCGTCGGCCCGGTCGGCGTCCGCGCCCACCTCGCCCCGTACCTGCCGAACCACCCGCTCCAGCCGGGCGCCGGCCCGGAGACCGGGGTCGGCCCGATCTCGGCCGCCCCGTGGGGCTCGGCCGGCATCCTGCCGATCTCGTGGGCGTACGTCCGGCTCATGGGCGGCGAGGGTCTCAAGCGCGCCACGCAGGTGGCGGTGCTGGCGGCCAACTACATCGCCAAGCGCCTGGAGCCGCACTACCCGGTGCTGTACACCGGCCCGGCCGGGCTGGTCGCGCACGAGTGCATCGTCGACCTGCGCCCGATCTCGAAGGCGACCGGCGTCAGCGTCGACGACATCGCCAAGCGCCTGATCGACTACGGCTTCCACGCGCCGACCATGTCGTTCCCGGTGGCCGGCACGCTGATGATCGAGCCGACCGAGAGCGAGGACCTGGCCGAGCTCGACCGGTTCTGCGACACGATGATCGCGATCCGCGGCGAGATCGAGAAGGTCGCCTCGGGCCAGTGGCCCGCCGAGGACAACCCGCTGCGCAACGCCCCGCACACCGCGGCCGCGCTGGGTGGCGAGTGGTCGCACGCGTACAGCCGTGAGGAGGCGGTCTTCCCGGCCGGGGTGTCCGCCGCGGACAAGTACTGGCCGCCGGTGCGCCGGATCGACGGCGCGTTCGGCGACCGCAACCTGGTCTGCTCCTGCCCGCCGCTGGACGAGTACGACAACTGACCGTCGGAGACGGACCGACGGTCGGAAACGGTCGACGGTCGGCACGGCCATGACGAAGGGCCGGTACGGAGTGATCCGTACCGGCCCTTCGCCGTGCGGTGGCCGGTTCAGGCGGCCGTCATGACGTGTGCGGTGCCGAGCGGCCGGTGCGGCGCGATGATCTGGCCGTCCGGCAGCAGTTCACCGGTGTCCTCGAAGAGGAGGACGCCGTTGCACAGCAGGCTCCAGCCCTGTTCCGGGTGGTGCGCCACCAGGCGGGCCGCCTCCCGGTCGGCGGAGTCGGCGGTCGGGCAGGGTGGCTGGTGCTGGCACATGGATGGGTTCTTTCGCTGCGGTGTGGTGTCTGTCCTGCGGCTCGATGCGGTGTTCATGGCCGCCCCCCGTTGTGTCGGTCGATCCGGTCCCAGTGTTGCCCCACGGGCGTCCGTCCGCAGGGATTTCGCAGCAGCTCTTCCTACTGCCTAAGGACGTATCACCCGTGCGGATGGTTCAACTCAAACCCCCTGTCCCTTCGGGTGGTTCGGGGTGGCCCCAGTGGGCTAGCCCGTACGGGCCACCCCGTCGTGTCACGCGGTTGACTCCAGCAGCGGCGGTGGACCGAGGCGGAGCGTCAGGACCGGCAGCAGGTCCGCGACCCGGTACGGGAGGTGGGCGGCGATCCCGGGCGGCGCGGGCGCCAGCGGCACCAGCAGGTCCGTCGGGGCGGGGCTGCCGGTGGCCGGGTCGGCGTCCGGGTCGCCGTGCAGCCACAGCGTGAGCATGTACAGCTCCGGCACGGACAGCAGCCGGGGCTGGTAGTGCGTCGTCATCGTCTCGGCCTGGTGCAGGGCGCGCTCGGTCGAGGCGAGGTAGGGCCCCTCGAAGAAGTGCGAGAAGGCCCACCCGTCCGGGGTGAGCCTGGTGTCCGCGGCGGCGACGGGGCGTTCGCCGCCGCGGATCAGGAACCGCCAGCCGGTCAGGCGCGTGCGCGGTGCGCCGGCGGGCGGAACGATCTGGTCGCGTACGTCGAGCACGTCCAACTCGTGGACGGGAAGCGGCAGTTCGGGGCTCAGCGGTCCCTGGACGGACCGCAGGGCAGGGGTGTGCGCCTCACGGACGGCGGCGGAGCCGAGGGCCATGAGAACACTGCGAAGGGCGGGCGCGGGTGCCTGGGAGACATGGAGCGGCATGGTTGGGTCGCCTCTCACTCAAGAGACAGGTGATGCGGGGGAGGTGCGGACGGCGCTGTCGGCGACGGGGTCAGAGGGCGGGTCCATAAGGGGGCCGTCGGGCCATGGCCGGGCGCCGACTCTCTGCCTCGTCCGCGGAGTTTATACGACGCGTGTTCACGTGATGTTTCCGCTAGCTGTCGCCGATATTGCAAACAAGCCCGGATCGGGACTTTGTTTTGCGGAGTTCCTGTAGATTTCCCGTGAACCCCACGGCTGCGGCCTGCGCCGCCGCCCAGGGCGCGGTCGGCCGAATCTCGCCGTTGATTATCATCGGAAGTCAGCGGGACTTGCCCGTGGTAACCACGCGCTGCGGCTTGCCCCCGGAATGTGCCGGACGGTCTTCCTATCCAGCCTACCCGCCACGCGGTTCCGGCGGGGGCGTTACAGATCAGTCCGGCTGGGCATTATCGTCCGTGATGCGGGCGGCCGACGCCGCGCGCCACCCACGAGGAGGGACGCTTCGATGGGGGAGAAGGTCGTGGCGGGCGCGTTCGACCTGTCCGATCGGCAGAGGTATCGCCACAAGCTCCAGCAGTGTCTCAAGGCCCTTGAGCGGCTCCTCGCCGAGAAGAGGTTCGACCGCCCGAAGAATCTGATGGGGCTGGAGATCGAGCTGAATCTTGCGGGCTCGGACGGCCTGCCGCGGATGATGAATGCCGAGGTGCTGGAGCGCATCGCGAGCCGGGATTTCCAGACCGAACTCGGAATGTTCAATCTGGAAGTGAACATCGCTCCCCACCGGCTCGGCGGCCGTGTTTTCGATCAGCTCGCCGAGGAGCTGCGCACCGGCCTGGGGTACGCGCACCGCAAGGCCAAGGAGGTCGACGCCGGGATCGTGATGATCGGGATTCTGCCCACGCTCGCCGAGGGCGATCTCGTCTCCGGAAACCTGTCGGACGTCGACCGGTACATGCTGCTCAACGACCAGATCGTCGCCGCGCGGGGCGAGGATTTCACGCTCGACATCGAGGGCGTCGAGCACCTCAGCTCCACCGCCGCCTCCATCACACCCGAGGCCGCCTGCACCTCCGTACAGCTGCACCTCCAGGTCACGCCCGCGCGGTTCCCGGACGTGTGGAACGCGGCGCAGGCCATCGCCGCCGTCCAGATCGCGGTCGGCGCCAACGCGCCGTTTCTCTTCGGGCGCGAGCTGTGGCGCGAGTCCCGGCCGCCGCTGTTCACGCAGGCCACCGACACCCGGCCGCCCGAGCTCCAGGCCCAGGGCGTACGGCCGCGCACGTGGTTCGGCGAGCGGTGGGTCTCCTCGGCGTACGAGCTCTTCGAGGAGAACGTGCGGTACTTCCCCGCTCTGCTGCCGATCTGCGACGACGAGGAGCCGCTGCGGGTCCTCGACCAGGGCGGCGTCCCGTCCCTCCAGGAGCTCGTCCTGCACAACGGCACGGTCTACCGCTGGAACCGGCCGGTGTACGGAGTGGTCGACGGCGTACCGCACCTGCGCGTGGAGAACCGGGTGCTGCCGGCCGGGCCGACCGTCGACGACGTACTGGCCAACGCCGCCTTCTACTACGGGCTCGTACGGGCCCTGGCGGAGGAGCCCCGGCCGGTGTGGCGGCGGATGCCGTTCACCGACGCGGCCGCCAACTTCGACACCGCGTGCCGGTACGGCATCGACGCCGAGCTGCGCTGGCCCCGGCCCGGGCGCGGCGGCGGGACGTCGGCCGTCCCGGCGGTGAAGCTCGTACGGGACGAGCTGCTGCCGCTCGCGGCGGCGGGCCTCGACGCGTGGGGCATCGAGCGGGCCGACCGCGACCGCTACCTGGGGATCATCGAGGAGCGGTGCAAGCGGCGGGTGAACGGCGCGTCCTGGCAGGTGGAAACGTTTCACCGGGCCCTGGCCGCGGGCCTGGGGCGCGAGGCCGCGCTGGCCGCCACCACGCGCCGCTACTGCGAGCTGATGCGGCAGGGCGAGCCCGTGCACACCTGGCCGGTGGGGTTCCCGGCGCCGTAGGGCAAGCTGTGCCCGTAGGCGTGGAGCCGGGACGGGTGAAGTGGAGACAGGTGTGCAGGCAGAGGCGGGGCGTGTGGCCGAGTCGGTTCCCGACGGCGGTTCGGGTTCCTCCCGAAGGATCTTCCGCTCCGAGCTGCTGCTCGTGCTGGCCCTCTCGCTCGGCGCCAGCGCGGTCGCCTCACTCATCAGCTTCGCCGGGGCGCTGACGAAGCCCGGCGGCCTGAAGGACCAGGCGGCCCACCTCAACACCTCGGCGGCGCCCGGGCGGCCGTGGCTCGACCTCGCCTGGCAGCTGTTCGGCATCGCGACGGCGCTCGTGCCGGTCCTGCTCGTGGCGCACCTGCTGCTCAGGGAGGGGGCGGGCCTGCGGATCATCGGCTTCGACCGCCGCAGGCCGTGGAGCGACCTGGGCCGCGGGGCGCTGGTCGCGGCGGGCATCGGCAGCGCCGGGCTGGCCTTCTACCTGGTGGCGCGGGCGGCCGGGTTCAACCTGACCGTGGTGCCCGAGTCGCTGCCCGCGGTGTGGTGGAAGTACCCGGTGCTGGTCCTGTCGGCGGTGCAGAACTCCGTGGTGGAGGAGGTCATCGTCGTCGGGTATCTGCTGCGCAGGCTCGGGCAGTCCGGCTGGACCCCGGTGGCGGCGCTGGTGGCGAGTGCGGTGCTGCGCGGCTCGTACCACCTGTACCAAGGCATCGGCGGTTTCATCGGCAACATGGTGATGGGCGCGGTCTTCGTGGTGCTGTACCGGCGGTGGGGGCGGGTCGGCCCGCTGGTGGTGGCGCACGCGCTGCTCGACATCGTGGCGTTCGTCGGGTACGCGCTGCTGAAAGGGCAGGTGGGGTGGTTGCCCGTCGAGTGACGGACCCTTGGTGGAGAGGGGGCGTAGGGCGATGCCGCCGTACGCCCCCTTCGCCGTCTCAGGCGAGCAGATCGCCCTCGACGACCGTCACCGCGTTACCCGTCAGCAGCGTCCGCGCGCCGCGCAGAGCGGTGCGGACCAGCCCGGTCCGGGCGCCGCCCTGCAAGCCGGTCAGCTCGTCGCGGCCCAGGCGCTCCGACCAGAACGGCGCGAGCGCGGTGTGCGCGCTGCCGGTCACCGGGTCCTCGTCGATGCCGAGCGCCGGGAAGAAGCAACGGGAGACGAAGTCGTAGCCGCGGGCCGGCTCGGCGGCGGCCGTGGCGATGACGCCCCGGTCCGACAGGCCCGCCAGCGCCGGCAGGTCCGGCGCCAGGGAGCGTACGGCCTCCTCGTCCGCCAGCTCCACCAGCAGGTCGCCGATGTGCGCGGCGGTGTCGTGTACGGAGACGACGTCGGCGCCGAGCGCCTTCGCGAGCCCGTCCGGCGCGGGCACCGGCGTCAGGCTGGAGGTCGGGAAGTCCATCGTGACCGAGCCGTCCGCCGCGGCCGTCGCCGACAGGATGCCGCAGCGCGCGGCGAAGCGGACGGTGCCGGTCGCGCGGCCGGTGGTGTGCAGGACGTGCGCGGTGGCGAGGGTCGCGTGGCCGCACATGTCCACTTCGGCGACCGGGGTGAACCAGCGCAGCGCCCAGTCGGCATCGCCGCCGGGCGGGAGCGGGTGGGCGAAGGCGGTCTCGGAGAGGTTGAGCTCGGCGGCCACCTTCTGGAGCCAGTGGTCGTCCGGGAAGGAGTCGAGGAGAAGCACCCCCGCCGGGTTGCCGGCGAAGGGGCGGTCGGTGAAGGCGTCGACGATTCGAATCCGCATGGGGCCGACGGTAGGGGCGCGGTGAGGCGGCGGGCCACGGCCAATTCGAGCTCGCTGGACTGGCCTCGGCGGGGAGACGGTCGCGATCGCGGCTGTCTGATCTGCGAGAACCCGCTGTTAGATTCGTCCGTCATGCGATCACGTGAGTACGACCTCGACTTCCGCGACCAGGCCGGACGGATACGCGCGTGGGGTATCGGTCTGTTCGTCGTCGCGGCGCTCCAGTGGACATGGTGTGCCCTGTTGCTGCTGACGCCCTACGAGGTCGACAGGGTGCCCGACGACCACTACCCCGCGGAGTGCGAGTCACGGTTGTTGACCGAACGTGGTACGGCCAACGACGGTCTGCGCAGGGAAGACTGGTGTGCGAACGAACGCGACTGGCCTGAAGCCCTGGCTGTGCTCGGGCTGTCCGTGCCGGTGTCGGTCGCCGGCGCTGTGCTCTTCACGAGCGGCAGTGTCAGCATCCGGATGAGCGCCCACGCCGAGGCGATGCGTGAGCTGGACAAGTGACGTGCCACGGGACCGTGAGGCGCGGCGTCGCGCCCTCGCTGTGAGGCCTTGACGAAGCCGTTGGGGCCTCCGCCCCTCCCAGGCGCATCGATTCCGGCTGCCGGACGTCCTTCGGCTCGCTGAACATCTCCAGAAGAACCGCGGAAGTCCAGCTCAAAGCTGCTTCCGCCTCATCGGCGTGCGCCCGCGGCGGTGCTTCCAATCCAAACGATTGCCCGCAGAAGTGTTCCGATATATCGTTGACGCATCGCGACAAGTCATCGATGGAGGGAGCGTCAGTGATGCGTGCGGCTGACCACGGACACGGACACGAGCATGGGCATGGACATGGACATGGGCCCGGACACGGGCACGGGCACGGCTGGGGCGGCGAGTTCGGTGGCTTCGAGCGGCTGCGTGCCGCCTTCGGGCCGTTCGGGCCGGGCTTCGGTGGCGGGCCCTTCCGCGGGGGGCCGTTCGGCGGCGGGCCCGGGCGGGGAGGCGGTCGGGGCAGGGCGCGGCGCGGTGATGTCCGGGCCTCGATCCTGGCGCTGCTGAAGGACCGCCCGATGCACGGCTACGAGATGATCCAGGAGATCGCCGAGCGCAGCGGCGGGGCCTGGCGGCCCAGCCCCGGCTCGGTCTACCCGACCCTCCAGCTGCTGGAGGACGAGGGCCTGATCGTCAGCGAGAGCGACGGAGGCAAGAAGCTGTTCACCCTGAGCGACACCGGACGCACGGAGGCCGAAGCGGGGCCCGAAGCCCCCTGGGAGGAAGCCGGGCGCGGGGTCGACTGGGAGGCGCTGAACGAAGTCCGGCAGGCCGGCGCCGGCCTGTTCGAGGCGTTCGGGCAGGTCTGGAAGACCGGCAACGCCGAGCAGCGGCAGAAGGCCCTGGCCGTCGTCAACGACGCCCGCAAGAAGCTCTACCTGATCCTTGCCGACGAGGACTGATCCACCCCACGGGGACGGCGGGTCCCGCGACCGGTCTCGGCCGCGGGACCCGCCGTTCGTCGAACCGCCGCCACCGGTCGGCGACTTGCTGTAGTCGTCTCAACAGGTGTCACAGCCTTTACGCTCCTGACCGGCTGCTGCCATGATGTGCCGATGCACGCGTCTCAGGGGAGAAGCGCCGGCCTGGGACTTGCCCTGGCCTCGGCCTTCGCATTCGGTGGATCAGGTGTCGCGGCCAAGCCGCTGATCGAGGCGGGTCTCGACCCGCTGCACGTGGTGTGGCTACGGGTGACGGGCGCCGCGCTCGTCATGCTGCCCGTCGCCTGGCGCCACCGCGACCTGCTGCGCCGCAAGCCCGCCCTGCTGGCCGGCTTCGGGCTGCTCGCCGTGGCCGGCGTACAGGCCTGCTACTTCGCCGCGCTCTCCCGCATTCCCGTCGGGGTCGCCCTGCTCATCGAGTACCTCGCCCCGGCGCTCGTCCTCGGCTGGGTGCGGTTCGTCCAGCGCCGTCCCGTGACCCGTGCCGCCGTCGTCGGCGTGGTCCTCGCCGTCGGGGGCCTCGCCTGCGTGGTGGAGGTGTGGGCGGGACTCGGCTTCGACCTGCTCGGACTGCTGCTGGCGCTCGGTGCCGCCTGCTGCCAGGTCGGTTATTTCGTCCTCTCCGACCAGGGCTCCGACGAGGCCGAGCCCGCCGATCCGCTCGGCGTCATCGCGTACGGGCTGCTCATCGGCGCCCTCGTGCTCACCGTCGTCGCGCGCCCCTGGGGCATGGACTGGTCCGTGCTCGGCGGCACCGCCGACATGGGCGGGACCGAGGCCCCGGCCTGGATGCTGCTCGGGTGGATCGTGCTGATCGCGACGGTCCTCGCGTACGTTACCGGGATCGTCGCCGTGCGCAAGCTCTCGCCGCAGGTGGCGGGTGTGGTGGCGTGCCTGGAGGCGGTCATCGCGACCGTACTGGCGTGGGTGCTGCTGCGCGAGCACCTGTCGGCGCCGCAGATCGTCGGCGGTGCGGTCGTGCTCGTCGGGGCCTTCATCGCGCAGTCGTCGACGCCCAAGGCGGTCCCGGCCGAGCCCGTGGCGGGCTCGGAGCCGCCCGAGGAGGGGGCCGGTAATGAGGTGGCCGCCGGGCGGGCCGCCACGTAAGGTGGCGATCATGCATTCGACCGTGCTGCCGCCGCCCGCCGCGTAAACGCGGGCGGACACTCTTCTCGACCTCCTCTGACGAGGACCGGGCTCGGGGCCCTCGGCCCCGGGCGGTTCGTCGCTGCCCGCGTACGGAGTCAAGCGGCCAACTTCCTGTTCTTCGTACGGAGACGTCACGTGTCGAATTCCTCCATGGCCCTGCCCGTCGGGCGGAGCCTGCTCTATCTGATCGTCGCCGGAGTGGCGTGGGGCACCGCCGGAGCGGCTGCCTCGCTGGTGTTCCGGGTCAGTGATCTCGGACCCCTGGCCTTGTCGTTCTGGCGCTGCGTCGGCGGACTCGTGCTGCTGCTCGGCGCGCTGGCGCTGCGACGCGGGCCCGTGGTCGGCAGCCCGGAACCCCGGCGGCGCCGGGTCCTGCGCATCCTCGCCACGGGGATCGGCCTCACCGCCTTCCAGAGCGCCTACTTCGCGGCGGTCGAGGTGACCGGGCTCGCCGTGGGCACCGTCGTCACGCTCGGGGCCGGGCCCGTGCTCATCGCGCTCGGGGCGCGGCTGACCATGGGCGAGCGCCTTGGGCGCGGCGGGGCCGTCGCCGTCGTGGGGGCGCTCGCCGGGCTGTGCGTGATGGTCCTCGGCGACGGCACCGGAGAGGTGCGTCCCGCGGGGGTCGCGCTGGCGGTGCTGTCGGCGGCCGGGTACGCGGTGATCACGCTGCTGACGCGGTGGCTCGGCCGCGACGGCGGTGGCGCGGACCCGCTCGTCATGTCCGTGTGGGCCTTCGCGGTCGGTGCGGCCGCCCTGCTGCCGATGGCGGCGGCGGAGGGGCTGCTGCCGCACACGGCCGAACCGGCGCAGGTCTTCGGGCTGTTGGCGTACATCGCCGCGGTGCCGACCGCGCTCGCGTACGCGCTCTACTTCGCGGGGGCGGCGGTCGTACGGGCCGCGACCGTGTCCGTGATCATGCTCTTGGAGCCGGTGAGCGCGGCGGTCATCGCGGTGACGGTGCTCGGCGAGCGGCTGACGGCGGCGACGGTGACCGGGACGCTGCTGTTGCTGACGGCGGTCGCCGGGCTGGCGGCCGCGGAGGCGTGGGCCGCGTCGGCGGTACGGGCGCGGCGGCGCGAGGCGACGGCCTGAGGCCTCGGGCCGGGGTGTCGGGCCGGGCTGGACGTGCCCGGCACCCCGGCCCGTACGCGGGGATCCTCGGGCTCAGAGGGCGGAGAGGTACTCCGGCACCGCGATGGACGGGTCGAGGTCGTCGGACGGGACCGGGGTGCCGTAGGTGGTGCTCAGCGGTACGACACCGCTCCAGTGGGGGAGCGGGAGGTCCTCGGCGTCGTCGTTCGGGCCGCCCGTGCGCACCTTCGCGGACACCTCCGTGAGGTCGAGGCGCAGCACGGCGGTCGCGGCGAGCTCCTTGGCGTTGGCGGGGCGGGAGTCGTACGAGCGGCCGGGGACGACGTGGTCGACGAGCGCGTCGAGCGCGGCCGTCTTCTCCTCCGGGTCGGTGACCTGGTGGGCGGTGCCGTGGACCACGACGGAGCGGTAGTTGATGGAGTGGTGGAAGGCGGAACGGGCCAGCACCAGGCCGTCGACGTGGGTGACGGTCAGGCAGACCGGAAGGCCCGGATCGGGCTTGCCCGCCATGCGCACGGGGCGCGAGCCGGTCGAGCCGTGGACGTAGAGGCGCTCGCCGACGCGGCCGTAGAGGGTCGGCAGGACGACGGGCCTGCCGTCGCGGACGAAGCCGAGGTGGCAGACGTACGCCGCGTCGAGGATCGAGTGCACCAGCGCGCGGTCGTACGAGGCGCGCTCGCGGGCGCGGGTGGGGACGGTGCGGTCGGTCGGCTCGTACGACTGCTCCCGCTCGGGCGACTCCTGGGAACCGGCCGGCTCGGACGGCTGCTCCGGCTTCTGCGGCTCGGACGGCTGGCCCTGTTCGTACGCGACGGTCGTCTCCGGCATGGCGGACTCCATTGCACTAGTGCATAATGCTGTTTGTGCTAGGAGACTATCGGATCGTAGGGCGCCGCGCATCTGAGATCGCCGCGAGCGTGGAGCAGGGCGTCGGTACGGGTCGGCTGGAGCCCGGTCAACTGCTGCCCCCACTGCGGGAGTTGGCCGCGGAGCTAGGGGTCAATCCGAATACGGTGGCCGCCGCGTACCGCACCCTGCGCGAGCGGGGAGTGATCGAGACGGCCGGGCGCCGGGGCAGCCGGGTGCGGCCCCGGCCCGCCACCACGGTGCGCGGGTCGCTCCGGATCGAGGCCCCCGAGGGCGTACGGAGTGTGGAGAAGGGCAACCCCGATCCGGCGCTGCTGCCGCCGCTCGGCGAGGCGCTGGCGGCCGCGGCGCGGCGCAATGCCGAGGAGCCCGTGCTGTACGGCCGGGCGCCCGTGGACGAGGACTTCGCGCGGCTCGCGCGCGCCGCGCTGGACGCCGACGGCGTGCCGGACGGGCCGATCGCCGTGACCTCCGGTTCGCTGGACGCCACCGAGCGGGTCCTCGCCGCGCACCTCAAACCGGGGGACACGGTCGCCGTGGAGGACCCCGGCTGGGGCTCGCTCCTCGACCTCGTACCGGCGCTGGGGCTGCGGCCCGTGCCCGTCGCCGTCGACGACGACGGGCCGCTCCCCGGCGCGGTCGAAGGCGCGCTGCGCGGCGGCGCGCGGGCGCTCATCGTGACCTGCCGGGCGCAGAACCCGACGGGCGCGGCGGTGAGCGCCGCCCGCGCCGCGGAACTGCGGGAGGTGCTGGGCGGGCGCCCCGAGGTCCTGCTCGTCGAGGACGACCACGGCCACGGCTTCGTCGACCTGCCGGCGCACCCGCTGGCGGGCGTGACGGACCGCTGGGCGTTCGTGCGGTCGGTCGCCAAGGCGTACGGCCCCGATCTGCGGCTCGCCACGCTCACCGGGGACGCCGTCACCATCGACCGGGTGCTCGGGCGCCAGGGGCTCGGGCCCGGCTGGGTGAGCCTGCTGCTCCAGCGCGCGGTCGTCCACCTGTGGGAGACCGGCGCGGTGGACGCGCGCGCGGTCGCGCGGGCGTACGGAGACCGGCGCGACGCGCTCGTACGGGCCCTGGCAAGGCGCGGCGTCGAGGCGCACGGCCGCAGCGGCATGAACGTGTGGGTGCCCGTGGCCGACGAGACCGGGGCGGTGGCCCGGATGCTGCACGCCGAGTGGGCGGTCGCCCCCGGTGCGCGGTTCCGCATGATGGCGGGGCCGGGGATCCGGGTCACCGTCTCCGGGCTGGCGCCCGCCGACATCGAGGCGCTGGCCGACGCGGTGGCGGCGGCCGCCGGACCGATGCCGGCGCGCGGTTACGCCTGAGACCGCTCGGTGCGGGGGGCGCGGCTCTGGGTGAGGGCCGCGCCGGCCAGGACGATGAGGGCGCCGACCGGGGTGTTCCAGGTGAGCCGCTCATCCAGGAGCGTCACGCCGGCGGCGGTGGCGATGACCGGGATGAAGTAGGTGACCATCTGCGCCGTGGTCGGGCCGACCTCGGCGACGATCCCGTACTGAAGCAGCACGGCCAGGCCCGTCCCCAGGGCGCCCAGCGCGACCACCGCGAGCAGCGGAAGGACCGGGAATTCCTGCGGCCACGAGGTGAACAGCGGTGTCACGGCGGCCAGCTGCAGCGTGGCCAGGAACAGCTGCGCACCGGTGAGGGAGAGGTGCGACTCGCCGCGGCCCGCGAGCGTACGGCGGACGTAGATCCAGCCCACGGGGTAGCTGAGCGAGGCGAGCAGCGCCATGGCGGTGCCGGTGACGTCGAGCCCCGAGAAGCCCTGCCAGGCGCCGAGGACGGTCAGCACGCCGAGGAAGCCGATGCCGAGCCCGGCGACGCGGCGCCGGGTGGGGCGGTCCTCGGAGAGGGCGACCAGGGACAGAATCATTCCCCACAGGGGCGAGGTGGCGTTGCAGATGCCGGCGAGCGTCGAGGGGATCGTCAGCTCGGCGTACGCGAAGAGCGAGAACGGCAGCGCGTTGAGGAGGAACCCCGCCACCGCCAGGTGGCCCCACGTGCGGGCGCCGCGCGGCAGGGCGGTGCGCTTCACCGCCATCGCGACCGCGAGCACCGCCGTACCGAACAGCAGACGGCCGAAGGTGACGTGGAAGGGGGCGTACGCCTGGGTGCCCACCTTGATGAGGAGGAAGCTGAAGCCCCAGATGAGCGCGAGCACCGCGAAGCGGATGCGCCAGTCCAGGGCGGCCCGGCGGGCGGCGGGCGCTGCGGGTGCCGAGGGTGCTGCGGGCGTCGGGGTGGCCGACCGGGGCGCGGAGGGGGGTGCGGTGCTCATGGCGACCACCCTGGTCCGCCGGACGTCGTAGGACAAGCGAGTTTTCGTCGACCTCTTCGCTTAGTATCGCTTACATGTTGAACTTGGAGCGCCTGCGGACCCTGGACGCCGTCGCCCGGCACGGCTCGGTGACCGGCGCGGCCGACGGACTGCACGTGACGACGTCGGCCGTCTCGCAGCAGCTGGCCAAGCTGGAACGCGAGGTCGGGCAGCAGCTGGTGGCGAAGAACGGGCGCGGGGTACGGCTCACCGACGCGGGGCAGCTGCTGGCCGATCACGCGGCGCGGATCCTCTCCCAGGTGGAGCTCGCGCAGGCGGACATAGAGGCGCAGCGCGGGCAGGTGGTGGGCGAGGTGCGGCTGGCAGGCTTCCCGACCGCCGCGCGGGGGCTGTTCCCGGCGGCGATCGGCCGACTGCGCCGCGACCACCCCGACTTGTGCGTGCGTACCAGCGAGCTGGAGCCCGAGCGCGGCATCGAGCACGTCATGCGCGGCGACATGGACCTCGCGGTGGTGCTCGACTGGAGCAACAAGCCGCTGCCGGTGCCGGGCGCGCTGGCACGCGAGCCGCTGCTGGACGACGCCGCCGATGTCGCCCTCCCGGCGGACCACCCGCTGGCGGGGCGGGCCGAGGTGGACCTGGAGGAGTTCGCCGACGACGACTGGGTGTCGTGGCCCCAGGGCGAATTCTGTTACGAGTGGCTGATGTTCACGCTGCGGTCGAAGGGCATCGAGCCGCGCATCGCCCACCTGGCGGGGGAGCACCACACGCAACTCGCGCTCATTCAGGCGGGGTTGGGTGTGTGCGTCACGCCTCGGCTCGGCCGCGGGCCGGTGCCGGAGGGCGTCGCGCTCGTGCCCGTACGGCAGCAGATGCGCCGGCACATCTACGCGGTCTGGCGCGCGGACGCGGACCGGCGGCCCTCGATCCGGGCGGTGGTGGGGGCGCTGCGAGAGGTGGGGCGGGCGGTCGGCAGCTAGGGCCTTGCTTGAGGCCGGTTGGTGACCGGCGTGGCGATCGGTTGAGGGGGTCGGTGACCGGGATGGCGATCGGTTGACGGGGCCGGTGACCGGGATGGCGATGGGGATGGCGATCGGTTGAGGGAGTCGGTGATCGGGTCCGGGCGGGTCGTCGCGGGGATCCCCTCCGTGCACCCCCGCGATGACCTGCCCGCCGCCCCTCGGTCACCCGCCCCGGGTCGGCCCTGCCCTCACGCCAGCTTGATCGAGTCGCCGTCGACCGTGATCGGCGCCGCCGCGAGCGGTGACGTGGCCGGGCCCGCCTTGACGCTGCCGTCCGTCGCGTCGAACTTCGAGCCGTGGCACGGGCAGTTGATGACCCCGTCCGCCACGTCCTTCACCGCGCAGCCCGCGTGGGTGCACTTCGCCGAGAAGGCCTTGAACTCGCCCGCCCTCGGCTGTGTCACCACGACCTCTCCGAAGACCTTGCCCCCGCCCTCCGGGATGTCGGCCGTCTTCGCGAGCACCTGCCCCGCGCCGCCCGCGCCCCCGGCCCCGCCGGTGGTGCCGGTGCTGCCGGTCCCGGCGGCCGGCTGTCCGGCACCGGACGGGGCCGGGCTGTCCGAGCCCCCGCACGCGGTGAGCACGGCGGCCAGCCCCGCCCCGCCCGCCGCCGCGACGACGGCACGGCGCCCCACCGCGCTGGTGGTCCCCTGCGATCCGGTCATTCCGGCTTCCCTTCCACGATGGTCAGAACGTCACCCAGGGGTACGGGCGGGCCGGCCTGGGCGTTCAGCCGCCCAGCGACCTTTTGAGGAAGTCGCGTGTGAGAAGGGGCTGGTTGCTCACCACATCCTCCCGGGTGGCCCGGTCGGTGGCGTACTCCACCACCTCGGACGAGATCACCCGCGCGCTCCCGGGCTCGGGCAACGATCCCGTGGGGCGGCTGTGGCTGTACGAGGGCGGCGAGGAGCGCGTTCTGCTGGACCCGGCCAGCCTGGGTGGGGAGGCGGGCGAGAGCCCGGAGGCGGAACGGGTTCGTCCGGGTGGACGCACGGCCGAGGCGTCGGCAGCGCCTTGTCGGTAGCTGGATGCCGGGACCACCCCCGCGTGCGCGGGGACCACTGCGAACCGCAGAGTACTGAGCGCACCAGCGCCGGGACCACCCTCCGAGGCCCGACACTGTGCGCGCGGTGGTCCTCGTTCCCGCACGGCGCGGCTCTCGGTAGGAGCGGTGCCCCTTGGTGGCAAGGTTGCATGAATGGATAGCCTGCAAAAATGCTGACAGAAGTCACCGCGACCCGCTATGTCACGCCCCTGCGTGAGGGCGGCTCGCTCCCCGGGATCGTCGAGGCCGACGATCTCGGTACGTACGTCATGAAGTTCACCGGCGCGGGGCAGGGCCGCAAGACCCTGGTCGCCGAGGTCGTCTGCGGGCAGTTGGCCCGGCGGCTCGGGCTGCGGGTGCCGGAACTGGTCGCCATTCAGCTGGATCCGGTCATCGGGCTCGGTGAGCCCGATCAGGAGGTGCAGGAGCTGCTCAAGGCGAGTGGTGGGCTGAACCTGGGCATGGACTATCTGCCGGGGTCCATCGGGTTCGACCCCCTCGCCTATGCGATGGACCCGGTGGAGGCGGGGCGGGTCGTCTGGTTCGACGCGCTCGTGAACAATGTCGACCGCTCGTGGCGCAACCCCAACATGCTCGTCTGGCACGGCGAACCCTGGCTCATCGACCACGGCGCCACCATGATCTGGCACCACAACTGGCCGGGCGCCGCCGCCTCCGCGGCCAAGCCGTACGACGCCTCCGACCACGTCCTGGCCACCTTCGGCCCGGACGTGGCCGCGGCGGCGGCCGAGCTGGCGCCGCTCGTCACCGAGGAGCTGTTGACCGAGGTCGCCGCCGACGTACCCGACGAATGGCTCGTGGACGAGCCGGGGTTCGAGACGACCGACGCGCTGCGCCGCGCCTATGTGGAGACCCTCCTGTCGCGCGCGGCGACCATCCACGAGCGCGTCACCGTCGGCGAGCGCACCGAACCGGGGCCCTCCCGGGCCCCCGGCTGGCTCGCCGAACGGCTGGCGCCCCCCTCCAAGCAGGACCGCACGAAGGACAGCACCACGTGACCGACCGGGACGTCTTCGAGTACGCGCTGCTGCGCGTCGTACCGCGCGTCGAGCGCGGCGAGTGCTTCAACGCCGGCGTGGTGGTCTACTGCCGCGCCAAGTCCTACGTGTGCGCGCGGACGCACCTCGACGAGGCCAAGCTGAAGGCCCTGGACCCGCACGCCGACGTGGTGGGCGTACGGGCCGCCCTGCACGCCGTGGAGGGCGTCTGCCAGGGCGGTGAGCACGCGGGGCAGGCGGCGGGCGACGACGCCGGACGGCGCTTCAGGTGGCTGATCGCGCCGCGCTCCACGGTGGTCCAACCCGGGCCCGTCCACACCGGTCTGACCGCCGATCCGGAGGCGGAGGCCGAGCGGCTGCTCGACCTGCTGGTGCGCTGAGCGCCGGTCCGGGCGCACGCCACGTGACAGGGGGCACCCGGTGTGCCGTTGACACCGGGTGCCAGGGCTTCTAGCGTCTCGTCTGCTGAAGGTACTAAGCGGTCGCTCACCGACATGGACGTGTCAGGGGCGAGTGGCCGCATCCCCAGGGATCCAAGGGCGAGGAGAACCAGCATGTCCACCACCGAGCAGCGCGTAGCCGTCGTCACGGGCGCGGCGCGGGGCATCGGCGCCGCCACCGCCGTCCGACTGGCCGCCGAGGGCCGCGCCGTCGCCGTACTCGACCTCGACGAGGCCGCGTGCAAGGACACCGTCGAGAAGATCACCGCGGCGGGCGGCAAGGCCATCGCCGTCGGCTGCGACGTCTCCGACAGCGCCCAGGTGGAGGCGGCCGTCGCGCGCGTCGCCGACGAGCTCGGGGCGCCGACGATCCTCGTCAACAACGCGGGCGTGCTCCGTGACAACCTGCTCTTCAAGATGAGCGAGTCCGACTGGGACACGGTCGTGAACGTGCACCTGAAGGGCGCGTTCCTGATGGCCAAGGCGTGCCAGAAGCACATGGTCGACGCCGGATTCGGCCGGATCGTCAGCCTCTCCTCGTCCTCCGCGCTCGGCAACCGGGGCCAGGCCAACTACGCCGCCGTCAAGGCGGGGCTGCAGGGCTTCACCAAGACCCTCGCCAAGGAGCTCGGCAAGTTCGGCATCACCGCCAACGCCGTCGCGCCCGGCTTCATCGTCACCGAGATGACCGCCCAGACCGCCGCCCGCGTGGGCATGGGCTTCGAGGAGTTCCAGGCCGCCGCGGCCACCCAGATCCCGGTGCAGCGGGTCGGCAAGCCGGAGGACGTCGCGAATGCGATCGCGTTCTTCGCGAGCGACGACGCCGGGTTCGTCTCCGGCCAGGTCCTGTACGTGGCCGGCGGCCCGCTCAACTGAGGAGGGTCACCGACATGACCGCACAGGAGCTGCCCGAGCCGTCCGGAAAGGTCGCCCTCGTCACGGGCGCCAGCCGCGGCATCGGATACGGAGTCGCGGAGGCGCTCGTCACCCGCGGCGACCGCGTGTGCATCACCGGGCGCGGCGAGGAGGCGCTCAAGGAGGCCGCCGAGCGGCTCGGCGCCGACCGGGTGATCGCCGTCGCCGGCAAGGCCCACGACGAGGCGCACCAGGCGCTCGCCGTGGAGCGCACGATGGAGGCCTTCGGCCGCGTCGACTTCCTGATCAACAACGCCGGTACGAACCCGGTCTTCGGCCCGATGGCCGAGCTCGACCTGAACGTGGTCCGCAAGGTCTACGAGACCAACGTGATCTCCGCGCTCGGCTTCGCCCAGCAGACCTGGAAGGCGTGGCAGAAGGACCACGGCGGTGCGATCGTGAACATCGCGTCCATCGCCGGTCTCACCGCCTCGCCTTTCGTCGGCGCGTACGGCATGAGCAAGGCGGCCATGGTCAATCTGACCCTGCAGCTCGCCCATGAATTCGCTCCGCTCGTCCGGGTCAATGCGATCGCCCCCGCGGTCGTGAAGACGAAATTCGCCACCGCCCTCTACGAGGGGAGGGAGGAGGAGGTCACGGCCGGATATCCGCTCGGCCGGCTCGGTGTCCCGGCGGATATCGGCGGCGCCGCCGCATTCCTCACCTCCGGGCAGTCGGACTGGATCACCGGCCAGACGCTCGTCGTCGATGGGGGAATTTTCCTGAATGCCGGGGTCGGCTGAGCCGGATTGTTCCGATTGACTGTTGCTTACCCAAGCGCCCCGCCGGGCCTGCGCATTGACCGGGCGGGGCGCTGCGGTATGGTCGGCCGACCCATGGCTGAACGAGGAGCGTGCACGTGTTCAACCGGACCAGCCTGCAGGCCGCTGCAGCCCTTGCGTCCATATCCCTGCTGGCGGGCTGTGGCCTCTTCTCCGATGGCGAGACCGATGGGCAGGACAAGATCGTTGTCGGTACGACGAGCGCACCCACCACGCTCGACCCCGCAGCCGCCTGGGACAATTCATGGGAGTTGTACCGGAATGTCTTCCAGACCCTGCTGAGTTTCCCCACCGGTAGCACGACTCCGCAGCCCGACGCCGCCGAGTGCAAGTTCACCGACGCGTCCAGCAAGGTCTTCCAGTGCGACCTCAAGGACGGGTTGACGTTCTCCGACGGCGGCAAGCTGAACGCGCAGGCCGTGAAGCATTCGATCGACCGGATCCGGAAGATCAACGCGAAGGGCGGCCCCAGCGGCCTTCTCGGCTCGCTCGACCGCGTCGCGACGAACGGCGACGCCACCGTCGTCTTCCACCTGAAGGAACCGGACGCGACGTTCCCGTTCATCCTCGCCACCCCCGCCATGTCGATCGTCGACCCGGCGAAGTACCCCGAGGACAAGCTCCGCGAGGACGGCAAGCTGACCGGTTCCGGCCCTTATGTCCTCGACTCGTACGAGGAGGGCGTCAAGGCCGAGCTGTCGAAGAACCCGAACTACAAGGGCTTCGCCGACCGCAAGAACGACGGCGTCACCATCCGCTACTTCGGTGCGTCCGAGGCGATGGTCGAGGCGCTGAAGAAGAAGGAGATCGACGCCACGTACCGCGGTCTGACCGCGGAGGAGGTCGTCGACCTGCGGGAGCGGAAGCCCGCGAACGAGGGGCTGCAGCTCGTCGAGTCGACCGGCGCCGACATCCGCTACCTCGTCTTCAACGCCGAGGACCCCTCCGTCTCCAAGCTGGCGGTACGGCAGGCCGTCGCCCAGGTCGTGGACCGCGAGGCGCTGGTGGCCAAGGTCTACCAGGGCACCGCCGAGCCGCTGTACTCCATGGTCCCGAAGGGCATCGCCGGGCACACCACCGAGTTCTTCGACCGGTTCGGCGAGCCGGACGTCGACAAGGCGAAGAAGATCCTGCGCGACGCGGGCGTCGACGCGCCGGTGAAGCTGACCTTCTGGTTCACCACCGACCGCTACGGCTCCGCCACCGCTCTGGAGTTCGCGGAGCTCAAGCGGCAGCTCGAGGCGTCCGGACTCTTCAAGATCACGCTGAAGAGCAAGGCCTGGAAGGACTTCCAGGCCGGCTACCAGAAGCGGGAGTACCCGGTCTTCGGCCGCGGCTGGTTCCCCGACTTCCCGGACCCGGACAACTTCGTCGCGCCGTTCGTCGGCGAGGAGAACGTCCACGCGACGCCGTACGTGCGCCCCGAGATCACCGAGCAGCTGCTGCCCCTGTCGCGCCGCGAGAGCGACCGCGGAGCGGTCGCCAAGCAGTTCGAGAAGGCCCAGGAGATCCTCGTCGACGACGTCCGCCTGCTGCCGCTGTGGCAGGGCAAGCTGTACGTGGCGGCGACCGAGGAGATCGCGGGCGGCGAGCGGGCGCTCGACCCGCAGACCGTCATGCAGATGTGGGAGCTGGAGCGGAAGGCCAGCTGGTAGGAGAGGGCCGGCAGGAGGCTGCCGACGGGAGGCGGCGGACCGGTTGTCAGTGGTGGCCGGTAGTTTCTGTCACGAGAGACGATCACACACCGGAGGTTGTTGACGTGACCGACACCTACACGCTGCCCGAGTCCTGGCGCGGCGTCCTCGGCGACGAGCTGGAGAAGCCGTACTTCAAGCTGCTCGCCGAGTTCGTCGAGGAGGAGCGGGCCAAGGGGCCGGTCCACCCGCCGCACGACCAGGTGTTCGCCGCGCTCGAGGCCACCCCGTACGACCAGGTCAAGGTCCTCGTCCTGGGCCAGGACCCGTACCACGGCGAGGGGCAGGGGCACGGGCTGTGCTTCTCCGTGCGGCCCGGCGTCAAGACCCCGCCCTCCCTGCGGAACATCTTCAAGGAGATGCACGAGGAGCTCGGGCACCCCGTGCCCGATAACGGCTACCTCATGCCGTGGGCCCGGCAGGGCGTGCTGCTGCTCAACGCCGTTCTGACGGTGCGGGGCGGCGAGGCCAACTCCCACAAGGGCAAGGGCTGGGAGAAGTTCACGGACGCGGTGATCAGCGCCGTCGCCTCCCGGCCCGATCCGGCCGTCTTCGTCCTGTGGGGCAACTATGCCCAGAAGAAGCTGCCGCTGATCGACGAGACGCGCCACGTCGTCATCAAGGGCGCCCACCCCTCGCCGCTCTCCGCGAAGAAGTTCTTCGGCTCCCGTCCGTTCACGCAGATCGACGAGGCGGTCAAGGCACAGGGCCACGCCCCGATCGACTGGCGCATCCCCAACCTGGGCGGCTGACGCCTCTCGGAAGACGGGCCCTACGGGCCCGCTTCCCGAGCGTGCCGGACACCCGCCGCTAGCGTCGGAGGAGGCAGGACCGACGAGCGGAGGCCGCAGTGCGTGAGCAGCAGCAGGAGCAGGAGGCGGCGCCGGACGACGCCGTCATGACCAGGATCGGGCAGGCGACGATGCTGCTCCACGGCGGGGACCGCGAAGAGGCCCGCAACCGCCTCGCCGCGCTGTGGGAGCAGATCGGCGCGGACGGCGACCCCCTCCAGCGCTGCACGCTCGCGCACTGCCTGGCCGACGCCCAGGACGACCCCGACGACGAGCTGGCCTGGGACCTGCGGGCGCTCAGCGCGGCCGAGGGCGAGACCGAGGTCGTGGCCGAGGCCGAGCTCCGGGGCGCCGAGGGGAAGGCCGAGGGCCCGGGCGCCGAGGAGGGGCGGTCCGCCCGCCCCGCCGCTGCGGCGCTGCGGGCGCTGTACCCCTCGCTCCACCTCAACCTCGCCGCCGACTACCTGAAACTGCACCGCCCGGACGCCGCCCGGGCCCATCTCGACCGCGCCCGCGCCGCCTCGGAGTCCTTGGACCCCGGCGGGTACGGCAACGGCGTCCGCGCGGCCATCGAGCGGCTGGACCGGCGGCTGCGCGGAGACTGAGCCGCGTCCGCGAGCCCGCCTCCGCGAGCCCCCCTCCGCGAGCCGGGTGGTGGTCAGTGGCCGTAGGCCTCCCGGCAGGCCCGGGCCTCCTGGCTGCTGCGCTGCCAGCCGCCGTAGTCCTCGCCGAGGGCGCACACGTCCGGCACGGTGACGGGCAGGGGCGGCCGGGCCGGAGGGCGGACCTTGGGGAGCCGTGCGCGCAGTTCGTCCGCGTCCGGGACGCCCGGCGCGCGCGGCGCACGGCGCGGCGGCCGGTCGTCGCGGTGCGGGCCGCCGCCGGGCACCGCGCGGGCGCCGGCGGGCTTCCGCCGGTCCTGCGCGGCGGACGGG
The DNA here is from genome assembly GCF_040611175.1 of Streptomyces sp. NPDC003036. Classification (NCBI taxonomy): domain Bacteria; kingdom Bacillati; phylum Actinomycetota; class Actinomycetes; order Kitasatosporales; family Streptomycetaceae; genus Streptomyces; species Streptomyces sp. NPDC003036. The sequence continues at coordinate 2,231 of NZ_JBEXNO010000058.1, read as the reverse complement.
GGCCGGGTGGGGGCGGCCGGCGGTGACGGCAGGGCGGCCTCCAGCGCCTCGCGCGCCGGGCCCTCGACGATCTGCGGTGCGGCGCCCCGCGACGCCGGGTGGCTCGCTTCCGGCACGGCCGGTGCGGAACCGGGGTGCGGCTCGACGGCCACGCAGCCGGAGACGGCGGCCATCGCCACGGTGGCCAGGATCCTCGCGGTGGTTCTCGTTCGTTGCACCCCGTAACTGTGGTGGTTCCGGGGCGCGTTCGGGACGCCTACGCGCGCTGATTGATCCGCACGGGTGATGGCCGTCGCGCGGGCGACGGTCAGTCGCCGGTCGCGCCGTCGACGCGCTCGCGCAGCAGGTCGGCGTGGCCGTTGTGGCGCGCGTACTCCTCGATCATGTGCGTGTAGATCCAGCGCAGGTTGAGCGGCTCCCCGCTGCGGCGGTCCGGGCGTACGGCCACATCGTCGAGGGCGTGCGCGGCGGCGATGTCGCGGGCCTGCGCGATCTCGGCCTGCCAGGTGGCGTACGCCTCCTCCCAGGTGTCGTCCTCGGAGGTGCGGAAGTCCCCGTCGAGGTCTTCCTCGGTGTAGTAGATCGGGTCGGCGTCCTCGCCGATCAGGACGCGGCGGAACCAGGCGCGTTCGACCTCGGCCATGTGCCGTACGAGGCCGAGGAGCGAGAGCTCGGACGGCGGGACGGACCTCTCCCGCAGCTGCTTGTCGTCCAGGCCCTCGCACTTCTTGGCCAGTGTCGCCCGGTGGTACTCCAGCCAGCCGTCCAGCATCTCGCGCTCGCCGGCGAGTCCGGAGGGCCCGAGGCGCGGGTCCCGTTCGGGTTGTTCGGTTGTCGTCATGTCCGGCATCCTCGCCGACCGTCCGCCCCGCCGCCAGGGGTTATCGGCCGAGCATGCCGCGCAGCAACTCCTCGAAACCGCTCCGCAGTTCTTCCCGGCCCGGCACGGCCGAGTGGTACGCGCCCGCGGCGCAGGAGAACATCAGCCCCTCGCACCACGCCACCAGCGACAGGGCGTGGCGCTCGGGATCGGTGGAGCCGGCCGCCCGCATCAGCGCGGTCAGCGGCTCCCGGAACCGGCGGCCGGTCTCGTCGTAGAAGGTCCGCAGCTCGGGTCGCCGCGTCGCCTCCAGCGCGAGCTCGTAGCGGGCGACGAGGAGGTCGCCGTGGCGGGTGAGGTAGCGGTGCAGCGCCAGGGCGAGCGTGTCGAGCAGGGCGCCGAGCGCGTCGCCGCCGCCCTCGCCCCGCCCCCGCTCGTCGCCGGAGCCGCCTCGGGCCTGAGTGCTCGGCTCCCCGTCGCCGTCCGCCATCGCCCCGAGCTCCTCCGGGCCGATCACCTGCGCCTCGCGGTCCGCGAGCCGCCGTACCGCCGCCTCCAGCAGGGCCTGGCGGGTGCGGGCGTGGTTGGACGTCGAGCCCTGCGGCAGGCCCGCGCGCTCGTCCACGGCGCGGTGGGTCAGGCCGCGCATGCCCCGCTCGGCGAGGAGGGCGAGGGCGGCGTCGGCGATCAGTTCGGCGCGTGCGGTCATACGGACAACCTACCGCCGTCACTACAGCTGTAGTACGGTGAGTGGCGCGGCACTACAGCTGTAGTTCCGCCGTTCCGTTCCATCCCATCCGCCCGGATCGCCGGAGGAGCCATGGACACCCACCCGACCACCCCGCCCCACGCCGTCGTCATCGGCAGCGGCATCGGCGGGCTCACCGCCGCCGTCGCGCTGCACCGGCGCGGCTGGCGCGTCACCGTCCTGGAGCGCGCCGCCTCGCTGAGGCCCGTCGGCGCCGCCATCAGCCTGGCGCCCAACTCCCTGCGCGCCCTCGACGTCATCGGCCTCGGCGACGACGTCCGGGCCCTGGCCGCCTGGCAGGGCGACGGCGGCCTGCGCACCCCGCGCGGCCGCTGGCTCGCCCGTACGAACGCCCGGGCCGCCGCGGAACGCTTCGGCGGGCCGCTCGTCGTGCTGCCCCGGGCCACGCTCGTCGAGCTGCTCGCCTCCCGCCTGCCCGAGGGAGTGGTGCGTACCGCCTCCCCCGCGACGCTCGCCGAGCCGGGCGGCGGCGCCCTCGACGGCCGCCCCGCCGTCGTCACCACCCCCCACGGCGACGTCGAGGCCGCCCTCGTCGTGGGGGGGGGGGGGCGGCGAAACAGCGCCGCCACCCCCCCCCCGGCGCCCCCCCCCCCCCCCCCGGCGACCACCCAACACACCACCACCCAACCGAGAGCCCCCCCC